>JAGBXO010000010.1 GCA_017629245.1 Alphaproteobacteria bacterium | reverse complement strand
GACTTTTTGCCTTTTTCTGCGTATTCTTCCAATTCAGCGCAGAGCAGGTCTTTCAAATCTTCCATATAGTGCATAATTACATCTCCTTTCGTTAAGCTACACGGTCAAAGATGATGTTGGCATTTGCAACATCGATTGCCGATCCAGCGGCCGCAGCCACTCCCTCGCTCACATTTTCAACGCCAACAGTGACACAGCAACCGCAGGGAATTTCAATAAAAGTCGTAATGGACACATTAAAGAAAGCACCGATAACGGTCGGTGTGACGGTAGCCGTTGCGTTGCCAAGAGCCTCGCCGTTGATAGTAATTGCAACACTGATAGGACCGACAACGCCACCATCAACGGCAGGCGCAACAGCAATGTTGCCATCAAAAGTCACACGATAAACGGCACGGCAACCATTGTTAGAACCTTTCAAAAAGAAGATGCCGGAATCATCCCGGTGCTGGATATAACCCTTGTGACAAGCACGGGAGCCGTTCATAAAGGTTACATTTTCGTCCACATCAATCGTCTGGACGGGTACAAAGCTGTATTCAGCAGCCATAATTAAAGTCACCCTTTCTTAAAAATCATTTTTTGAATTTAATTAAAAAAACAACCCTATTTTTTTAATTAAAAAGGCGGCAGGGTATGGCTGCCCCACCGCCTCGGTAAACAGTGTCAGCTATTCAGCCGACCATTTCCGCAATGGGAAAAGTAAGTTTTACTTATTCGATTAGAAACCGCCGCAGCCGTTACCACAACCGCCATTGCCAGCAAAAGAGGTCTGGCCGCAGCAATTGGTTGCAAAGCTAACGGGCTGGGGGGGTTGGACGACATAAGCCGCCACGGGGCAAGCATTGGGGTTCAGACGCTCGATCAGGTACTCATTCTGTCTTGCCTGGGAAGCTGCCAGCCGCAGAGCCATGTTCTCATCACGCAGAGCCTGGGTCTTTTCGGTGGTCATGTAATCAATAATCCGGTCGCCCAGCTTGTCGATGGCCTGCAAGGTGTTGCAGTTGTAAGCCTGGGCATCAAAACGGCTCTGCATATTCATCTTCTCGATGTCGCAGCAGCAATCGGAAATCTGACGCTGGATGGCACTGGTGTTCATTGCATTGCCGTAGGCAATGTCCTTGATGCCGCCCTCGACCTTGCAGCAGCAATCAGCCAGCTGACGGGAAATGTCATTGGCGTGCTGTGCGCCCTGGTAGCCCAAAGTGCAGATTGCATTGTCAATACCACGGAAATTATTGTTGAGGGTGTTGTTCAGAGCGGTAAAGGTGTCAGCGATGCCATAGGTCTGCTGGTCAATCTTGCTGATAAGGGTCTGCTGATCGACAGCAGCACGGACATCAGCCTGAGTAGCGCAGGGAGAGTAGGTGCAGCCAACATTGCCACCAGCACCATAGCCGCCACCCTGACCGCCAAATCCGTTGCGACCCCAGCCAAACAGCAAAAGTACGATCAGCCACCAAGCGCCATTGTCGCCAAACATACCATTTCCATTACCGTAGCCGTCATTGCCACAGGTACACGCACGGATGTCGGCAGGTGTCATTTCAGAAGTCGTGATACTCAATTTGAATATCTCCTTTCAAAATAAAATTTTATAACAAAATCTGGCCAGATTATTGTTTACAAAGTAAAATATTTTTGGTATAATATTGGTAGCGGATAGGGTAGCTCCCGATAAGCCGTGAGCCTGACGGTTTCCGCTTATTCATAAAAGGCGCAACAAACACACGAAAGGCAAGGTGTTATAATGCAAGAATTTTGGAAAGATGTACCCGAATATGAGGGTATATACCAAGTCAGTAATTTAGGCAATGTTAGAAGCCTGAATTACAATAACAACAAAAAGATCAAGAACATTACGCAGAAAAAACATAAAAACGGATATTTAACGGTTGTTCTTTGCAAAAATGCTGAAAAGAAAAACAAAAGCGTGCATCGCCTTGTTGCTTTGGCATTTATACCAAATCCGAACAACTATCCTTGTGTCAATCATATAGATGCAAACAAGGCAAATAATAATGTAAAAAACTTGGAATGGTGTACACATAAGCAAAACACGGCACACGCAATTAAATGTGGCTTGCTCAATCCAAACTTTATGCTTGGAAGAACCGGAACAAAGAACAAATTGAGCAAAAAGATCGTTCAATTTGATTTGCAAGGCAATGTTGTAAATAGATGGGATTGCATTTCCGATGCGGCAAGATTTTACGGCATAAGATCGGGAAATATAAGCAACTGCCTAACTGGTAGAAACAAATCATATAAGGGTTATATTTGGAGATATGCGGAGGAGTAAAATCCTCCGCTTTTATTTTCTGCCCATCATTTGGTTTGCCATCTGCCCAAGCCTGTTAAAATCCTGCTGGGACATTGCGCCTGATTGCAAAAGTCTTTCTACCTCTTGACGAGGATTTTTGACAGTCTGTTGCAATCTCTTAAATTCGTCCATAAAGTCAGACATACCGCCATTCTGCGCCTGCTGACCATTTAAAGCATTAAACAATGGATTCGGCATTGGCTGCATCCTCCGTCAAATCATTTTTCTGCTGTCTGCATTTGCACTGTGAAGCCATAGAAGCGATTGCACGGTCAAATTCTTCACGGGTAACAAATCTATCGTCCAGTTTGTCAAGTGCCGCCACAGAGCCACTGGAAGCCTTGCAAGCCGCTTCGTTGGTTTCTTTGTACTCAAATACTCGCAAAGGCAACGGCATACCGCTTGCATCTGCCGATTTTAGGAAGAAACGCTCCCCCTCGCTGTCCATCAACATCACCGTGTTGCCGGGTGCGACAAGGTAAGATTTTGCTCCAGCTTCACCCTGCACCCAAACAAGTCCATTGTTTGTCTGCTGCGTCATCGGCGCAGGGGCAGGGGGTTGCGCCATAGGTTGCTGGAATTGCTGATTGAATTGGCTCATTGCGTCGGTCTGCATAGGGTTATAGTAGTTCGGTCTGTAAAAAGGTGCATAATATGCCATTATTCTCCATTCCTTTCAAAATAATACACGGGGCATTCATTGGAGGAATCCCAACTGTCCCACAATGTTCCGTCAATAATTGTTGTTAAATGGCTTCCCGTGCCGATCACAAATGTTCCCTTTGGATGGTCTTTGCAGAAATCCTCTATTGTGTAGCAATCGGGGCAATCATCGGGCATTGTGCGACGACGGAAACCCTTGTTTTTTAGGTATGATGTGGTGACGGCATTTGCTGACGGCATATCTGCCATAAGCAGACCAAAAAGGCAAAGGTCAAGGTATGTTTCCATCCATCCGTTATCGGTTGCTATGGAAATCGCCCGCACTGTACAATCGCCCACAGCTTTGTTCCGTGGGTTTTTGTTCACATACTGCCACATCTGCGCCACCGCCTTTCTCAAATGCTGATTGCTCGATAAAGCCATCGTTTATGAGTTCGCAGATTGCCGTATAAATTGTGACGAATGGCATCAATCGGAATTTCTCTTTACTCTTGATGTATTCTTCGATGGTCAAAAAATCGCCTCCTTTTCTGCTGAAAGCATAACAAAAAAGCCGCCCGCAAACAAGAAAGTTTACGGACGGATTTTGGTCGTATTTTGGGCAGTTTTCAGTTTTTGATATTAGAAATCAAGCACTATACCATCTGGTGGCACAAGTCCAACACCACATTCGGAACAATATTTTTGCATTCCTTCAAACTCTGGGTAAATATGACCAATGTATTCATTGCAATTCGGGCAGTACACTTGATAAAACCCACAACCTTCTGGGTCTGTTTCTGGAATGAATTTTGCTTTCATCGGAATGCTTTTTCTCAAGCAATCAATAGATAAGTTTATGGCTTCTTTTCCTTTTTCTTCAAAATCATCATCGCAACCGCTTATATATTTTTGTTTGATTTGATCAAGCCAAAAAATTGCATCTGCGTTATTCATTGTTTTCATCCGTTTCCATATTTCTTTTTGTAGCAATCAATACACAAATACGGAGCGTTGTATGTGATCGCTGGGTTTACATCGTCGATATAGCAGTACACCTCACTCAGAGGCTTTGGTGTTCCGCAATGTTCACATTTGCCGTTATACTTTCGGCTTTTCATCATCTTTCTGCGTGGTGCTATGTACGCTCTTGCCATTATCTTTCCTCCAAAAGCATTTTTTTTGCTGCTTTGAAACTTTCTTCGTACTGTGGCATAGATTTTATAAATTCTTTTGACGGAATATGTGTAGAACCAAAAACAGAAAAGAATGAGCAGACACTAATAGAAACAAAAAGATCCGCCATTTCATCCTCTGACATATTTTTTATTTTTTCGTATAAATTCATTTTTCATACTCCGACTTTTTGATTATTTCATACAATTCTAAACGCTTCTGCAATTCATCTGCATAAAGCTTTTTATATTCCAAAACTTGCTTGGACAAAAAATCAATTTCATCTTGCAACCGAACAGTTTCAGGAATAAGCCTTTCTTTTTCTTTTTTATATATGCGTAAAGCATTTACGGCTGCAAATAATTCATCCCTTTCTTCTTTAACTTTTTTGTACTTAAGTAAACTAACAAACATCCCATATCCTCCATTTTATAAATTTGGGAGGGTTGCCCCTCCATATTATTTACTTGCGGATTTCATAAGTAGGAAGGGGGTTTGTGTAACCTTCCACATCACGCTCATAGCGGTCTTGCCGTTCATAGCTGCGGACACGGGCTTCAGCTTCGGAAAGTTTGCTGTAGCTTTCCAGGTACTGTCCATTCATATAAATCTTAAATCTTTTCATTTTGTTTGCCTCCTATTATTTGGGGTGTTACCCTTAAGTGTCTTTATTATACACCATCTATACGCATTTGTCAACAACTTTTTCGTAAAATTTTATAACTATTTTATAAAAAGAAAACCCCACCTTTCGGCAGGGTGTTCTTTACATATGTCTTTCCAATCTGTCCATTGCTCGATAAAGCCGGGATTTTACGCTTGTGACAGAAATTTCGTACTTGTCAGCCAAATTTTCAAGTGTTAAGCCATTTAGCAATCTATCATCCAAAATAAGTCTGTCCATTTCATTGAAAATCCACTGGTCAATTAGGTATTTCAGTTCAGACCTTGACAGATTATATGCTTCGGTACTTTTCCGCAAGATAGACCACCTCCATCGGCTCACCATTTGAATTTTTCAAGCCTTCTGCAAGTTCAATTTCCAATTTTACACCTTGGCTGATTTCACTTGCCACAATCAGCTTGTCGCACATTTCCAAAATATCAAAGCAAAGTGCGATTTCGTTTTCGTACTGGATTTCTCCATATTTCAAGTGTGAAAAAGCCAAAAGGGGGCAGATATAGCAATTATCCAAATCGGTCATTTGCAAATCGTGAGTGATTTTCTTTGCCCGTTCAAGGTTGGCAGGATCGCCACCAAAACGATGTGCAACATAATAAAGTGCCATTACATAATCACCTTCATTTCCTTTCGGTTGCCTCGCAAGATGATTTCCTGCGGTACATAACTGGACGGGGTGAGCATCGCCCGTGCCGCATATCCGCCATAGGCAAGCCAACTGGTCATAGAAACCACCTTAAACGGTTTTAGGCTGACTTTGTTGTTTTGCAAGTCGATGGATATTTTGCTCGGTTGCGTGGTGTAGGCTTTGTGTGTATGTCCCAAAACAAGGCAATCCATTCCGTCTACCACATAGCCAAACTTTTCGCCACGGTTGACGGCAGAGCCGGTAGAACCACCGCCGCCTGCGCCGTGGGTGACAACAAATGTATATGTGGGATTCAGCTTTCCGTTTCCCTCTTTCTTGCCAAACCGCAAACAAAGGAAAGACATATTTTCACGATACAAATGTTCCAAATCCAGCTTGCACATAATGTCATAGGTGGGATCATCGTCTGCATCTTTTCCGCTGCGCCGTTCGTGGTTGCCATTGACCGCACAAAGAATCTTGTCTTTAATTGGCTTCAACATTTCAGCCATTCTGCGCTTTTGTTCCCGTGGGCGCATTGTTTCCTCGAAAATGTCCGCAACACTTGAACGGGTACTATTATTCAATAGATCGCCACCCAAAATAACATAACTGTTCGGCTCTTCCAAAATCCGCTTACAAAAATTATCCCACTCCGAAGCCAAATGCTCGGCTGCACCGAGATGGACATCCGAAATGGGATAAATCTTTATATCGTTATTTTCGGGGAAGTGCCGTGTGATGATTTCAAAATCACTCAACAAAAGCACTTACCTCCGTTTTCTTGTTCCTTTGGAATTGCCGTTTTTCTTTTTACGGGTTCTCGTCTGTCTGCGTATTGTCACTTTCTGGTAAGCCATTTACAATATCACCATCGTTTCCAATGTAATTTGCATTGCCTCCATCTTGAGCATCTTGCTCGACAATGATTTCTTCATAAGTACCGCTATAATCGTATTGCATCCAGCAGAAAAGCCACGCCGCATTACTTGCGAATAACAGACAGACGGCAACAATCAGCGCAATCCATCCACGCTTGACCTGCCGCTCCATCCGTGCCATAGACGATTCATGCACGATATAGGGTACGCTTTCGGGTGCATGGGCTTCTTTGCCCTTGCAAGTTTCACAGTTTGCCATAGTTTTTACCTCCAAATATTGTGTTGTTTTTGCCTCCGTAGCGAACAGGGGAAAGCGAGAAGGGAGGCATTCTTCTCGCTACGGCGTTGCAATCGCCGCCCCCTGTTTGTGATTGTAACACTTTAATGTGTTATTGTCAACCACCCAAAAACACTTTAATTACAAGTGCGATAATGCCGCCAG
>JAGBXO010000001.1 GCA_017629245.1 Alphaproteobacteria bacterium | reverse complement strand
GTGCCGTTTACTTTGGCGTCCATGACTTGTATGTAACCGTCACCGGCCTTTATAGTTATTTCTTTCATTGTTGGTATTCCAATCTCATGTTTGTAACTGTCGGGAATAGCTGTAGAACCGTTTGGTGACTGTGGGCGTGTTACTTTTATAAAACACCTGTTCAAACCGTTGACGTTAGAACCGTCGCCCAATACGCCTTTTAAAGTTGTCTGATTTGAATTAACAGCGCTTGCTAAATTCGCCGCCGATGATAACGCCGCCGCGCCGGTTGCAATGTTTGGAGTTGCCGCAAAACCCGCCGCTGAAACCGCGGTTGTTAATGCCGACGATATAACCGCGCCCGCCTTTGCGCCGGTACTTTCAGCCACAAACGGTATGTCATACGCAACATTGCCGCCGGTTTCGGCCACGACGGTGTTTGAAGCTTTTATAATAGCTTTACATGTGCCATTATATAAGTCAACAAACATTTCGCCGGTAATTGTTTTACCCATTGCCCACGACGGCAAAGCAAACCAACCACAGAACGGAACAAACATTTCAATACGGGTGTATGGTTCATAGTCGCGATAATCGTTATATAAAGTAGGGATTGTGATTGTTCCAAGTGATAATTTAGACATGCCGCGTATAACGTCACCCATTAAATAATTGTCGTTATCGTCTTTAAGATCTTTACCGGCAACATGTATTATGTTGTTAAACACTTCGGACGTAGGAAGAACGGCAAACGCCTTGAATGAAATCAAATTACGCATTAAATCTTTTCCGATTGTGCTAATATCAAATCTTGATATTGCGTCCGAAATCTGATTAGCTGTGGCCGTTCCTGTTTTGTTGATTTCGTAATAATGAACCATGCCGGCGCTACCGGACAGCATAAGTGTAGACATGTCGAGTTCTTTGTCGTTTATGTCGCTGTTACCGCCGCCACCGGTTGTTGGTACGTTGTGGCCGGTTGCTTTTGTCCAGTCGTCCCACTCGGATTTTTTTGTAAAATCGTCGGTGTAGCCAGTTACAATACCGCCTTCAATGATTGGTTTGTACCATGTTCCGTCTACATTGAATTTTAAACCGGAAAACGCAAGATACATTTTTGTTATTGTTTTGTTGGCGTTATCGGTTAAACTTTCCGATATTCTCCAATGGTAGTTTGTCGCACCGACATTTACGCCAAACGTACAACTATGACCGTTTAGGTTATAATTTTCTATCTGATTATTTGTGAAACCTTGTAAAAACGGTGCACCTTCAACGCCGCCGATTGTCCAACCCATTGCCAAACGGTGGTAACTACTTTCATTGTTATAATTGGTATACCCGTCAATGTAACCTTGATCTAAAACACTGTTTGCGTATACATTAAACCAATTAAGCCCGCCGTAAACCCATAAATACAAAGTGTTGTTTACTTCAATAATAACCGCCGGTGAAATATAATTGTAATCTGTAACACGGTTTTCGCCGTTCTGATTGTTGTTATATCTACATGATACATACGGGTTATCAAACGCAAGGTTTTGCATGTTTGTACCACTGTCCGGTGTTATATCCGTAACAATTCTTACATTGTTTCGGGCGTTGGTCAAGGACGAATTTGCGCCAACGTTTAATGGCCTAAAAACAAGAATAGTTCTCATGTAAACGCCGTCCGGAAAATTCGGTGGTGTACTCCAATGACAAACAGCGTTTACATCTGAAAAATAACTTGGGTCAGTACACCAAAACCATGAATGATTTGGATTGTTTACCGGCGCACCTTGCGACAAAACACCTTCTTTTAACTGATTATGCGCGAACGATGTAAAGCCGGTGAACGCTTCTTGTGATTTAATATCGTCAGATGTAAGTTCGTTTAATGTTTTTGATAAATGGAAAGTAAAATTTTCCGTCGTAGAATTAATCATATAACGGACGGTTGTGTCTTCAACTAATGCCATGTTAAATCACTCCTATTACATAGTGTAAATCACCGGAAACTATAACGGCGTTCGCGTCGTCATACATCATAGATACCGGTTCAGATGTGCATACATAAGTATTATCATTTATATACGCGTTTCCGTGTTTTTCTGAACGTGTTACAAATTGCGTTGTTCCGTTCAAATCGTCCTTGAAACTTGAAAACGCGTCTACTGAACAGGATATATAATTAATACCTTCATTTAAAGTTTGTGACGTTATCCAATAATTACGACCGAATACGTTTATAACAGCGTTTGCGTCAATTTTACCACCTTTTATTTTAAAGGTTGGATTTAATATATCACACGGGTAGACAATTGACGCGCCGGTACATTCTTTTACATTGGTATAAGTTTTATTTACGTCGTAATATTCATTAGACGTATTTGCAAATGTTATAGTCATAGACATATCAAATCAACTCCAATTCGGCAAACATGCGAACTACTGTAGTTATCATGTTTTTTGTACTTCTTAATGACAATTCATCTGAAATCATGGACTGATTTGTCATGACGCCGATATTTCCGTGTGTGTTTTCGGTGCGTGTGTTATCGGTTTCGGTTTTGCCGTGACTGACGGATTTTGACTGTGGTATAAAAGGATTTGCGGCGTTTACTGTATCGTCGGCTACTTGCGAAACGGTTGCAACAATCGGCGCGTTTTCTGTAGCACCGGTTGAACCGTCGTCAATTATAGTTGACTGTTTATTGTAATTTTCTATCGGGTTGTAATCGGCGTAAAGCGCTGTATACATGCGTTCAAAGTCATGTAAATGTATTCTACAAAAACGTTCCCAATTAAAAACCCAATCCACATAGTCTTCTACGCTATATGCGCGGAAATGGCCGTAGTCATGTAATAGTGTATACGCTATATCATAACCACTTAATGTTACCTGTTTTTCTGTATTTCTGAACAGTACAATGTCGTATATTGACGTCCATGTTTCACTAGACGGTGTCTGATCTATCCAATATTCGACCGTGTGCATGTTTTTTAATGGAATGTTCATGTTAAATCACTCCTTTTCCGTTTTTATTTCGGTTTCGGTTTCGGTTTCAGTTCTTTTCACATCGTCTACGGTTTCAACTTTTTTTGCGTCGTCTTCGGTGTTGTCGTCTTCGCCGCGTTCGTATCTGTCGGCGTTTATGCCGTCTATCCATTTCCAAGGCTCAGAAAATTCAGCGTGTAAACCGATTTTGTTTAAGCAAAGATTTAAGAACTTTTTGAACATAAGAGGATAAATGCATGAGTAATCGTCGCTGTTATGTAATTCGTCGTTTGTAATGTTAGCTTGTTTGGAATAGAAATTGTATTTTATACCCATTAGTTTAGCTAAACGACTGATCATTTGTTCATGGTACATGGATAAATACTGAATTTTTCCGCTGTAATCGGCGTTTGATATGTCCATTGTTGTGATATTCGCCGGTTCATTTGTGGTTAATGATAACGGTGTTAAAATACTATTAACTAAGTCACCGGTTAACATTTTACCTAATGCGTTTTCATACATAGTTCTGATACGTTCATTACCAACAACGCCGATTGGCGCTATTCTTGCGAACTGTATATTATTAACTAATGATGTATCGATTTCAGAAAATTGTGTTGCATAACGGTAAACAATATTAGTTAAATCTAGCTGTGGTGTTAGATACACGACGGTTTCGCCCTTTGTTGCGTCCGGTATTCCTTCAAATGTAAAGTTAGCTTTAACAGCTAAATATTTTTCGGGATAAATGTTTTCCGGTTCGGGTATTCCGACGTACTGGCCGCCGCAAATAATATATTTGCCGTTTTCAAGTTTTTTCAGATACGCGCTACCGTATAACATGATAGTACGTAACAGATGAGTGCTGTAATCGTGTGACATGTCGGAAATATCAAACATTTCCGCGCCCATGTTTGTGATTAGCTGTATGTACTCTTTATTACGTTCGTTTACCTTGATACGCGGTGGTAAATCGGCGTACATGTTATAGACAGGTGTGTTGCTATTATTAATTGACATGCAATCAACTCCTTTTAAGATGATTATAGCACAAAACCCCAACTATTGCAATAGTCGGGGCTTGCGGGAAAGGAGAATATATTAAACAATGGTGATAATATCAACCGGTTGACTCTGACGCTGTGGCCTTTGTGAAACCGCCGCCGTATTCGCAAACGGCCACTAAAGGAAGGTCAGTATTTACAATATACTCAAATTCAGCCATATGGAAGAAATTGGTTATATCTTCGTTAGGTACGTACTGACTTGTTACTTTTTCGTCGCGCGCTGTACAACCGAACGAACGTTCGTCGTATATTACGGCGATAAGTTTTGTAACAGCGTCCGGTGCTGTGGCATTTGCTACTGTAGACGGTACAGTCATTGAAATTTCGTCCGGTTCGTCGGCGAACTGGAAATATGGAACGACGTGTATGTTTTCTAACGGAATGTTTAAATATTCCGGCTGACGTACGTCATAAAGGCTTGTAATAAGTGCGTCGTAGTAATCGGCACGAACGGCCATGTGGAGTTTTGATTTTGGTGTGCTTGTTTCAAATGTTGAATACTTCTTATTGAAAGCAAGTAAATCGCGTGTGATCTTTTTAACTTCGTTAATGAAATCGGCGAATGTAGCACCGGATTTGAGAATTTTCACACATGGGTCGGCGCTAACGGTGTGTGTACTTGAAAGTTTTTCAACAACCGCGTTGTCGAATGCGATGTACTGTAATGTGTCTTTTGACCACTCATACTTTACACGTAAAGCGTTTTCGGCGTGCGCGAAAAACTGACTTATCGCCGACGGTGATGTAAACGCCGCTTCATACTGTCTATATGTTTCGGTGATTTTCTGACGATATGTGCATACTTTGCCGAAATACTTTGCGTTTACCGTTGGCAATTCTTTGCCGAAAAGATCGTTAAACGAATTTGTGGCCGGTGTGTTAAAAACGTCATAACGCATATTATCGGAAAAATCACCGACGGAAACGCGCATAACTTCTTTCAAACCGTTCATGCCGGCGTCGTCTACAAAACAGCGCGGCGCTGTACCAACAAATTCCGCGTCAATGTAAATTGTTTTTCTGATTTTGTCAATGACGTTAGCAAGCGTTAAAAACTGACTGTCAAATGTGGTTGTGCCGCTAACAATGGTTTTACCAAAGTCAACTATGTTAGATAAGTCAGACTGTAAAGCGCTTGACGCTTCACTACCTTCGGCGTTAATGTCGTATACTTCATTAAGTATACTTGCTATCTGTTCATACTGCATTAATTATCAACTCCTATAACATGGCGGCGTCGTTAATGACGCCGCGGGTTTAATATTAACTTGTTTACGCACCACCCAACCACCCGTTTTACTTGTTGCTATCACCGTTTGTGTCGTGCTGTTCTCTACCGTATAGATAGTTCATTAGCACCATGTATAATGTAATGTATTCGGTTATGTGGTCGGTGGTGTTTGTAACAAAAAGGTAAATCAAACATATTGATAACATAACCGCGATAATTCCGCGTGTTGTTGTTAATTTTATGTTTTTACCCATTTTGTTACTCCTTTAATCGGTTGTGAAGTTATAAAACTTAAAAGGGCGTGTCGCCTTCGTCTGTTATATCTTCAAATTCTTCTTCGTCAAGTTCGGGAATGTATTCGGTCACGTCATACTCAAATTCTAAGTATTTGCCGTTCTTTACTACGCGTAAACCGGTAATTGATGTTTTGTTACCGTTTATACGCGCCGCTGTCATTACACCAATCGCTTTATACGCGCTTCTTTCATTTGGTGTACTAACCCAAACTTTATCACCGTCGGCGTTCTCGATAATAAACGACGCGCTCATGAAATCGCCGCGTTTACCGTTTACTTTGCGAAAACAGGAATAGTTTACTTTGTAGGTTGTACCAACTTCTAAACTATCAATTTTCTTGTTACCTAACTTTTCATTGTTTTTTGACATGATTAATCGACTCCTTTGAAAATATCCCTACGGGATTATGGAAATAAATGGGGCGCGTGTCTTTCCACGCTGTCAGAATATGAATATACGTACTTTTATTAACGGATGTACGCTTCACCGTATAGATTTATTTATAACAGTTTCCTGTTACAAGCTTATTATATCACCTTAGTTTTTAATTGTCAAGTATCGACTTTATTTTTTCAATTTTTATTTTTAAATCGGCTAACTGTTTTTCGATTTCTTTGTATCTGTCAGCATTATCGCCAATGTAGTGCAACCAATACGCGATATACTGAGAACCGATATTCATTGACTGTTTGGTTACATAATCGGCATTACTACCGTTACCGTTAACATATTCAACGTGCTTTGTTAAATAATTAAAACCGGTAACAATCCCGACATGATCTAACGGTTTTTCTTCTTCAATTCTATCCCAATCAAAAAAGATAATGTCGCCGCGTGTTGGGTAGTCGTCGGGTTCACTCCACTCTGACGGACGCGACTTCATAATTTTGAACATTTCACTACATGAATATGTATCAATATTTATGCCGGCGTCTTTGAGAATGTTTGAAACGAACTTTGCACACCATGCGTATGTGCCTTTACAATTTACCTGTTCGCGGTTTTTGCCTACGGCGTTTTCTGCTAACGTTGCTATTTTTTCATTCATGATATTGCCCTCCAATTATTTATTTGTAAGTATCTGAACTGTGCCATAAATTCCTCATAATCCATGTTAATATAAACAGTAACTTTATAACCAACTATTGTTATTGCCGTTCTGTCACCGTCGGGAAATACTTGTGCTATATGCGCCGCGTTTATTACTCTTTCATAACCCGAATTGTCTGTTACTTCAATGAACATTATCATCATTCCTTTCATTAACTATCATTGCAATAAACTTGTTTGTGTCATTAAGTATTCTGTAATACAATGCTTTCATATACAACGCCGTCGCAATTAACGACGCTGTAATGATAACACTGATTAATGCGCTAACTATATATATCATTGTTTACACCTTCATTAAAAGTTCAATGCCGTTTGTTAATGTGTCGTCCGGAAACATTGCGAAACTTTCATATAATTTATTTGTATAAACATAATGACGGTTACCAATTACGAAATACAAATATGTTACGCGTTCAACCTGTTCGTCATATGAAATGTTAACGTTATCTGTCGAACATTCCATGAGAGTGATTTTTGTTGTTGGTATCATTATACCCATATGTTTACTGAAAAGAACGCGCGCGAATGTTTTTAATTCTGTTTTTGTCATGATCAATTACCTCTTTCATTGTTTAAATATTCCCGTTTTCCGTGTGTACCTCTTGGGTACATTCTTATTATATCAGATTGGTGTTATAGGTTCAATATGTTTTTTGCACAAAGTTGATATTGTTTATTTGGTTAATGTGTCATATGCATTGTATACAAATAAGGTATGTGTTTGATCGGTGGGTTTGTGTGCAATGTGCATAAGAAAAAATACAGATATGGTTAATATATACACATTTT
>JAGBXO010000009.1 GCA_017629245.1 Alphaproteobacteria bacterium | reverse complement strand
TTTAATGTTGATTCAACATATACATCATGCGTTGTGCCCAAATCTTCATCATTTGTTGGTGCGGTTGCCAATACCGGATTTGCTGCCAACATGGCACACAGTGATACTGTAAATATAAACTTTCTGGCTTCCAACGGCATACGAATCTCTCCCTTTTCATTTCAATCTTGGTGGTGATGCGGAATTGAATAGAGTGTATTTTAACAACCACATGGGTCATCAAAATGGGTCGCATCACCACAATAAAAAAACCACCAGAATTAAATTCAAAGTGGTCAGGAGGTTAGTGACAATCCATAGAATTGTGTGCTTATTCATTATATTCGCAACCCTCCTGACCCGGGATCAGGAGTTTTTCGTCGTCCTATAATAAAAACAGCGCATAATATGCGCCACAAGTATGTATTCCGACGCTATGGCAGAGGTCACTACACCCCATCGTGACAACACATCACGACATGAATATTTTAACAGATTTTTGAAACAAATGTCAATTGCTTTGATAAAAAAATCCCCCGATTGGGGGATTTTTTTATTTACATGCACCTTGTGATTTGGCAACCGGATAGTTTTCTATACACATACCACCCGATGCCTTGCAAACAGAACGCACTAATGTAAATGTTGGCGCACCCACAGGCTTGTAATTAAACTGGGCATTTTCACACTGCGCCATATCTGTATAGCGCGAACAGTTGTATTTCCACGATTCGCAACTATCTATTGTTGCAGTTGGCGCGATAACATCTGGCAAACTCAGATTCCATTTCACATAGAAATCACGCAAACTGCCAATTACATGTGATTTACCCAATGCCACTTGCTCCAAATTATCACCTACACGACAATTGATATTATTTTTCTCGACATATGCAGTAATGGCTGTTGCCAGGCCACCTGCACCTGCGCCAACAGCTGCACCGATACCAATGCTTTTCGCCATATTAGACTTTTCACCTTTTAAAATTTCAAGTCCATCCAAAACATCGGCCAATGGCTGAACTTCACGCGCCAACTCGTCATGATATAAACAGCCTGTTTGCGCATCACAATAGATACTGCCACCATGTATCTTGGCCAGGTTTATCGGCTTAAAACGACACTTTCCACCCGCCTGGGAATCTAACGCTGCCTGAATTTGTGCAACCAAATCAGTCGGACACGTATCACCACAATTCAATTGTTGCTGAATTCTTGCAATTTGCGCATCATCCAACACAGGCTTTCCATCACGAACAGAAATCTCTACTGTTTGTGTCGTATTATCAGATACCTCTACCTCTATTACAACTTCATCTTCAGAAATTGTATAACCATTACATTCATCTATTGCAACGATAATTTCCTGGTATTTATCGTATAAATCCAAAACCGCATTACACTGGGCAATGGTCAAATCTGCCGACAAAGACAATTGATATTTAGGTTCCAAGAACTGATTCAAAATTCTTGTCTGACCAGATTTGCGTAACTCTTGGGCCAATTTTTCACGATGTTCATCGCGGGAACAATCAAAGTCACGCGCGCCATGCCCTGCAATTGCACCAACACCCGCGCCAACCAAAGTACCACCACCAATACCAACAACCGCTGCAGTATGTGTATTGTTCATCAAAGAAAAACCAAACAAGTCTTTATTGCATGTAAATGTATCACCTGTTTCTTTCCATACTTCGGCCGGTTGATCATCACCAGCGGCTCCAAACAGCCAAGTATTGGTAATATGCTTATCCTTGTTATATGCTGCAACACGAACATGACATTTTGCATTCTTAGCATCCCAACGTGCAAAACGCCCCGACGCGCCCCCAAATCCATAAGCAGTTTTCTTATTAAATGATGAACCCGAGACATTTTTATCTAACATACCACAAACCGCTTCAGCCTGATTTGGTGTTAGTCCCGTTTTGCGCAAAACAAAGTTATAATATTCTGGTTGAACACGACGCGAATTAAAATCAATCCAAACATCAGATGCCACGCGATATATATTACTGCAATCACGTCTAACCGTTGCAATACACTTATCCACCTGGGGAGTACATAACCCCATACCATTAACAATTGCATTGCGTGTATTTTCATCAAACATATCGTTCAAACCATTTGGCAACGCACCAAAATTCACACATTGCAAAACATCATTCATACACATTTCGATTGTATATTGTGAATTTTTTACCCCACCATCCTGACATTCTGGAACAACTGATGGTTCTTCTGGAACTTCGGGCTCGTCCGGAATATCTGGAACATCAGGCACATCTGGAACATCAGGCACATCTGGAACAGAGGGCACCGTCACATTTGTTGAAACATTTTGCGAAATGTTTCCAACCGTTATAACAGGCAATGTTGGCATGGTTGGCATACGCGCGACACCCGCCCCACCCATACTTGCAGAACGAACATTTGAATAACCATCGCGCCCTGTCGCAGCATTTGCATTCATTGCAACCAAACACGCAAAAACAGAAGCAACAGATGTTCCAAAAAACCTAAAAAAAACAGACATAAAGCCCCCCTATATTATCTTTGCTATTATGCCATAAAAACCGCACAAAAAAAAGAGTTTTTTACATTTTATATATTTGACAAAACAATATTATTGTCTATAATAAAATCAACATGAAAAAGATATCTAAAATCTTAACTGAACACAAATACGCCATTATATGGACAGTTTGCTATATGGCAATAACATGGGCCGTGCTTTATTTCATGTTCAAGTTCAATATTTTCAATGGCGCCCAGTGGCACAAATTGGCACATGCGCAATTACATGGTTTTGCAGGATTTGTTTTTGGCATACTAATACTGTCTGCCTTACCCCTGTATATTGCAACAACCACATTAATCATACGCACAAAAAAGCCATTGGTCACAATCCCTGTTCCCAAAATACCATTACCAAAATGGCCAACAAAAACAACATCACCCGCACCCACACAATGCGACACCCCGGACAAAGACAAGATCACAGAAGAAAAAACAACCCCAGACCAAGAATCACAAGCTGAAACAACATCCGAATTGCCACCCGAATTACCACCCGAACTTCACGGGGCATTCATTCGCGCACGCAATCATATAAGTCTCATTCAAATCAATACCCCACAAGACACATCAGGCACAACTGACAACATTCCAGATACAAACGACACATTACCACTGCCCAGCGATTTTGATATCGAAATAGACAGCATACCAGGCATGGAAGACACAACATCATTCAACGTACCCGTATTTACCGATATTAATTTTGACCAAGAGAACACCGATACTACCCCCACAAAAACACACAGCGATTATGACAACACAGACCTAATAAAATACCTGAAGAAAAAAAATATAGAACATAATATCCATGATGAAATCGTCACAACATCAACCCATGCAATCATAACACACAGTGACAACAACTTTTGGGTAATTGATAATGAAAACTGGTTTGCCAATGGCCAAACACGACCTGCCCTGCAAAAAACGATTACAGAATTTGCAACGAAACACAATCTAACCCCTGTGATTTATCTAGCCGCTCAAAACATAATGGACATTGATATACATTCTGCAAAATGGAAAAGCAACGGCATCATTATCATAACTTCTCCCGACGAATTATAGATATAAAAAAATCCCCCATTCGGGGGATTTAGTTTTTACGATGTTTATTCTGCGTCCGCTACTTTTTCTTCTGCAACTTCTTCAGCCACAGCTGTAACCGGTGCAACCTTCTTTGCGTTAACATCACGTTCAACCAATTCGATAATCGCCATTGGTGCTGCATCACCATAACGGAACCCAGCCTTTAAAACGCGTGTATATCCACCCGGACGATTCGCATAACGTTTGCCCAAAACATCAAATAGCTTTTTAACAGTTGCCGCAGACGAATTACCCAATTCAGATGCCGTCAAACGACGATTCGCAACTGTATCAACCTTTGCACGAGTAATCAATTTTTCAACTACACTGCGCAAATCTTTTGCCTTTGGTAAAGTTGTTTTAATCTGTTCTTTTTCAATCAAATTCTTCGCCAAGCCAATAAACAAAGCCTTGCGTGCATTTGTGTCGCGATTGAATGTACGACCTGCTTTCATATGTCTCATCAATTACTCCTTTGGTTTCTGCCCTGCCCACAATTGGGCGGGATTGTTTTTTTTGAGACTACCACGACCTGATAAAAACCAGCACCGCGGGATTAAATTCGTTTAATTTTATATAATTTTCTGCAAAAAGCAAGAAATTAAATTCTGTTGGACGCTTGAAAGTGCATGACAGTGTGAAATGTAACGAACCACCATAAAAACCGACAAACACAACAAGAGCCCACAGAATTTAATTAATTATTTGTATGGATCCTCATACTTTTTTGCCAATTCAGCAATATTTTCTGGTGGCCAACCAGGCACTTCCATACCCAGACCTAATCCCATTGCTTCTAATTGAACCTTGATTTCGTTCAAAGACTTGCGACCAAAGTTTGGTGTTTTCAACATGTCTGCTTCTGTTTTTTGTACCAATTCACCCAACCAGTTGATTTTGTCATTCTTCAAACAATTATTTGCACGAACAGACAATTCCAATTCATCAACATGCTTTAATAACTTTGGATCAAATGGCAAAGCATCTTTCACTTTTTCTTCTTCACTTGGCGCACTCAGCTGAGCTGGATCTTCAAAGTTAATAAAGACAACCAGCTGGTCTGTCAAAATACGCGCAGCAAATGCAATAGCATCTTCTGGCGAAACAGAACCATTTGTCTTAACTGTCAATTCCAATTTATCAAAGTCTGTTGACTGCCCAACACGTGTTGGCAAAACCTCAGTCGCAACATTCAAGATTGGAGAAAAGATCGAATCAACCGGAATAACACCCAAAGGCAAACCATCCGCATGCGCAGATGCAGGCACATAACCACGCCCCATACCCAATGTAATTTCCATATCCAGATTCGCGCCCTTGTCCAAGGTACAAATTTCAACATCTTTATTCATGACTTCTACACTGCCAGATGTTTCAATCATACCCGCAGTCACAACAGCTGGACCTTTAACTTTTAAATATGCCTTGTGCTGTCCTTCACTTAATGCCTTGAAATAAACACCTTTTAAATTCAATATAATATCGGTCACATCTTCGCGCACGCCCGAAATACTGGAAAATTCATGCTGCACACCATCAATTTTAATATGGATTGGCGCACATCCCTGCAAAGAAGACAGCAAAACACGACGTAAAGCCGTACCCAATGTCAAACCGAAACCTTTTTCCAATGGTTCCGCAACCAATGTCGCAATATTAGGATTATGTTCATCAACATTGATTGTCAACTTTTTTGGCTTAATCAATGTCATCCAATTTTTTTCAATCATTTATATTTCCTTTTAGCTTAGTTTATCATTTTCGCCAAACGGCCGCATCCGGATTCCCGCACGCGTGCGTTATTTTATCTTTAAAAAAAACAAAAGTCAAACATTTAATCCCACCGTTTGGCGGGATTAAAAATTAAAAACACTTATTACAAGATTCGACCGGTACAACACGACGTTGAATCTGTGTTCCCATTGGCTTATAAACAGTCACAGGCTGATAAACCTGATAATGATCAATAAGCTCTGTATGAGTCTTTACACGCACTGGCTTACCCGCGCTATGCGCACATGGACGCGAATTCGCACGTACTACATCACGACTTGAATAAAAACGACGTGGCTGAACATTCTGTTCCACAATAACATCAACACTTTCCCATGTTGTAAGAACATCCGTTTCCGTGATTGTATAATTTGCCAACGCTGCACCAAGGAAGCAAACAGACATCAAACCTGCGAAAAATAATCTTTTCATAACATAACCCTTAATTTAAATTTTTATTCTCTCGCACCCATTACGAAACCGCATAATAACACAAGGCAGATTTTTGTCCACAAAAAAAACTAACGTTGTTTTGTATAATTTCGAATTAATCTTTGTCTAAACTCTGGCATTTCCAAACCATTTTGCGTCATCCACTTTGGTCCATACCATATCGCATCACAATGACCTATTTCTGGGAAATAAACCCCAACCCAATCAGACGACAAGGGTAAAATTTTTCCATCCTTTATGTCACGAACAACAATTGTCCCAACAACCGCACTCCCTTTTTGATTAAAGAAAGGACGAACAATCTTATTTGCTACTCCCGGGAAATAACGATTCTTTATCAACATTGTTGCAAAAGCAACCAATTCAAAATTCCTAAAATCAGGCTCGGCCTCTAACACCTGTTTAAATACAAATGCATCTTTTTCAACTTTATCTTGAAACGGCATACAATACCCTAAATACCTTTCCGCACACCATGATTTAGTATCATAGTTATAATACATTATACCGCTATAATTCACACCAAACAGTTGTTTCATTTTTTCATCTGTCAATTTTTCACCCAAAACAACTAAGGGCGGAACATATGGCTTATTTTCTTGTATTTTTGCTTGCCTATTTACCGGGACAAATTTATGTTCCAAATTTCCAAATCCAAAATACCCCAACAGCGTGCGATAAAAACTACCTAGCATAAAAAACAAACCCCTTTACCACCACGCAGTGTATAATGAGCACACGACACATATCAAGAACTTTTATAAAATAAAAAAACCGGGGGCATGCCCCCGGCTTGATTTCATGCTTAGTATACCACATATTACACGCGACGCACTTTCTTTGGGCGACAACCATTGTGTGGAAT
Organism: Alphaproteobacteria bacterium; assembly: GCA_017629245.1. Lineage (GTDB taxonomy): Bacteria > Pseudomonadota > Alphaproteobacteria > Rs-D84 > Rs-D84 > Enterousia. Next base: position 129,162 of record JAGBXO010000009.1, on the reverse strand, counting down.
ACGTGTAGTATCGGTAATGGACTGCACAATCAGACCAGCATTTGCCAATCCACGTACAGCAGATTCACGACCCTGACCAATACCACGCATCAAAACATCAACTGTTTTCATACCCATTTCGGCGACTTTTTTACCAACTGCATCTGCAACTATTGTTGCGGCATATGGTGTGGACTTTTTTGCGCCCTTAAAATTATTTGCCCCAGCGGTTGCCCATGTCAACACAGCACCTGACTGGTCCGTAATTGTGATACGTGTATTGTTATTTGTCGCAACAACATGTGCAATGCCATGCGATACTTTTTTAACAACTTTTTTCTTAGCTTTTGATACTGCCATTTTATTTTAACCTTTTTTCGATGTCTTCAATTAACTATGGTGTTAATCTCTACCTTATTTGAAAAATTAAGATAATGTTGCAGATATGTGTGTTGGGCGACGGGAGCGTACAAATCGCTACATGACCAAAGCCCAACGCGCATAGATGCACGCATTAGATTAATTTTTATTTACCCTTTGTTGCAGAACCTGCTACCACAACACGCTTCCCCTTGCGTGTACGTGCATTTGTCTGGGTACGCTGACCACGAACCGGCAAACGGTTACGATGACGGATACCACGATATGCTTTTAAATCCTGCAAACGTTTGATGTTCATTGTCACTTCGCGACGAACATCACCTTCTACTTTAAAGTTTTCTTCGATGTAATTAGAAATTTTAATAACATCCTCGTCTGTCAAATCTTTTGCGCGCAGACCGTCTTTCAATTTCAACGCCTTTACGATTTGTGCCGACTTTGCTGGCCCAATACCGTGAATATACTGCAACGCAATCTCAATGCGCTTTTCACTCGGAATGTTAACACCTGCTATACGTGCCATTTTTCATTTTCCTTTTTATTTTACTCTTCGCAGGTCTCAGTCCACCTAATCCCTGCACCCTTGGAACCCACTTTCATGGGCTATTCTATTTTGCCGAATAATTTTATACAAAATCCGACAAAAGTCAAATCTTACTTTATCCCCACCAGATTATTACCCGCGGAAACGACCTTTCTTTTGTGCTTTTTTAATAACACCGCTGTATTGCTTTGCGACCAGATAAGATTGAATCTGATTCATAGTATCCAAAACAACACCTGCAACGATTAAAACACTGGTTCCGCCAATTGCAACCGGCATTCCAACATGTGTATTCAGAATAATTGGCAACACACAAACAACAATCAAATACGCAACACCAATTGCTGTTGTACGTGAAACGACATTATCCAAATACTTTACTGTCTGTTCACCTGGACGAACACCCGGGATATAACCGCCCGCATTTTTCAAATTATTACTGGTTTCTTCTGAATTAAAGATAACCGCCGTCTGGAAATATGCAAAGAACGCAATCAACACAGTAAACATGATAATATAAGACCATGTTCCATATGTAAAGAATCCCAAGATATTTTGCACAATCAGATTTTCACTTTGAACAAAGCGTTGAACAAATGCTGGCAACATCATAATAGACGATGCAAACACCGGCCCCATAACGCCCGACAAATTAATTTTGATTGGCAAATAAGATGCATTCGTGTTCACAACACCATTCGCCATAACCTGACGTGGATATAAAATCTGAATACGACGTTGTGCTTGTTCAAAGAACGCGATCAGTGCAACAATACCCACAACGAACGCAACAATCAACGCAATCATTGCTGGCGAAATCTGTCCAACCGATCCCAAAGAAATCAATTGTGCAACACCCCCCGGCAATTCTGCAATAATACCAGCCAAAATCAACAGCGATGCCCCCTGCCCTAAACCACGCGCAGTAATCTGTTCGGCCAACCACATAACAAAGACCGTACCACCAACCAACGCAATAATGGCAGACATTTCAAATGCAAAACCCGGATTAACCACCGCCGCAACACCGTTAACTGGTGCCATAGATTCTAATCCGCGCACAACGGCCCACCCCTGAACAACGGCCAACACAACCGCCAAATAACGCGTGTATTGGTTGATTTTAATACGTCCAGATTCACCTTCCTTGCGCAATTCGCCTAAACTCTTGCTGGTTGCGCTTAACAACTGCAAAACGATAGACGCAGAAATATATGGGAAAATGTTCAATGCCAATACCGACATACGCGACAGCGAACCACCACTGAACATATCAAACATACCCATCATTCCATTATCACCCTGGAACAGGTGCAAAACCGCCGATGCATTAACCCCCGGCAGTGGAATGAACGACCCAATACGATAAACAATCAGCGCCCCCAACGTAAACAGAATACGCTTCTGCAAATCGCCAAGATTACCGAAAAAGCCTTTTAAGAATTTCATTGTACGTGAATTTTAACCGTTTATAGGCATCCGAGTATTCCCCGAATGCCCTATGTGATTTTACAGATTAATTATTTTTGATTGTGCCACCGGCTTTAACAATCGCGGCTTCTGCTGCCTTGGACCATTTATCTGCAACAACATTAACTGCTGTCTTGATTTCGCCCTTGGCCAAAACCTTCAAACCACACATTGTGCGATTGATAATTTTTGCAGCCAACAAAGAATCAATTGTAATATCTTTGCTTGCATCAATCTTACCTGCTGCGATGAACTTTTCGATATCGCCCAGATTGATTGTCACATAAGCCTTAGCAAATGGATTGTTGAAACCAAATTTTGGGAAACGACGCAAAATCGGCATCTGTCCACCCTGGAATGTCGCCTGCTTGCGTGATCCACTGCGTGCCTTTTGCCCTTTGTGACCACGGCCGGCTGTTTTACCAGAACCAGATCCAATACCACGACCAACGCGTGTTGCACTTTGACGTGCACCAAAATTATCCATCAATGCATTTAATTTCATTTCTTTTTCCTTTTGTCCTATAACTATATTTTACATAGTTCTTTGTCGCATATAAACAAGTACTTGTCTATATACTCGGTTTAATAATTATTCTGCGATTTCCACCAAGTGAGAAACTTTTGCAACCATACCGCGTACAGATGCGCTGTCTTCTACTTCTTTGGTTTTACCGATACGCCCCAGGCCCAAAGCCTTTACGATTTTAACCTGTGCTTCTGGACGACCGATAGTACTTCTAACTTGTTTTACAATTATTTTTGCCATAATTCAAACTCCGTTTTTTATATCTGTGCCCAGATTATTTTGCTTCCGCATCTGCTGTTTCTAATTTCTTGCCATCACGACCTGCGATGATTTCTGCAACTGTCTTGCCACGACGTGCCGCAACAGTTTTTGGAGAATTCATCTTGCTAAATGCCAAGAAAGCAGCGCGAATCATATTATTTGGATTATTTGAACCCTGTGACTTAACAACAACGTCCTGTACACCCAAGCATTCAAATACCGCACGCAATGCACCACCTGCAATGATACCAGTACCTGGAACAGCACTGCGCACCACCAATTTACTTGCGCCATATTTCGCTGCGCTATCATGATGCAAAGTACGACCTTCTTTCAGTGGAACACGCAACATTTTTGCCTTTGCAGCTTTTGTTGCTTTCTGCACTGCAGCCTGTACTTCCAAGGCCTTACCCTTACCAAAACCTACGCGACCTGCTTTGTCACCGACCACAACCAAGGCCGAGAAAGACATATTGCGACCGCCCTTAACAGTCTTTGATACGCGGTTGATAGAAACTAATTTATCTACCAAATTATCCGTCTGCAATTTTTTATCATCAAAACGTGCCATTATAATACTCCGTCTTATTCAAATTATATTCTAACGCCACCCGCGCGGATTGCTTCGCACAGTGCCTTTACACGACCATGATAGCGATAACCACCACGATCAAAATAACAATTGTCAGCAATTTTTGCAGCCACTACGCGTTCTGCAAATGCTTTACCAACCAATTCTGCCCCTGCAATATTCCAACCTTTGCCTGCAAATGCTTTTTCTTTTGAAGAAGCTGCGCAAATGGTGTGACCTTTTGTGTCATCAATTGCCTGAACTTCAATATGGCGTCCAGAACGGAAAACTGACAAACGAATCTTGCCAGGATTTTTTCTTTTCAACGCACCGCGATTCGCCAAAGTACGTCTTTCTTCTGAATTCAAATGTCTTAACATTTTATTTTTCCTTTTTTCCAATTCCCGTAACAGCGGAAATCATTTTTGCTTTTGGTTATTACGTCCAAACTTGGCAACTGCACTATGTTTCGCCCCAGACAAACAATCACCTGCATACGCCAGTATCCAATAAAATTTTAATACCAACTTTTTCCACGCTTCATGCGTTTTCAACGCAAAATCATTTTTCTGTGCCGACATACATACACTTCCCTAAGTTTTAACTATTATTTCTTCTTACCTTCTTTGCGGCGGATTCTTTCGCCCTTATAGAAGATGCCTTTACCCTTGTATGGATCTGCCTTGCGAACCTTGTGAATCTTGTCTGCAAACTGACCGACCAAGCATTTATCCATACCTTTAACAGTAAATTCTGTTGGTGTTGCCCCCATTTCAACGGTCAAACCCGCTGGAATGTCCATGATAACATCATGTGAATAACCTGCAACCAAAACCAACTGTGAACCTTTAACAGATGCTTTATAACCAACACCTTTCATATACATTGGCTTTTCAAATCCCTTAGATACACCTTCAACAGCATTACGAACATTGCGTGCCATTGTGCCCCACATTGTACGAGACTGCTTTTCTTCTGCATCCTTTGGATTGATAACAACCTGACCTTCTTCAATAATAATATCTACCAAGCCAGCATTTTTTGTGTCCAATGGTAATTTCAGTTCACCCTTTGGGCCTTTAACCACTACGGCGTTGTCTGCAATTGCGACAGTGACGCCATCACTCAGTTTAACTGGATATTTTCCTGCACGTGACATAACTTAATCCTCGCTTGTTTAGATAACCTTGCACAATACTTCACCACCAACGTTCATCAAACGTGCTTTGTGGTCTGTCATTACGCCATTTGGTGTAGATACAATCGCAATACCCAAGCCATTTAAAACCTTTGGCATTTTTGCGCTGCCTGAATAGACACGGCGTCCCGGCTTAGATACAACGGAAATTTCCTGAATTGCACCATTTCCGCCAACATACTTCAATTCAACGACCAAATTTGAACGATGTTCGTCAATTGCATCGATACGAAAATCTGCAATAAAACCTTCTTCTTTTAATACAGACAAAACTGCTGCACGCAATTTGCTGTTTGGAACGACGATTGTTTCTTTACCTGCATTTTGACCATTACGGATGCGGGTAACCATATCGCCGATTGGGTGTGATAGTGACATCTTTTTTACTCCTTAACGTCATGGGGCAAATGCCCCACACTGTTTTCTACAACTGCATTGTCCACAGTTGGGCTTTTGTTATTTTACCAGCTTGATTTGCGTACGCCTGGCAGTTTACCTTCGCTTGCCATTGTACGAACCTGCTGACGGCACAGACCGAACAGTCGTGAGAATCCACGTGAACGACCTGTCACACTGCAACGATTACGCAAACGTGTTGGGTTTGCATTGCGTGGCAATTTTGCCAACTTTTTCATTGCATCAATTCTTTCTTCTGGTGTCGCATTTACAGACATTTTAGCCTTGATAGTTTCACGCTTTTTTGCATACTGCGCAACCAGCTTTTCACGTTTATGTTGTTTATTGATTAACGCTAATTTAGCCATTTTCTTTCAACCTTTGTTAATTATTTCAAAACCAATGGCAAGCCGATTTTAGTCAGCAATGCACGTGCTTCATCATCTGTTTTTGCCGTAGTAGCAATAACAATATCCATACCACGAATGGCATCAATCTTATCAACAGAAATTTCTGGGAAGATTAAATGTTCTTTAACACCAAACGCATAGTTTCCACGACCGTCAAACTTTGACTTTGACAACCCACGGAAGTCTTTTACACGTGGCAGTGCAACTGTAATCAATTTATCCAAGAAATCATACATGCGTTTACCACGCAAAGTCACCTTTGTACCAATTTCCTGACCTTCGCGCAAACGATATGTAGCAATAGACTTCTTTGCACGTGTTTTAATCGCCTTTTGGGCTGCAATGGCTGTCAAATCTGCAACAGCAGCATCCAATTTCTTTTTATCAGACACAGCTTCGCCAACACCCATATTCAAAACAATCTTGGTCAGTTTTGGAACTGCCAACGCATTCTTGTAGCCGAATTCTTTAATTAATTCTGGCACAATTTCTTTTTCATAAATTTCACGCAATCTGCTTTGCATTTCTTTTATCCTTAATGTTGAGTTTCCCGTAACAGCGGGCAACAATTTTCCTAATTATTATATTTCCGCACCAGATTTTTTTGCAACGCGAACTTTCTTACCCGCTTCTACTTTGTAGCCAACGCGTGTTGCTTTCTTTGTTTTTGGATCAACAATCGCAACATTGGATACATGAATCGGCGCTTCGCGATCAATGATATGACCTGGCTGTTCCTGTGTTGGTTTGATGTGCCATTTACGACGATTAACACCTTCAACAACAACACGTTCTTCTGCTGGGCGTGCTTCCAGTACTTTACCTTTGACGCCTTTGTATTTTCCCGAAATAACTACGACTTCGTCGCCTGTTTTAATTTTCATTTTATGACCTTCCATCTGTTATTTAGATTACTTCCGGTGCCAAAGACACGATTTTCTGAACATCGTATTTACGACGAACTTCACGGGCAATCGGCCCAAAGATACGTGTTCCAATTGGTTCAAAGTTGTTTTTATTAATCAAAACAACTGCATTATCATCAAAACGGATGATTGAACCGTCTGGACGTTTCACAGGGAACTTTGTACGAACGATAATTGCGCGTTGTACTGTACCTTTTTGAACTTTACCACGTGGAATGGCTTCTTTAATAGCAACAACGATTTTGTCGCCAACGGTTGCATAGCGACGATGTGAACCGCCCAAAACCTTGATGCACATTGCTTTACGCGCACCACTGTTATCTGCAACTGTCATAACTGTTTCATTTTGAATCATAACTTTAATCCTTTTCCTGCAGGCTGGGCAATCCCCAACCGCTTTGTTATAGGTTCCGACTGTCGCCTAATACTTTTCCCGAACCGACCTCAAAGAACCTGTTGATTATTAGTCAACTACTTCTACTGCATCGTCTTTGGAAACACCAACGCGCCCCTTAACAACCCAAGACTTAGTCTTAGAGATTGGACGATGTTCTTCAATCGCAACGATTTCACCAATTTTATATTCATTGTTTTCATCGTGCGCTTTGTACTTTTTGTTCTGCTTAACGAACTTACCATACAGCGGATGGCGGAAACGACGTTCCACTTCTACGACAACTGTTTTGTCGTTTGCTGTACTAACAACTGTTCCTTGCAGTATACGTCTTGGCATAACTTCTGTCCTTATACTGTTTGTCTAACCCACAGATTTTACGACAAAAACATCAATTTTTACGCATAAAATCCACGGATTAAATCCTTGTTTTTACTTTTCTGACCCTGCCTATATTATCTAAATTTTTAGAAATATCAACAAAAATCAGCAATTTTTATTTTTTTGCCGCGTTCAACTTTGTTTTCACACGTGCAATTTCACGACGGGTCTGACGCATAACATGTGTTTTTGGCATCTGACCTGCAGCATGCTGGAAACGCTGATTCATCTGTTCTTTTTTCAGATCAGTCAACTTGCTTTCCAATGCTTCCATCGTCAATTCTGTTTCAACTTTCTTTTCTGCCATTTTTAGCTACCTTTTTTGCCTTGCCCCGGGGCAGGCCCCGGGATTGCAATTTATCTTAGTTAACTTTACGTTCAACAACTTTTGTTTTCACTGGCAGTTTTGCCGCCGCCAATGCAAACGCTTCGTATGCAACTTCTGGTTTAACACCATCTAATTCGAACATAATACGACCTGGTTTAACACGACAGATCCAGTATTCAACTGCACCCTTACCTTTACCCATACGAACTTCGGCTGGTTTCTTGGTCACAGGAACATCTGGGAAAATACGAATCCACAGTTTACCCATACGACGCATATGACGTGTGATTGCACGACGCGCTGCTTCAATTTGACGCGCTGTGACACGTTCTGGTGACATTGCCTTCAGTCCAAAAGAACCGAATGCCAATTCACTGCCACCTTTCGCAACACCGTGAATACGGCCTTTGTGCTGTTTGCGAAATTTTGTTTTCTTTGGCATTAACATAATACAAATCCTTCAATTTAATAATCGTTCAATTATTATTTGTGCTTTCTTTCGCTTGAACCGGCATATTCTGTCGGACGCGCCATTTCAGATGCTAATTTATCTTTATTAACAACATCACCTGTGTAGATCCAAACTTTAACGCCGATAACACCATATGTTGTTTTTGCCTGAATTGACGCATAGTCAATATCTGCACGCAATGTATGCAATGGGATACGACCTTCGCGGATTTGTTCGCTACGTGCGATTTCAGCACCATTCAAACGCCCACTGCACATAACTTTGATACCCTGGGCACCTGCTTTTTGAGCATTCTGCACAGCCTTCTTCATCGCGCGTTTAAATGAAACACGACCTTCGATTTGCTGGGCAATATTCTGCGCAACCAATTGCGCATTCAGGTCTGGACGGCGAACTTCGTAAATATTTACGACAACTTGGTCATTCTTAACCAATTTTTTGATATCATTACGCAATGTTTCGATATCAGCACCGTTCTTACCAATAATCATACCAGGTCTGCTGGTATGAATCGTCACAACCACCTTTTTGGCAAAGCGTTCAATAACAACCTTGGCCAATCCGGCTTTCTTTAACTTCTTTTCAATAAATTTGCGAATTTTAACATCTTCTGCCAACAGGGCTGCATAATCTTTTTTACCTGCAATCCAGCGTGAATCTGTAATCTTATTAATAAATTCGCGCAATGAAATTGGTGATACTTTCTGTCCCATTTCTTTTTTCCTTAAATTTAGCAGGGGCGTTCTTGAAGCCTTATGGCTTTATTCAGGAATATTCATTCCATACCGCCCCACACTTACTACCTTATTTTGCTGTTTCTTTTTTTACTTTTTTCTTAGAAGGCGCCACGCCTGATTCCAAAACGATTGTCAAATTTGAGAAAGGTTTCAGAATTGGACGCGCACTGCCACGTGGGCCGGCCATAATGCGCTTCATTGTCAACGCTTTGCCACACCAAATTTCTTTGACGAACAAAGTATCAACTGGTAACTTTTTGTTGTGTTCTGCATTTGCAACCGCAGACAACAAAGTTTTCAGCACTTCGCCAGCAACGCGTTTCTTTGAAAATTTCAAGACATCAACAGCGCGTTCTACTGGTAAACCACGAACCAAATCGCATACCAGATTCAGCTTCTGATGGCTAACGCGAATCATTTTATTGAATGCGCGAACCTGATTTTCTTTAATTCCATATCTTGTCGTTGTCATAACTACTTACCTTATATTATTTTTTGCCTGCTGCGGCTTTTTTATTAGCGGCATGACCCTTAAATGTACGTGTTGGTGCAAATTCACCCAATTTGTGTCCAATCATATCTTCTACGATTGAAACAGGGATAAATTTATTACCATTGTGTACTTCAAATGTCAACCCAACCATCTGTGGTATAATTGTACTACCACGAGACCATGTTTTAATTGGTTTACGGTCATCATTTTCAATCGCCTTTGCTGTTTTTTTCAAAACAGAAGGATGAACATAAGGACCTTTCCATACTGAACGAGACATCATTTACTCCGTTTATTTCTTATTATTTCTTTTTCGCCAAATGTCTGCTGCGAATAATCATCTTAGCAGTACGTTTATTGCTACGGGTACGATATCCCTTGGCTGGAATACCTGTACGTGATACCGGTTCGTGGCCCTTAGAATGACCATTACCACCACCCATTGGGTGATCTACTGGGTTCATCGCCATACCGCGAACTGATGGGCGAATACCCAACCAACGTGCGCGACCTGCTTTACCCAAGTTGACATTGCGCTGATCTGGATTAGATACGCTGCCAACTGTTGCCAAACATTCGGAATGAACTTTACGCAACTCACCGCTGTTCATTTTAATCTGTGCATAAACGCCATCTTTACCCATTAACTGTGCATAGCAACCTGCACTGCGTGCCAATTGACCACCTGCACCTGGTTTCAATTCAACGTTATGAACGATTGTACCGATTGGCATATTCTTTAATGGCATTGCGTTACCCGGCTTAATATCGGCATGTGCCGCCGCGATAACAACATCACCCGCTTTCAAATCACGTGGTGCCAAAATATAAGAACGCATACCGTCTGTATATTCAATCAATGCAATAAATGCGGTACGGTTTGGGTCATATTCCAAACGAACAACTGTCGCAGGAACATCCATCTTTTTACGTTTAAAGTCAATCAAACGATATTTACGTTTGTGTCCCCCACCCTGGTGTGGAACAGTCACATGACCAAAATTATTGCGTCCACCTTTGGACTTCAGGCCAACTGTCAATGCCTTTTCTGGCGCACCACGGTGTAATTCACTGCGATCAACCTGGGTCAATCCGCGTGTACCTGGTGTTGTTGGCTTATAATGCTTCAATGCCATTTTTTTATCCTTTTTCTAAACCCTGACACTAGCATCCTTATATTTGGGTTCTCTGCCAGGGCCGTTTATTATACTATATATTTGCTGACAAATCTAGTTTCGCATCTGCCGGCAAAGATACATATGCTTTTTTTACAGTGCGCTGTGTACCTGTGCTGCGACCACGGAAAGTTTTCACTTTACCTTTTGTGACTACGATGTTCACCTTAGATGGTTTTACACCATAGATAGCCTCAACTGCACGTGCCACATCTTCTTTGGTTGCCTGCACAGCAACTTCAAATGCTACACCATTACTTTCAGACAGTTTTGCTGCCTTTTCCGAGATAATCGGACGACGCAGTATATCATAAATACCGGCTGTCGCAACGACTTTTTTCTCTGCTGTAACTTTTTTTTCTGCCATTTTGTCTACCTTCAATTCTTATAAAATTACGCCAATCTTGCTTCAACCGCTTTGACTGCGTCTGCTGTCAAAACCAATTTTTCATGTTTCAAGATATCCAAAACATTCAAACCGATTGTTGGCAAAACATCAATATTCGCGATATTAGCTGCAGATTTCTTAAAGTTTTCATCCAAATCAGCCGCACCTACGAACAAAGCAGATGCAATATCCAATTTTTTCAACTGTTTCGCAAACGCGTTTGTTTTTGCTGCTTCTAATTTTTCAGAATCAATAATAATCAAGCTGCCATCTTTTGCCTTTGAAGACAATGCCATTTTCAAACCCAGGCTACGGATTTTCTTTGGCAAATCGATGCTGTGATCACGAACAACTGGCCCATGAACAACGCCACCGCCACGCATGTGAACATTATATCTTTCACCCTGACGTGCATTACCTGTCTTTTTCTGTTTAAATGCTTTCTTACCACTGCCGGCAACTTCTGATACAGATTTTACTGCATGTGTGCCTGCGCGCTGTTTTGCACGTTGCCAAGTAACAACGCGGTGCAAAATATCTGCACGTGGTTCCAAACCAAAGATACTGCTCTCCAGTTCAACTGAACCAACTTTCTTTCCATCAAAATTAATAATATCTAATTGCATTTTAATTACCTCACTCTTGCTGTTAACTTATTATTCCGCCACAGCTTCTGTTTCGGTTGCTGTTTCAGCTTCAACTGCCGCTACTTCTGCTTTCGCTGCAACTGTTGGAACTGGTAAATCCTTGTGTTCTTTTTTGATTGCATCTGTAACCAGAACAAATGTACCATTTGCACCTGGGACAGCGCCTTCTACGAAGATCAAATTATCTGCTTCGTCTGTGCCGAACACTTTCAAATTCTGAACAGTGACAATTTCATTACCCATCTGTCCAGCCATCTTCTTACCTTTCAAAACGCGGCCTGGCCATTCACGCATACCAGTACCACCGATGGAACGATGTGCTTTCAAAACACCGTGGGTTGCTTCTTTACCGCCAAAGTTATGACGTTTCATTGCACCCTGGAATCCTTTACCCTTGCTTGTTGCTTGGACGTCAACGAATTGACCGGCAACAAAATGAGATGCCACCAACTGTGTCCCAACTGGGATAACACAATCATCTGACACACGGAATTCTACAACCTTGCGATACGGTTTTACGCCCGCTTTTTCTGCTGCGACCAATTGTGGTTTTGCAACGTGTTTTGCCTTGGCTTCGCGCAAACCCAAAATGTTTGCAACATAACCGTTCTTTTCCTGCGTGCGATTTCCAATGACAGTGCAATCACCAACCGCCAAAACAGTTACTGGATGTGCAACCCCGCCATCATCATACAGACGCGTCATTCCAATTTTTGTTGTAATTAATCCGCTACGTTTCATTTTTTTATGCCTTTTTTTATGCTAGTTGGTTGGTTTCAAGACATCTTTTCCCAACACTAGCCGTTTATTTAATTTTGTTTACAATTTAATTTTTACATCAACACCTGATGCCAAATCCAACTTCATCAAGGCATCTACTGTCTGAGGGGTTGGATTAACAATATCGACCACCGCTTTATGATTGCGGATTTCGAACTGTTCACGTGATTTTTTATCAACGTGTGGTGAACGGTTGACTGTAAATTTCTGAATCAAAGTTGGCAAACGAACTGGGCCGACAACTTCTGCGCCTGTACGTTTTGCTGTTTTTACGATTTCTTCAACCGATTCCATCAAGATACGATGGTCAAACGCTGTCAACTTGATACGAATTTTTGATGTTGGTACCATTACCGTTTTCCTTATATTTATCTGGGCGGTAATCACTGACGCTTATTTGTTCAGTTACACCGCCCAAGATTGTTTAATTATTTAATGATTTTGGATACAACACCTGCGCCAACTGTGCGTCCGCCTTCACGGATAGCAAAACGACGCCCTTCGTCCATAGCAATTGGTGCAATCAACTGCACTGAGATACGAACGTTGTCACCTGGCAGAACCATTTCTTTGTCTGCAGGCAATGTGATTGTACCTGTTACGTCTGTTGTGCTGAAGTAGAACTGTGGACGATAGTTGCTAAAGAACGCTGTATGACGGCCACCTTCTTCTTTTGTCAAAATATAAACTTCAGCTTCAAATTCTGTGTGTGGTGTAATAGAACCTGGTTTGCAGATAATCTGACCGCGTTCTACATCTTCTTTCTTTGTACCACGCAACAACAGACCTACGTTATCACCGGCTTCGCCCTGATCCAACAATTTGCGGAACATTTCAACGCCAGTTACTGTTGTTTTCTGTGTTGGACGCAGACCAACGATTTCACATTCGTCACCAACTTTGATAACACCTGATTCTACACGACCTGTAACCACTGTACCACGACCTGTGATCGAGAACACGTCTTCAATTGGCATCAAGAATGGTTTATCAACTGGACGTTCTGGCATTGGGATGTATTCGTCGCATGCTTTCAACAAAGCATCAATTGCTTCTTTACCCAAACCGTCATTTTTATCTTCTACTGCAGATACAGCTGAACCACGGATGATTGGAGCATTGTCACCGTCAAAGTCATTTGCAGACAACAATTCACGGATTTCCATTTCAACCAATTCCAACAATTCAGCATCGTTTGCCAAGTCACATTTGTTCAAGAACACGACGATACGTGGAATACCAACCTGACGTGCCAACAAGATGTGTTCACGTGTCTGTGGCATTGGGCCGTCTGTCGCAGCAACCACCAAGATAGCACCGTCCATCTGAGCAGCACCAGTAATCATGTTTTTAACATAGTCCGCGTGCCCTGGGCAGTCAACGTGCGCATAGTGACGTTCTGCTGTTTCGTATTCAACGTGTGCAGTGTTAATTGTAATACCACGCTGTTTTTCTTCTGGTGCATTGTCAATCTGGTCAACACCCTTGTTTGCATCGGCACCAACACCATAGTGGTGAACGATAGCAGCAGTCAATGTTGTTTTACCATGGTCAACGTGACCAATTGTACCGATATTGACATGCGGTTTGCTTCTTACATACTTTTCTTTTGCCATTAGTTTTCTCCTTAGGCTTGCTTGTTAGTTTTTTGTAAACTTCTTATTAATTATTTCGTCAGCTTCTTGATTACTTCGTCAGCAACGTTTGTCGGGACTTCGTCATAGTGTGACAATTCCATATATGGATTTGCACGCCCCTGCGACAAAGAACGCAATGTCTTTACGTACCCAAACAGATTTGCCAATGGAACGAATGCTGAAATCAACTGGTTACCAAACTGTGTTTCGATACCATTGATTTGTCCACGACGACTGTTCAAGTCCCCAATGATGTCACCGACGTATTCTTCCGGTGTATTAACCGAAAGCTTCATAATCGGTTCCAGCAATTTTGGCGCAGCTTTCTTCATCGCTTCGCGGAAGCATGCACGCGCCGCAATTTCAAAGCACAATACATTAGAGTCAACTTCATGATACTTACCATCTACCAATGTTGCCTTGAAATCTACTGTTGGATAGCCAATCAGAACACCTGTCTGCTGTGCTATCTTCAAACCTTTTTCTACACCTGGGATATATTCTTTTGGAATCGCACCACCGACGATTTTATTTTCAAATTCATACCCCTTACCTGGTTCTAACGGTTCGAATTCAATCTTAACCTGGGCATATTGACCCGAACCACCTGACTGTTTCTTGTGTGTGTATTCTTCTGTAATTGGTTTACGGAATGTTTCACGATATGCAATACGTGGTTCACCAACATTAACATCAACCTTGAATTCACGCAACAAGCGGTCAACCAAAATTTCCAAATGCAATTCACCAACACCTGACAGAATTGTTTGACCTGATTCTTCGTCAACAGATACGCGGAAAGAAGGATCTTCTTTTGCCAACGCCTGCAGCCCCAAAGACATCTTTTCAATATCAGCCTTGGTTTTTGGTTCAACTGCAATGCTCATAACAGGTTCTGGAACATGAATAGATTCCAACAAGATTGGATTCGATTCATCACACAAAGTGTCGCCAGTAATTGTTTCTTTCATACCAACTAATGTAATAATGTCACCTGCTGACGCTTCCTTGATTTCTTCACGATTATTAGAATGCATCAACAACATACGACCAACGCGTTCACGTTTATCACGATTAGCATTATAAATATAAGACCCAGATACCAATTTACCCGAATAAATACGGATAAACATCAAATTACCCACGAACGGATCATTTGCAACCTTAAACGCCAATGCACTGAACGGTTCTTTAACATCTGGTTTACGTTCATCAGCTGTTTCACCATCCATTTTTGTACCAGCAATCGCAGGAACATCCAATGGACTTGGCAAATAGTCAACAATAGCATCCAACAATGGCTGAACACCCTTGTTCTTAAATGCTGTACCACACAATACTGGGTTAAAGTTCTGACCAATTGTACCCTTGCGGATTAATTTTTTGATGGTCGCAACATCTGGTGCATTACCTTCCATGTACGCTTCCATAATTTCATCATCCAAGGTTACAACTTCTTCAATCAGCTTTTCGTGCAATTCTTGAGCCTTTGCTTTCAAATCTTCTGGGATTTCTGTGATTTTAGGCTCTTTACCCATATCATCTTCCCAAACGATTGCACGCATTTCGATAACATCGACCACACCACGAAAATCTGATTCTGCGCCAATTGGGAAATTCACAACCAGCGGATTTGCCCCCAAACGTTCACGGATCATATCGACACAACGGAAGAAATTCCCCCCAATACGGTCCATCTTATTAATAAAGCAAATACGTGGAACCGCATAACGGTCTGCCTGACGCCACACTGTTTCTGTTTGAGGCTGAACACCAGATACAGATTCAAAAACCGCAACAGCACCGTCCAACACGCGCAAAGAACGTTCTACTTCCATTGTAAAGTCCACGTGCCCCGGTGTATCAATCAAGTTAATACGATGATCACGCCAGAAGCATGTCGTTGCCGCGGACGTAATTGTAATACCACGTTCCTGTTCCTGGGCCATCCAGTCCATGGTTGCGCCACCATCGTGCACTTCACCAATTTTGTATGTTTTACCCGTATAGAACAAGATACGTTCAGAAGTTGTTGTTTTACCCGCGTCAATATGGGCCATAATGCCGATATTGCGGTACATATGTAAAGGTGCGGTTTTTCCGACTGACATTGTATCTTTCCTTTGCCTTTGTGTTTATTACCAACGGAAGTGAGCAAACGCCTTGTTTGCTTCTGCCATTCTGTGTGTATCCAATTTCTTTTTGAACGCGCCACCCTGACCATTCAAGGCATCACGCAATTCTGCAAATACGCGATCCGTCATATTACGTTCACCACGTTTACGCGCGAACATAATCGCCCAACGAATTGCCAATGTCTGCTGACGCGAAGCGCGAACATCACATGGAACCTGATATGTCGCACCACCAACACGGCGACCTTTTACTTCTACAGATGGCTTCAACGCATCAATCGCCTCTAAAAACAAATCCAATTCATTTTTACCGTCTTTGGCCAATGCTTTCAACTTATCCATTGCGCCATATACGATATTTTCGGCAACTTCTTTTTTACCATCCCACATAACATTATTAATAAATTTTGCAACAACCAGATTATTATACTTGGAATCTGGCAAGATTTCACGTTTTGTTGCAGCCTTACGTCTTGACATTTTATTTTTTCCTTTTGTCACTTCACCTGTTATTAAACAGATTACTCACGCACATTATATGCGTGCGGTTAACTTAATTATTTCTTTGTTTTGGCACCATACAAAGAACGCCCCTGCTTTCTTGCATCAACACCCTTGGTATCTAATACACCACGGATAATATGATACTTCACACCAGGCAAGTCCTTTACACGACCACCACGAATCATAACAACACTATGTTCCTGCAGGTTATGACCTTCACCTGGAATATAAGCAGTTACTTCGCGGCCGTTCGCCAGTTTCACACGGGCAACCTTACGCTGCGCCGAATTAGGTTTTTTCGGTGTTGTCGTATAAACACGTGTGCAAACACCACGTTTCTGTGGGTTTTCCATCATGTCAGGCGCAGTACTTTTTACCGCGACTTTTTTACGAGGTTTCCGAATCAGTTGGTTTACTGTTGGCATTCAAAATCTCTTTGTTTCTTTCTACCTGTTTTACTCTGCACAAAAGCCACCTTATCAGACTTATTTCAACGACTTGTGCCGGATTATAACCCTGAATTCTTAGGCGGTTTCCTGTGTATCTTACTCTCCTTAATTACACGGAAAGCGAACATACTATAATCACCCGCCCCCAAATTGTCAAGAAAAATCTAGGAAACAATCTCAACAAAAACGCTTGAAATACGCGTATTTTTAGGATTTTAGAGAAATTGCAAAATTGACAAAATCAAACCGTGTACAAACCAACCTAAAAACCCGCCATTTGGCGGGCATATTATTCAAAAGTCTGCCGCAAAAACCACCCCAAACTTCATCGGGGCTTTGTTAAAACCATGTACAACATCCTTAGATGTATATACGCCTATATACTTGGTCGCATCAATATTATAATTTACCCCAACACCAAGCCGCAACCGTTCACCATCATAGTATTTATCAAACAAATCAAAATCGAACAGCATTTCCCCCACAACATTCCAATTTTGATTCAATATATACTGCCCCTGCATACCAACCGTCATCGCCCACGCATCAAAGGTATCCTGTGGCAAATCATCATTTAAATAGTCAACCTGAACAATCCCAACAACCGTCCAATTGTCTGTCATGCGCCCAACACGCGCCCCCGCTGTCCAATTATATGCGACTGTCTGCAAATTATCCTTGGTGTTATACACCTGCTTTACATCACCATAGACCTCGGCATGACGCTGACCTTTGTTCCACAAATCCCAATCAAAGCCAAATTCTAAATCATTCCATGACCATTTACCAAATTCCGGGTGATCTGATGAATCATACGAACCGCTGGTCGCAACATGAATTGCGAACGCATCAGAAATACCATACCCCAATTCATCCGCCATAACAAAACGCTCGAACTTAGTATCAAATTCAACAGGTTGCAAAATATTATAAAACCGCCCAGCAGCCGGATTATACAACGGATTACCATTTATCACATTCGCCGCATCCGCACCACCAATTGTCACCCCCAGCACACCAATAAAAAAACATGATATTTTTTTCATATCAAACCCCTTTCTTTCGCAAGGTAATTTTAAACGATATAAAAAAACAGATAAACAGGAACGTAATCCAACCCATAACCTAGCAATCAAGACACTAACGAGTCTTGTTTTTTATTTTTCGCCAATCCGCATGATTCTTCTTGTGCTCTTCATAATCACGCGAAAACCTGTGTCCACCACGCCCATCCGCAACAAAGAACAAAAAATTTGTTTCCGCCGGGTTAAGAACCGCACGAATCGCCCCCTGCCCCACATTGGCAATCGGTGCCGGCGGCAGTCCCTTGTTCCGATATGTGTTATATGGGCTTTCCATCTTCAAATGTCCACGCAACAATGGCGCCCCCTGCATATCCCCCAAACCATTTGTCAGTGCATAAACCACTGTTGGATCGGCCTGCAAACGCATCCCCTTGTTCAAACGGTTCAGATAAACACTGGCCACAATTGGCATTTCACGCGCCAACGGCGTTTCTTTTTGAACAATCGATGCCAGGGTTATAACCTCATTCCACGATTTCAAAGGTTTTGGCAATCTGCGACTGGTACGATTCCAAGCCTCCTCAATCCCCTTCATTTTTTTTCGCGCCAATTCCAAAACTGCTAACCTGGGCGTACCACGGGCCACAGTATATGTATCTGGAAAAACCTGACCATCTTTTAAATTGCACACTGGATCCAATTTTCCCGCAGCGCATTCAACCGCACCCGTTAAGGTCGCAGATTGCAACAACAGTTTTTTTATTTGCTGAACAGTCAACCCTTCGGGAATAACAATTGTTGTTGATGCAACCCGACCATTTGCAAACATATCTGCAATACGCCATGCACTGGCACCATTTGGAATATCATATTGCCCACTTTGGATTTTTCCACCCATCAGCCGTACAGATGTTTTAAACACCTGGTCCGAATCGATTAACTTTTGCCGCACCAAGCGATTCGCAACCCCCGATACAGTATCCCCACGATTAATATTAAATACAACCGGCGCACGCACCGTTGAATGCAACATAAACATATAAACGATTGCGCACACAATAATTAATACCGGCGCCACAATCATTTGAATTAAAACACGCGTTGGAAAAAATTTTCTTATCCTGGGCATAACCATAAAATTATTACAAATAAAAAATAATTTGCAAACAACAAAAACAGCCCTATTGACAAACAAAATTTTATACAGCATATTTTATATACAACAAACCACAGGAAAAAATATGACAACATATG
Source organism: Alphaproteobacteria bacterium (assembly GCA_017629245.1). Classification (GTDB taxonomy): domain Bacteria; phylum Pseudomonadota; class Alphaproteobacteria; order Rs-D84; family Rs-D84; genus Enterousia. The sequence continues at coordinate 109,698 of JAGBXO010000009.1, read as the reverse complement.
AAATTGTAAAAAACATAATCGTAAAAAAAGGCTATATGCCTGCATCACAAATTAAACAAAACACAAACCTGTTTGAACATATGGGCCCAATGGCAATTCTGGATATCGTATCAGAATTGCAAGAAATGCTAAATACACCAATCCAAGAAAAATATTTTGACAATGTAAAAACAGTTCGCGATCTGGTGCGCGCATATCAGGCACAATCACGCGCAAATCTGAATCAGGATTTAAAATTATCATACCAGCAATTGCGTACACTGGTACCCGCCCGTAACCAACAGGCAAAATTCCGCACCCGCTAAAAAAAAATAAATAAAAACACCCGCCAACCGGCGGGATTATTTTCACGCAGCCTGCTTGACAAATTTTATTTGCGTACTATATATAAAGTATAAGTAATTAAAAACAAAACCAAAGGACAAAAAGAAATGGCAAATTATGAAATTAACAACATCTATGATATTGCAACCGCGTTTATCACAGACCAAAACACAACCGTCACCGCAAAAAACACGGATTCAGAAATAACATACATATTTACAACAAACGTATTAGGTAAACAACCATACAGCTTGACAATTCACGCTATAAAAAAAGCACCAGAAAAACTTCAAAGTGCCAGTGCATCCCCAATGTCAGACGGTCGCATTTACAGAGAAGACAAAATATTCACAAAAAAACATTATGGCCAAATCAAGTTATCCACCAAGACAACTTACAGCATAAACTGTAAACCAACAGAATTCGAAACAAATCTATTAACCTATCAAACAAAAAGTGAAGTTGGCAGTGCACTGGACAAACGCCAAAGCGACATGAATCGTTTTATTACGCGTTGGCGGTCAAAAAAATTCTTTAACATCGTAGAAATGGCTGAAATGCGTATTTCTGGCAAACTGAAAACAACAGATAATTCTGCACAATTGTTTAATATGATTTATCGTCTGAAAGAAAATCAGAAATAAAAAAACACCCGCCAATCGGCGGGATTATTTTTTATTCGTTCTTTGCCTTCTGGCTTTCTTTGCCTAAATTTCTAACAAAATAATCCAAACGCTCCAGAACATCGCACGCATCTTTCTCGTGCTGTTGATCGCCCGTATGATACAAGCGCATATTATTATAATCCCAATTTTTGGAAATATCCAATGCCTGCTGTTGCGTCAAAGTGACATATTCTTTACCATCCTTAACCTCAACTGCACCATCCGCAGCGATACGAGATTTCATATATATCTGATGCGCACAGTAATTATGTTTTTGAAAACCATTCAATTTTTCTAATGGTACAACCTTTTCCGCATCATTCAAACGAACAACATATTCATCCGTATCTGAAAAATGTGTGACGGCAAACCAATCGTACGGTGCCACATCATATGTTGAATACTCTGTATGCCCATTACGTACAACCTCTCGAACAGGCAACAGCTCTTCTTTTTCCATTACCCTGTCAAAGGAATAAACCCAGTTTATCCTAGCCACAGTATGACGACCATTTTCACAAATATTCAAAACAAAATATTCATAATTATTATCAGACAATTGATCTGTGCCCAACTCTACTACCTTAACAGGTGTATCACATCCAATTTCATCTGCAAATTTTTCCTTTGGCTTGTCATAACCTTTATCTGCAATATATGCCTTTAAACGCTTTAACACATCACATGCATCTTTTTCATGTTCGTCCAATACCGCATCATTATCTGAAAGCGAATATTTCTTAAAAATTTCTGGATTCCAATTTTCCGTAATTAAAATCGCATCCTGCACCGGGATCTTGGTATAAGAAGGATAACACGGCTGTTCAGACACACCCAACGCTTTTGATTCACGTGATGCCCACACACGACATTCTTGCTGAACATAAAGATCGCTATCTCCTTCTAATATCACAATATTTTGAATCTGTTGCACACAACTTTCCGTTTCATTTGGTGCCACATACCCCTTTAATTTAATCGGATAAAAGGTATTCATACTGTAACCAACACCCCCCTCAGAAATACTATTCACCTCCAAAAGCCCTTTCTGTACATCATAATGCATAGAAACAGAAATCTTTTCCTGGGTACTTGGAATCACCCCCGTCATATCAAGCCAATACATATCAGAAGGCTGGCGCTTTCCATCAAAATTCCCGTCCTTTAATAAAACATCTTCGCCCTTAACATTTAAAACCATCTTGTCTTCCCAGACAGACAACTTCATAAGCCCATACTTTTCTTCCATGCTACAACATGCAGAAACATACGTCTCGACCACTGGTTTTGAATCACACCCAGCCAACAGCAATGGCAACATTAATAAACTCGCTAATTTTTTCATGACTTTATCCCCCTCTCTCTTTTTTAATTAAATACCACCAAAAATATGGTGGTTGGAGTTTAAACACTAGGTAAATCGATCTAGCGTGTGTTATTCAATATATTCCACACACTCCAACCACTGCTACCAGCAATTGGAGTTTTACGTCATTCCCGACGCGACTTACATAGGTGTTTAAGCCCAGCGCGGAACCCCCACGCACCATAAATTATATCATAACAAATAAAAGCATTCCATACAAAAACAAATCCCTAGCACAAGAAAAAAAACAACAAAAATACCGGCGTAATATACAAAAACATACATACGCCGGCATTTTTCACCATAGATAAATTATTTTATTTAATTTTCTTCAGAACAACCGATGCATTTGTTCCACCAAAGCCAAACGAATTACTTAACGCAACATCAACCTGGCGTTCTTTGGCCACATGTGGCACCAAATCAAAATTACCAACCGCATCTTCTGGGTCATCTAAATTAATTGTCGGTGGCACAACGCCATCACGAATCGCCAGCGCACAGAAAATTGTTTCCACGGCACCCGCGGCCCCCAACAAATGCCCCGTCATTGATTTTGTAGACGACATAGACACCGGAACACCCGCAAATAAATTCTGCACCGCCGCCAATTCACCCACATCGCCCAAACCAGTTGATGTTCCATGCGCATTGATATAATCAACATCTGATGGATTCAGTCCTGCATCCTTTAACGCCGATTCCATTGCACGCATACCACCTTCGCCATTTGGTGCAGGCGCTGTAATATGATACGCGTCACCAGACATGCCGTATCCAGCAACTTCGGCATAGATTTTTGCACCACGTGCAACCGCATGTTCATATTCTTCCAGAACTAAAATACCAGCACCTTCGGCCATAATAAAGCCATCACGATTTTTATCCCACGGGCGCGATGCGCGTTCTGGTTCATCATTACGCGTACTTAACGCACGCATTGCCGAAAATCCCGCCAATCCGATACGACCAACCGCACCTTCGGTACCACCACAAACCATAATATCTGCATCACCATATTTAATCATGCGTGCCGCTTCACCAATTGAATGCGCACCGGTCGCACATGCTGTGACCACAGAAATATTTGGCCCCTGCAAACCATATTTGATTGAAATATTGCCTGCAGCCATATTAATAATACCTTTTGGGATAAAGAAAGGACTAACGCGACGCGGCCCACCTTCATGCAATTCAATACAATTATCATAAATCGTATTCAACCCACCAATACCACTACCAACAGACACACCGATACGCGTCTTGTCACCTGCGTAATTATCCAATCCCGCATCCTTGATCGCTTCATCCGCTGCGACCAATCCATATAAAATACATTTATCTAATTTACGTTGTTCACGCGGTTCAACAACTGCATCAAAATTACATTGATCATCCTCTGTTCCAACCTTTGGAATCCCAGCAATCTGCGATGCCAAATCTGACACCTCAAAAGAATCAATTTTATGCACACCAGACTTACCGGCCAAAATATTCTTCCACGCATTTTCCACACCTGTTCCAACAGGCGATACGATACCCATACCGGTAATAACAACTCTTCTCATAATTTATATTCCTTTATAAATATTAATCATAAACTAACATACGTAGATAATAATAAACAAAATTAGCGAAAAATACAGCAAAAAAAAATCCGCCAGACACATGCCTGGCGGACAAAAACATCAAAAATAAAACAAAAAATTAGTTTTTCTTGTTTTCTTCGATATATTTAACTGCATCACCAACTTTTTCCAATTTAGCAGCTGCATCATCTGGGATAGTGATATCAAATTCTTTTTCAACTTCCATAACGAATTCAACAACATCCAAAGAATCCGCACCCAAATCATTAACGAATGCAGCTTCTTCTGTAACTTTTTCTTCTGGCACACCCAGTTTTTCAGCTACGATTTTTTTTACTTTTTCAAAAGTTGTCATATTTTTTTCCTTTGTTTTTGTTAAATTGTTTGGCCCTTACCACGACCATCATTGTACTGTACGCTATCATTTTATAGCATGCGTGTCAAGAATTTATAACAAACGATAACAAAACTTGACAAAATTTCAACAGTCATTTTCTGCAAACACACTATCTAATAACTGATTCAAATTATTACGAAATTCTTCTCTATCAGACGCCCAAACAACCTGACGCATCAAAAATTTATAAACATCATCCATTGTTAAATTTGGAATCCCTGCATCACACGCGACACGTCGCCAAGCAGTTCGCGGATCAATTAAATGAACCCCACCCCGCCCCGGGAACACCCAGTGTCCATCCTGCGGCATATCTTGCAACAAAACAATCGCCCTGTCCGACAAAGGCAACCCACCCCACATATCATGATTAAAATCTAAATCTTCCCATGCCATAGAAAATATTTTTGAACGCGGCGCAAAACCATAAATCAACATATAAAACGCCGAACGCAAAATTAAATCTGGCACCTTATCAATTGCTGCAACCAAACGATAGAAACCAGCACGATTTAATGGCCGCACACGTCGGTTTTGCTGAATTTTTTCCAAACCAATAACAGGATTGTTTTTTACATACCCCATTTCCAGCGCATAGCTAAAAACACTTTGCACAAATTCCTGCATACGCCCTGCAATTGCTCGTCCTGAAATCTTTGCAATTACTTCCTTTATATCTTCTGATTTAATATCTGCAATCTTTTTCTCAAACAAGGGTTCCAAGTGCCTATTAACCGCCCTCACCAATTTTGCATGCGAATCCTCACCACGACGAACCTTGTTCTGCAAGTATAAATCCAAGAATTGTTTAAATGTTATTTTCTTGCGACGAATAGGAGGCTTTTTCATTGCCGTATCCAATATATCCGGCACTGCATTACGCGCATCTTCTATATCCACCTGTGGATAATTTCCAATCAAAATCCGCTTATCTTTGCCATGCACACGTTTACGCACAAAAAAAGTTTTTATTCCACGACTAGTCACATACATGCGCAAACGCGGCTCTGAAATATCCTGAACAACATCAAATCCCTTAGCTGGTGCTGGCAAGTTATCCAAAATATACGGATTAAAATAGAATTGGTGCGCCATCTCGGCCCCCTTTTTTTATTTTTATTTTACATTTTGGAATTTCTTTTCCCAAAATTCATCCAGCGCATTTTGCACTGCTTTCAATTCATTATGCACGCGCCAGTATCTATCATGCTGAAATCCACGTGGACAAAATCCATCACAAACACCACCAAAAAACTCTTCACAATAGCGTGCACTATAAACTGGACGAAACATTCTTTGTTCGCTTGTTTTTTCTTTATCGATACATTTCTTATCCACATTACCATACTTTTCAGAAATCTGTTTCTGACGAAAATCACGTTCTCCGCGCAACAACTTAGACCTTTTACGCAATTCCCAATATTCATTCCAATCTGCAATCATCTGGTTGAACGATGTTTCAACAATATAACTATATAAACTCATATCTATTTACCCTTATTTTGTTACGATACTTTTAAAGCATTAATAAACGCAGACTGTGGAATTTCTACATTACCGAACGAACGCATACGCTTTTTACCTTCCTTCTGTTTTTCCAACAACTTACGTTTTCTTGTAATATCCCCCCCATAGCACTTTGCTGTCACATCCTTGCGATATGCTGCAATAGTCTCTCTGGCAATAATTTTTCCCCCAATTGCCGCCTGCAACGGGATTTTAAATTGATGTCGCGGGATTAAATCTTTCAACTTTTCCACGATCTGCCGTCCACGTTTTTCTGCAAACGAGCGATGGCACATAAATGATAACGGCTCTACATTTTCTTCATTAACCAAAATATTAACCTTTACCAAATCAGATGCCTGATATCCATAAACCACATAGTCAAACGATGCGTACCCCGACGAAATCGATTTAACCCTGTCATAGAAATCAAAGACAATTTCTGCCAACGGCAATTGATAGACCAACACCGCCCGATTACCAACATAAGAAATATTTTCCTGAACCCCGCGCCGTTCTGAACACAGCGACATAATCCCGCCCATATATTTATCCGGCATCATAATTGTCGCACGCACCCAGGGCTCTTCAATTGATTCAATTTTAGTAGGCTCTGGCATATCAGCTGGATTTTCTAAATCAATTACCGATCCGTCACGCAAATGAATTTTATACAGCACACTTGGCACAGTATTAATCAGATTCAAATTAAATTCACGTGCCAATCGCTCACTAATAATCTCCATATGCAACAGGCCCAAGAACCCGCACCGTAATCCAAATCCCAACGCCGAAGACTTTTCCACTGTGAACATAAATGAGGCATCATTTAACGCCAACTTTTCTGCACTTTCACGAAATGTCGGGTAGTCATCTGCCTCGACTGGAAAGAAAGAAGAAAACACCACAGGCACAGACGGTTTAAACCCTGGCAACATCTGGGCATTATCACTGCGCGCATCAATAATTGTATCCCCCACCTTACAGTCATGAATTGTTTTCATCCCCGTAATGATAAAACCAATTTCCCCTGTATGCAGTGCATCCACATTAACCATCTTTGGCGTAAAATATCCGATTTTATCAACCACATATTCGGCACCTGTTGCCATAAATTTAATTTTCTGACCACGATTTAAAGTCCCATCAACAACCCGCACCAGAATAACAACCCCCAAATACGAATCATACCAAGAATCAACCAACAACGCGCGCGTTGGTGCATTTTCATCACCATGTGGTGCCGGCAACTTGTTTACAATTTCTTCCAGCAATTCTGGCACACCATCACCGGTCTTACCCGACACCGCCAATGCATCGTTCGCATCCAGCCCAATAACATCTGCAATTTGTTCACGCGTACCCTGAACATCACTGGACGGCAAATCAATCTTGTTCAGCACCGGCAACATTTCCAAATCATTATCCAACGCCAAATACGCATTTGCCAACGTCTGTGCCTGCACCCCCTGGGTTGCATCCACCAGCACCAATGCCCCCTCGCACGCTGCCAGCGACCGCGACACTTCGTATGAAAAGTCCACATGTCCCGGCGTATCCATTAAATTCAATTGATATTCTTGGCCATTTTTTGCCTTGTAATTCAGTCGTACTGTCTGCGCCTTAATCGTAATCCCGCGTTCACGTTCAATATCCATAGAATCCAGAACCTGAGCCTTCATTTCGCGCGATTGCAAACCACCTGTAAATTCAATCAACCTGTCCGACAGTGTTGACTTACCATGATCAATATGTGCAACAATTGAAAAATTACGAATATTAGACTGCTTCATACAAATTCACCTATGCTTTACTCGGCATATACTAGTATAGTATTGCCGCATTATCAAGGTGAATTTTTACAAAGTTTTTCTAAACAACCTGCCTGTTGAAATCATCAAATAACCATTTTTTAGACAAAATTTTTTGGCTTGTTCAGATACAGGTGGCAAAAAGACGATACGATTTACCCCGCGTCCTACAGAATATTCTTCATACGCTTTCAACAATGCTGTTCCTATTCCATGTCGCTGACATTTTTTATCAACAAACAACGACTGCAGACAGCTCATATCATAATTTTGATGTCCCAAAATAAAACCACTAATGTTGTTATTTTCCTCAGCCACGAACATAACAAAACCATACTTATTAAGCCATTCCTGCAATGCAAAACCAGAAGCATTTGCATTACCCACAGAAGCCTTCACCACCTTACAACAATCCTGTTGCAATTTTTCTGTTATTTCTAGAACTCTATATATCATATCACTTGTCCAGGTTATTCAACAATTCATCTATCCGTGCGGCCTTTTCCAATGTATCATCATAGGCAAACTTAATATCAGGCACATATTTTTGATTCATACGTGCGGCCAATTCAAAACGCACCATACGCGTAATTGCATCCAGGCGTTTTTGCACTGCATCAACATCATCATTACGGGTATAGTAAAACAATCGCACGAATTGCAATCCGCCATGCGCCACACTGCCGACCAAAGACACCCCCGACACAAGCGCATCTTCGCCCCAATTATCGCGCAAGATTTCTGCGACCAGTGTTTGTACCTTGGCCGCGACACGTTCACCACGATTTGAATTAAATTGTCTTTTTGCCATTTTTTATCTTTTTTTAAGTTATAACGATTGTAAATTAATATTTTATATTTTACAATCAAGTAAAATTTTTGAAAAACAGGGGTCGGGAATGAAATTTTCAGAATTTATATTACAGAAATCCGAATCGCGTGGCTATTCATGGCTGGTCTTTTTCTTGACCATTTGCGAATCCATATTTTTATTCATTCCACCCGAAGTCTTTATGACCCCACCAATCATCGCGAACAAGCGGCGCGCCCTGCCCATAACGATTGCAGCATCCCTGGGGTCAATTGTTGGTGGCGCAATTGCGTATATGATTGGATTATGGCTGTACGATTCTGTTGGCGTATGGTTAATTGAAACATTTTCAAATCCTGAATTAATAGAATCTGCGATTAAACCAATGTTTAACAAATACGGCATATTGATAATCGTACTGACCGCCGTCACCCCAATACCATACAAACTGTTGGCAATATGGTTGGGCTTTATTGGATATCCAATATTGCTGTTTCTGGCGGTATCGGCCATATTCCGCACGGGCCGCTTTGCAATAATTGCAACATTACTGTATTTTTTTCAAGAACGTGCAAACGCAATTGTTAACAAGTACTTTTGGCCATTAACAATCGGCGCAATCGTTGCCGCCGTATTAGGGATTGGTCTAATAAGCCTGTTTTAAAAAGCATCCCCTGTCATCCCGTCGCACACCACGGAACCCAGGAATAGTATCATCTATCATCCCGTGGCTTGACCACGGGACCCAGGTTATTCTTCTTTTGTCATTCCCGCTTGGTTCCACCCACGCAAATATTTATTTGCGCGGGGCCCAGGGCGGGAACAGGGAATTTTATTCCAGCATATCCTTACAAGAATCCCTGATTCTTGTCATTCCACCTTGTCATCCCGTGGCTTGACCACGGGATCCAGGTTATTCTTCTTTTGTTATTCCCGCTTGGTTCCACCCACGCAAATATTTATTTGCGCGGGGCCTGGGGCGGGAACAGGGATTTTAATTCCGACATATCTTTACAAGAATCTCTGATTCTTGTCATTCCACCTTGTCATCCCGTGGCTTGACCACAGGACCCAGGTTTATCCTTATAACAAATTATTCAAATCTTCATACAAATCACGCCATTGTGGGTTAAATTTTTCTATCAAATCCTTTTTCCAATTCCTTTGCCATTCTTTTAAACGCTTCTCATGACGTATTGCACGGTTTACATCCGTAAATCGTTCAAAGTAAACTAATTTATCAACATTATACCTGCTGGTAAATCCAGGCAACAAATGATTTTTATGTTCAAAAACACGTTGTGCTAAATTACTGGTAAACCCAACATACAGCGTTCCATTCCTGGAACTGGCCATAATATAAACATAGTAATACTTTTCTGCTGTCCACATAAACATCAGAATACATAACCTGGGTCCCGTGGTCAAGCCACGGGATGACAATTTTCTGAATAAAAACTGCAAACAAAACAAAAAGAAAACACAAACAAAAAAACCGGGCAAACGCCCGGTTTTTTTATTTTACAAAAGTTTATTCATACTGAACAACTTCCCATGTCGCAACACCATTCTTCATAACCAAAGAACATGTACCATTGCCACCTGCTGCACATGAAGTCGGAACAGAGGCAATATTTTTACCATCCAAACCACCCAGGTTTGTTTTAATACCCTTAATCGCAGAATCTACAACCTTGTTCTGAACAGCATTTGTGCTGTTAACATCCAAAGCAGTGTCAAAAGCAACAGTTGAAACCTTAATTTTACCATCTGTCTGGGCAACTGCTGTTACATATGAACCATCATTTGTCCCTGCGACCTCTGCTTCCGCAACCAAACCTTCAATTTTGGTTGTAATTGCAGATTCTGTTTCTGTTTTTGTATACGCATCACCAATGCCATAACCCGCCAATGTATCCGCCTTGTCTGCTTTTTCATCAACAACTTCCTTAATCGCATCAGCAACATTGCTTGCCGTTGTACCCATATTTTCTGAGGTCACTGTACCTAAATCAGTTTCAATACCCGCAACCGTATTTGCAACAGATCCTTGCTTGGAAGTATCCTTCATATCTTTAATCTGCGCTGCCAAAGAGCCTGCTATATCAGCATCCATTTGTTCAGCCAATGCAGTATCAACATCATCAATGGCTTTATCAAGGATTTTTACACTCTGAACAACAGTATTCGCATTCTTCAGATTAACAGTTTCTTGCAGTTGTCCTTTAAAAGTTTCTGTAGAATCAGCACCAATTGTACCTGTCACATTTCCAAAACCTTCTGTCAAAGACTTAGTTCCATCTTCAACGATCTTATACGCAGCCTTAACAGACGGATACTTAGTGTCCACTTTATTAGCTTCTGCCGCAATATTTAACTCAGGGACAATATTATCAACCAACTGTCTGTCCCCCAAAGCATCTGTCAACCCAGTAATCTTTTCCTGCGAGATAGCTTCGACCTGATCATTACCAATCTTTTGCAAAGTCGCTGTAACTTTACCATTTGTCTGAGAAATCGATGTCACAACACCTGATCCATCGACTTCACCAGTCAACCCCTGAATAGCACCTTGAATCTGTTGTGAAACATTACCACCCTCACCTAAATTTTGGCTCAAGCTGTCTGCAATCGCATTAACGGCCCCCTGCAAAGTAGTTTGGTTTGCAGCTGCACCAGTAAAAGACAGTGTGCTATTTTCCGCATCACCAGTTAATTTTTTATTAACATACCCAGTCGATGCGATATCCGCGTTTGCTGCGGTAACCGCCATCATCGCAACCAAAGATGCTGTTAAGATTTTTTTCATGTTTTCCTTCCTTTCTTTTTGTTTTGTTTTTTGTTCTCTTTCTCTTCAGGTGTATTTTATCATAAAACGCGAATCGCCGTCTACAATAAAATCACCTGAAATAAAATTTTTTTTATTCACTGCGTCCGGCAATATCTTCCCACGCATATGAATACGTCACTTTGCCATCGACAGTAATTTTCTTGGCCGTCAAGACAAAGGTTCCATCAGCATTTGTTTCCGACGGTGCCTGAATCGCCCCCGCCAGCAACGAATTAACATCCGACGCCAATTGATCGGAACCAACTGCATTTTTCGCAATTGTATCCGCCGTCACGGCACCGGCGGCAATATTTCCTTCTAGCACTGCCCCCGTTGCCAAATTTCCTGCCTCAACCGCACTTTCACCAATCTTACCCTTGGTGATTGCGCCATCTGCAATCTTGGTCGATGTCACCGCATTATTGGCAATCTTACCTTCTGTTACTGCATTATCGGCAATCTTACCTTCTGTTACGGCCGCATCTGCCAATTGCGCCGTTCCAACACCACCAGCTGCGATTGAAACAACACCATCTGCAATAACGATTACACCTTGCTGGCCGGTCAGGTTAACCTGTTTTGCATCCAATGCCGCCTGCAAACCTTCAACCTTTTCAATTGACAATGTTGGAATATCCGATTCGGCCAACGCTGCACGTGACACAGTAATAACACCGTTTTCCTGGGATACCGCTGTTACAAATTCTTTATCAACCGCCTGATCCGAGAAATCTAATTCCTCTATACGCGCAACAACTGACTTATCACCAACCTTGTCTTCTAATGCAGAAATCTTAACCCCCTGGGATGCAACCACACCAGTCAAACCAGTACTAGAACCATCTTCACCAGTACCACCTAAACTATCTGTCAGTGTTTTAATCTGTGCATCCGCATAATCCTTGGCCGCCTGCAATTTCGCAGTTGCAGCCGCTTGTGCTTCAAACTTTGCATCAGCATCGGTCTTGGAATAAACATCTGCAGCATTTGCCTTTAGATTAATGTTTGTCTGCAATTGTGCATCCGCCGCCTCGCGTGCAGATTTTTCTGCTGCGATTGCATCCGCATTTGTTTTAACCGCACCTGCTGCCAATTCAGAAACCTTAGTATCTGCATAGCCCTGGGCCTGTTTCAGAACACCTGTTTCTGCATTATTAATCGCCGCAATTGCAGATTCATTTGCCGCAACCTTTTCATCCGTTGCCGCTAATGCAGTTTTATCAGCCTTTAATCCCAACGCAGATTCAACCGTCACACCTTCGCCCAGGTTACCAATATTCTCTTTGATATCTGCAACATTTGTCTTTAATGTGGAAACATCACCTTCCAACGCAGAAACACCACCGGTCAAAATACCAACCGCATTCTCGGCAATTTTAACCGTTGCCGCATACGATGGATAGTGTTCATTTTCCGTCCCTACTGCTGGTGCAACAACCGATCCATCTGCACCTGTCTTAACCAAATTAGACTTTACCTGTTGATCTGCAACCGCTGCATTAACCGCCGCATAAATATCCTTTGCCGTCACCAGGTTTGTCCCTATTTCAGACACAGCACCCATATCAACAGAAATAACATTATTTTCAATCTTTACCGGTCCAGTTGCAGTCATTGTTGTCTGCATATTTGCCAATTGTGTTTCCAAAACATCTTCTAAATATTCAGTTGAAACAACGGCTGCATTTGCAGAACCCACAGACACCAGCCCCAACAATACGGAAAAAATACCCGCAGTTAATTTTTTCATAATATTCCCTTCCTTTCTTTCGTATGGTGCATTATATCATATTTGCCCGAATCGTGTAAAGACCAAAAAAACACACTGCCGTATTTTTATAAAAAAAAAACAGGGGCATTTCTTTGCCCCTGCGTATTGGTCAAAATATGATTATAATGATAATGCCAATTCCATCCAGTATGGAGCCCCATCCTGATCAACTGACAAAACACATTTTGCATGTGCACAATTAGCACCTGGTTTTGGAACCGCATAACCCTTTACAGTATGTGCAACAGACCCTGCTTCGGTATCAGCACCATTTAATGTCGCAATTGCACCAGTATTTGTTGCAACTGCACCATCTGCCAATCCCTTAACCGCATATGCAACAGACCCCGCTTCGGTATCAGCACCATTTAATGTCGCAATTGCAGTATGCGCCGCGGCCAGACCTGTATTCTCGGCTTCAATTGCTGCCTTATTTGCAGTGGCAATATCATATGTAGCAACCAAACCACTTTTTTCGTTGTTAACAGCCGAAACCACAGAATCATACCCAGACACTTTATCAGCATCCACACCAGAATTAACTGCCTTCATCTGTGTTTCATCCAACTTAGCCTGATAATTTCCGCCCAAATTCAAATTGTTAATCGCTGTCTGAACATCACCAGCTGTCTGATAGCCTTTTCCTTCTAATTCTGCATCTGTTGTGTACTTACTTAATGATTCATCTGAAACAGCCTGGGCAATTTTATACGCAACCGAACCTTCTGTTTGCGCATCTGCATTCAATTTTTCAATCGCAGTCTTATTCGTATTAACATCACTTACCAATGTTGCTACACCTTCCGCACCTGAATCACCGCCCAACATGTTAATCGCTTCTGTATTTGACTTGATGTCCTGGGTCTGCTTATCATCGATTAGCTTCTGTTCATCTGCCGCTGTTTTAGCATCCGCTTTCGTCTGATAAACGCCCTGAACACTTGTTTCTAAAGCACCAACTTTGGCTTCAACATAACCTGTTGACGCAACACTGATTGCCGCCGTTTCCCCTTCTGCCATCGCAGCACCAACAGACATCGTCAGAATTGCCGCCATAACACCGCTGAACATAACATTTTTAATTTTCATTATTATTTCCTTTCTTTTCTTTCGTTTTTTATTTTTAAATGCCACCCCAAAATATTATGGGGTGACACTATTTATATTAATTTGCAGATGGCTTAACCGCACTTTCACCATTCAATGTGATTTCATTACCGTCTTTGTCCAAAATCTTAATTGGCGCATATGATACAGCACCCGTTGCATCAAAATTCACCAGATATGTGCCCGCCGTAGTCACAACCGAAACCTTTTTAGCAATTTCTGCAGCATTATCCGCAATTGCCTGGGTATTTGTAGCAATCGCAGCAACCTTATCTGAATCAACACCTGAATTAACCGCCTTCATCTGTGTATCATCTAACTTAGCCTGATAATTTCCGCCCAAATTCAAATTGTTAATCGCTGTCTCAACATCACCTGCCGTCTGATAGCCTTTTTGTGTCAATTCGGTTTCATCAACATAATTGCCATTTGCCAAGGCATCAGCAATAGACTTTGCAACCGAACCTTCTGTTTGCGCATCTGCATTCAATTTTGCGATGTCTGCCGTATTATCCTTAACATCCTGCATCAAGCTCGCAACACCCTCACTGCCGTTTCCACCACTCAAAGTATTAATCGCCTCGGTATTCGCCTGAATATCAGATTCAGCTTCGGTCATACGTGTTGTCAACCCCGAAATATTATTCTTGTTGGTTGTAATTTGGGCAACCGCCTCAGAATCAATCCCAGAATCAATTGCCGCCTGTTGTTCAGTTGTCAATGTATCCTGCTTACCTGCCAAGGCCGCCTGAACAGTAATACTTTCACCCTGTTCATTCTGCAATGTACCAAGTTTATTACCCAATGCCTCTACAGATTCTTTTGTCGCCAATGTTGACAGGTCAACATCCGCAGAAATCGTTGTTGTACCATCTGCCTGTTCTGCGATATTAATACCCTGCCCCTCTGTCAATTTTGCCTGCAATTTTGCATCTGCATAATCTTTTGAAATCAAAGACACATCTGCTGCAACAGCTGCCCCACATACCGTTGCAAAAACGGCCGCCGCAAAGCCTGAAAACATAATATTTTTTACTTTCATTTTTTCCGTCCTTTCCTTTTTTTAATATTTCGATTATTTTTTTACTTCAAAATCTCTACTGACAACCATGTCACATTACCTTCTGCATCAACAGACATCAGTAATGTTTCACCGGCCACAGGCTCACGTCCCGCAATCTTGTCCATAGTCACAGCTTTTGCTTGAATTTCATCTGTCGAAACAGAATCCTTAGTTGCCAATGCACCCAAAGAATCGGCCAACACATAACCTGCCAACTCAGACTTTGTCGCTAAATCTTTGGTTGCAGTTGTAATCGCCCCTTGAACATCACCTGCAGTTTGATAGCCAGCTGCCTCTATTGTATCGACCCGACCTTCAACCGCATCAACAGTTCCAATTGTTGCATATGTCTTGGCAACATCTTCGGTTTTTGCATAACTGGACAAATCAATATTTGAAGAATCAATAACTGCCTGGTCAATCTTGGCATCTAAATCCGCAACCGCTGTTTCCAATGCAGACTTATCTGCCTTAGTCGCAATTGCCGCTTTGTTATCTGCAACATCTTTTAACAAACCAGAATCCGCCGAACCAACAACATTTGTTATCTGTTGTGTCACTTGCTGTTCTGTTACATATGTTTCTGATGCAGTTTCTTGTGTCAAATATGTATTCTGGGCATCAGTTTTGGTCAGATAATTATTTGTTATATTCTGTTCCAAATTCTGAATCGTTTCTGCCGATACTTTCTTAGCCAATTCTTCATCAACATATGACTTTTCTGCCAATCCATCCACCGATGGGATTTCCGGCTTGTCCGACAAACTATTATATGAACCCGTCGTCGCCACTTCAGACAACCCCGAAATATTTTCCACCGCCAACGGATTTTCCGCTGTAATCACATCCTGCTTGCCCGCCATTTCCGAATGCAATTCATTAATCGCCGGAATCGCCAACTTCGCTTCTGTATCTAACTGAATCCAATTATCATCAGCATCTCTGGCATTCAACATATCACGCAACACAACCTGATTCTCAAAAAGCTGATTATCGTTTGTTTTCATGGTTCTGTTCATAGGCGTAGTTGTGCTATCAACATAGTCTATAACCTCAAAAAACAAATCATCAACATATTCTTCACTTGCGTAATTTTCCGCTGAATATGCCACATTAGACAATGCAACAAAAATACAAAACGGCAGCAAAAAAGATATTTTCCTTGTCATTTTTCTTCTCTTATCAATATTTGTATTAATTCCCACCTGTACTATTAATTTAAATCACAACCTTATATTTCACCAACAGTACCATCAGAACCGTCACCAACAATTTCACTGGTCAACTTCCATGAATATGAACACTTTTTACTGGTACATGTTGCAGACAACAAATATTTTCCAGTCCCCGGATTTGCCGGCGTTGCCATATAACCTGCCAAATCATCCTGACTTGCAAACCCCTCTGTCGCTGTTGTAATTGCATTCTGAACATCTGTTGATGTCTGATAACCCGCATTTTTCAAATTGGTTATCTCAGTCGCATTGCCATTAACCAATGCCTGCAATGCTTCCAATGCAGATGTTGTTGCATAGCCAGACAAATCAACATTTCCACCTGATGCAGCACCTGCGATCTTCTCGTCAACTTCTGCCTTGGTATAAACATTTGATGTTTTTGCATATTCTGCCAACGAATCAGAAACCGCCTTCAACGCAGTCGCCGTCGCATAGTCACCCGCCGCCTGTTTCTTTGCAATTTCCGTCTCTAAATTCGTACGCAGGGTTGCCAATTCTTCACTTGTCACCAAATCATTCAACGCGCTTGCATCTGCCTTGGTTGCCAAATCTGCTTTGGTCGCCAGATTTGCCGTTGATGGAATTTCTGACTTAGTCGCATAACCATCCAACGCCGCACTGGTAATATACCCTGCATCATTTGTAAACGCAGAAACATCTGTCGGCACAGACGGGATCAATGCTACAACATTATTAATCGCTGTGGTTAATTCCGAATCAGATGCATAGGTACCACCCAAATTATTAATCGCTGTCTGTAAAGCTGTAACCGTCGCCACATCCGCCTTACCAGACTGCAATTGCGCTATCGCAGCGTTAATTTCTGCCAAATCTGCATCTTCTAAATAATTACCTGCATCTTGCTTTTCTGCAATTTTATCTTCTAACGCCTGCAACTCGGCACTGGTTGCTAACCCTTCAATTGAAGGTATTGTCGGTTTGTCAGACAAGCTATTATAGGAACCCGTTGTCGCAACCTCTGCCAATTCAGAGGATTTTACATACCCACCCAGTTCACTACGGGTTGCCAAATCTGCAACTGCTGTTGTAATCGCACCCTGAACATCTGATTTTGTCTGATATCCCGCATTTTTCAAATTGGTTATCTCGGTCGCATTGCCATTAACCAATAATTTCAAAGCATCCAATGCAGATGTTGTTGCATAACCCGACAGGTCAATATCCCCACCCGATGCTGCGTCCGCAATTTTCTGATCAACTTCTGCCTTGGTATAAACATTTGACGTTTTTGCATATTCTGCCAACGAATCAGAAACCGCTTTCAATGCATTTGCCGTCGCATAATCGCCTGATGCCTGTTTCTTTGCAATTTCCGCCTCTAAATTCGTACGCAAGGTTTCCAATTCTTCACCTGTCACCAAATCATTCAACGCGCTTGCATCTGCCTTGGTTGCCAATTCTGCTTTGGTCGCTAAATTCGCCGTTGATGGAATATCTGTCAACTTGGCATAACCATCCAAACTTGGGATTTGAATTGCCGAAATCGCATTCTGTAATCTGGCTTCAACATCACTCAATTCACCCTTTGTTGAATAAGTATTCCCCAAATTATTAATCGCTGTCTGCAACGCTGTGACCGTGCTTGCATCTGCCTTGCCAGAATCCAATGCATTAACCGCATTCTGCAATTCCGCCAAATCAGATTCCACCAAATAATCACCCTTATCCTGCTTTTCCGCAATCGCTGCTTCCAATGTTGTCTTTAATGTATTTAACGCACTTGCATTTGCCTTCAGCAACAACTTCGCATCAACATCATCAACCGTTGCATACTGACTCAAATCAATCGCTTTGACCGCTGCATCAACTGTACTAATCGCATTGCGCAAATCCCGTTCAGTCGCATTCAATTCGCTTTTCTTCGCATAATCCGCACTAATCGTCGCAACCGACGCCTGCAAACTTTCAATCGCAGCCTTGTCCGCACCACCTGTTTGCAAAGCCTCTACTGTATTTTTCAATTCCTGCAATTGCGCCGCTGTCGCATAATCACCAGACGCATGCTTTGCCATAATCTCTGCCTTCAAAGCCTTTTCCAAAGCAGACAAATCACTATGCTTCGCAAAATTATTAAAATCCGGCATATCATGCTTTAACTTAACAACATTATCAAAAATCTCAATCCCCTCACCCGCAGTCAATACATTTTGTTTCTGCGCCAACGCATCATCAACATAGTTCTTACTGGCCAAATTAACAGTCGCTGCACCGGCCACACCAGCAACCGACATCAAAATCGTTGCCATAACACCAGAAAACACAATATTATTTATTCTCATTCCTTCCTTCCTTTTAGCAACAAGTTAGTCAACCAGAACGTCAACCCATTCCATTTCACCTTCTGCATTTTTCTGTAACATCAAGAAGCCATTCTCGCCTACAGTTTCAGCAGCAGAACCAAAATCCAACTTACCAACACCAACAGAATCATCTGGAATTTCATAATCTAACAAAGCCTCGTTAACAGTTTCCTCAACAACCAAATTAACTGTCTCTTCTACAATAGGCGCAACATCATCTTTCTTGGCATAATCACCCAACAAAGCATCCGTTTCTTCCTTGGTATAATATTTATCCTGAAACCCATCCAAGGCCGCCTGCAACGCATCAATTTCTGTCATACCCGCAAAGTCAGTTGCCAAATCATAAACCATAACATCTTCGCCTTGCACAACAGTCAGAACACCATCTGCATATTCAACCGTTGTTGAACCGCCTGTTATCTGTGACAAATCCGCCGCCAACGCATCAACATCCAACTTAATCGCATCCAACTGCTCAGATACACTTTCCCCATTCGCAGAAAAACCAACAAAACTCTCTAACTCCTCTACACGTTCGCGCAAATCGTTACCCGAATTACCCGCACCTGGTTTATTCGCCCCAGAAATCGATGATCCGCCACTAATCGCACTTGAACCTGATAAATATTTACCAATCGACAAACGTGGTGTTGACGCTGCACGCGTCGATCCCGAGCGAGTCACCCCCGTATTTGCACCTGCAACATTATTCACGCGCATTGCCCCCGCACGCACAGAATTAATTGCACCGCCATCCGACTTGGCCGCCGCAGCACCAGACGCACTGGTGTACGTCCCTGCCCCACCCAGCGCACGCACCGAAGACGCACCAAAAGACGGCATCGCCACAGATGCACACAACACACAAACAATTGACAGCGTTGATAATTTCAGTTTATTTCTCATATCGCATTCTCTCTACTTTTTTCAATTTTATCACAATCCGCGAATCGGGGTCAACCCTCTTTTTTAAACTTTTTCTATTTTTTTAGAAATCGTATCTCACCCCAACAGAAAATGAATTATTTATAATCATATCCACATCTGTTTTCAGCCAATATCCACCGGAAAACGCAACATCTTCCGCTTTTACATCTGGACCAAACAAAAATGACAGCCTATAACGAAAATCCAAACTCACACTTTCTGTTAATTTATGCGAATAACCTGCCATCAAATCAAACTTTGGCGAAACAGTACGCTTATCCGCTTCAAATGTAAACCAACTTAAATCAACCTTTGGGATTGCGATTCCCAACCCACCACCAACATAAGCATTGTTTGCAAAATCATACATCATATTAACAGACAGATATGGAATCGTTAACTTAAAATCAGCCCCATAACCACTATCTGTAAATTGGCCAATTAAACCACCTTCAACCTCGCCACGCCAATTTGCATCCGCCACATGCCCAACGGCCAACGAGCCACCGAACACAGGCTCAAAAGAAAATCTTTCAGACTTACCATCTAAAGCTAAATCATCAGACGAATACTTATTCTTCCAGCTAAGCAGTGACATTTCACCACGAACAACACCATACCACGCACCATTTAACCAATGTGACGGCACACTATTAACTGGCTTTGCCGAAGAATACTGTGGCGCAGAAAACGCCGGTACAGATAACATTGCCAACACTGCAAAAGATACTATTTTTTTCATACTTACCCCTTTCCTTTTTTCCTAAGTATATCATAAAACACACACACAACCAAACACAAAAACATTTGACCGAATATATTTTTTTTTCTATATTCCAACCATGGAAGACAGGACAGCAATATCATTTGCAAATGTGGCCGCCCGTTATGACGGAACGCCCGATATACTAACCGATGTTTCATTTAACATCAGCGGTGGTGGTTTTTATTTTTTATCTGGCGCATCTGGCGCGGGAAAAACTACATTGCTCAGATTAATATACCAATTACACAAACCACACCGCGGCCAGATAAAGTTATTTGGAAAAACAACAAACGACATGTCGCGCAACGAAATAAATAAATTGCGCCAGAAAATGGCGATTGTATTCCAAGAATACTCACTGTTATCCCATATGTCCGTATTTGATAACATCGCCCTGCCCCTGCGCGTACGCGGTGTGCCAGAGGTTAAGATAAAAAAATTGGTGGCCAAGGTGCTGGATTGGGTCGGCCTGGGCAAGTATGCCGATGCGAACCCCAAATCATTATCTGGCGGACAACAGCAGCGTGTATCTGTTGCACGTGCCATAATTGTCCAACCTGCTATTTTACTGGCCGACGAACCAACTGGAAATTTGGACGACGAAAACGCATCGCGCCTGATGGAACTGTTTATCCAAATGAACAAAATGTTTGGCACAACAATTATTCTGGCCACACACAGTAAAAAGTTAATGGAAACTTACAAATTCCCGGTCATCCATGTTGATAACCATCGTGTCGTTTTTACTGGCAAATCCGCAACATCTGAATCCAAGGCCGATTCGGAACCCAAGAAGGTATGGCGCGGTCCAAAGCCACAAAATTATTTCACAGAATTATCTAAACAATTTGACGATATTGGGAACGCATAAATATGATTAAGAAACCAACTGTATTTTCACTTGTCCGCGATCAATCTTTGTTTATGACAATAATAATGTCACTGTTGACATTTTTATCTGTTTTAGCACTGGGAATCGCACTATCAATCGGCACAGGCGTTATCCGCTGGAATAATCAGTGGGAACTATTCGCCACAGTCCAGGTCACAGACCCGTCTAAATCAGATGCCGCAAAAAAAATAATCGCAAACAATTCTGACAAAATTGAATCTGCTACACAAATCAGCACATCCGAAATGACGGATTTAATGTCCCCATGGCTGTCAGGCAACAACAATGTACTGAAAAACTATCTGCCCCAAATGTGGGAAATTCAGTTT
This sequence comes from Alphaproteobacteria bacterium, assembly GCA_017629245.1. Taxonomy (GTDB): domain Bacteria; phylum Pseudomonadota; class Alphaproteobacteria; order Rs-D84; family Rs-D84; genus Enterousia. The sequence continues at coordinate 87,982 of JAGBXO010000009.1, read as the reverse complement.
AAATCCACCGACGCAATGCAGGAATTTGCAAAACAAATTTCAAAATCTGCACGTTTTCTGCCACATGCCGACGCATTAAAATCATCTACTTCATCCGGGATGCAAATGATATTGATGGCATCATTAATACTAGCGATGATATTGACAACAATCGGCATATGCATTTCATACATTGCGCGCAATACAGCCATGTTGCATCGTCGAGAATTAGAAATCCTGAACCAAATTGGCGCATCTGACAATTTTATCGCACGCCAAATGCAAATAATCGTCGCAAAAATATCAATGACCGCAACATTTATTGGTTTTATTGTCGCATGCCCAATCATATTATTGATTCAGTCCGCCGCACACAGCGCGCGCGTTGGCCTGATGGCAACAATTGGCCTGACCAGTGGCGGTTGGATGACATTAATATTACTACCAATTGCGATTATAATATTTGCGATTATCGTCACCCGCTATACAACAATAAAAATATTAAAAAACAGTTAACAAATGTTAAGACGTCTGCTGACACCAACATTTTTAATATTCAGCGCATTCATATTGGGGGGCATGGTATTTAAATCCACCGCCCCAATTCAGTGCGGCACCATTCTGCCCAATGACAGCATATTTGTTCTGACTGGCGACGAACGTCGCATACCATTTGCCATGCGCAAAATGCGCGAATTTCCCAACGCAGATTTATATATCATCGGCGCTGGCGCCCAGGGCAAAATAGACATAGCACGCCCTGCAATAATTGAATCAAAATCAAAATCCACATACCAAAACGCATTGGCAATACGGGACATCGCACAGATTCGCGATTTGAAACGCGTGGTAATAATCACAACCGAAGACCATATGAACCGTGCAAAATACCTGATACAATCCGAATTACCTGATACAGAAATAATTGCATGTCCTGCAATTTTAACCGGCATGCCCCCAACAAAAAGACTTGAAAGATGGGCAACCGAATATATAAAATACATCGTCACGATGATTGGAATCAAAGAAAGCTAAAAAAAGGAAAGAAAATGTTCAGAACCGTGTTGTTTAAAATCGCATTGGCAACCCACTTTATTTTATGGAGTCCCATATTATTAATCGGCCTGATTAACAAGAAATTATGTGGCTGGCTGGTGTTCCGCTGTGCATATGGCGTATTGATCGTTGCACGCATATTCGCTGGTATAAAATATCGTGTAATTTTCCCACAAACCGAAGAAAACGGCATTCCTATGATACCGAACGAAAACCACCGTTTAGACGGCAAGGTTATAATCGCAGCAAAACACATGTCTATCCTTGAAATCGCCGTCATATCCAAGGTAGTACGCAACACATTCTTTATCCTAAAACGCGAATTACTATGGATACCTATTTACGGATGGGCATTTTGGCGCATGGGTATGATCGGTGTAAACCGAGCCGCTGGTCGCACAAACCTATCAAAATTATCGCACCAAGTCGAAAAAGAGATATTGAACGGTCGTATTTTGGTAATATTCCCCGAAGGCACACGTGCAAAACCCGGCCAACACGTCCAATTAAAGGGCGGTCTGTTATTCCTGGCCCGCCAACTAAAACTGCCTATTTTACCTATTGGTACAGATGCAGGATTATATTGGCCAAAACATGGTCGTGTAACACCAGGAACCGCAACTGTAACATTTGAACCAATCTTGCCCAGCAAAGCATCACTGGACGAAATCAGCGAAGCCATCAATCGCCACAGCGCATAATACACAATCCCGCCACGGCGGGATTTTTATTACACTTTTACTTAGATAAAGAAAATTTTAGTTGAGTAATTGTTTTACAAAAATGTTTTGCCGATACTAACCACTTACAACTTACACTAACAACTAACCATAAAAAAGCCCCCTAACGGGGGAATTTTTTATCGCCTGTTATCCTGATACTGCCGTTCTTGATTATTAAAGGCACGATATTTATTTTGTAAACACGAACGCATACCATCAATCCATTTCTGAAAATCCCGCTTATTCAACCTGTTTGGCTTTACATTTCCCAAACACAGGCCCCCATATGTCTCGCCCCCCTCCGTCTTTCCGGCTTTATCAATACACGACCCCTCCGCCGAATTACCTATTTTCATCTTATCCAAGGAACAATAATCCTGAACCAACTGTTTTTTCAATTCCGTTGAAGGTTCACTGCCATTCCCAGAAACATTAACAATCGCATTCAAATTATCCTGATAACACCTCAAAATCTGCTCGTCCTGATAGAAATTCAAACAATTCTGAACACCTGCCATATGAACATTTCTATCATTTGACTTATAACTGCCCCCTGATGAAGAAGACGACGAACCGCCACTTGACCCAGATGATGCACCCTTGGCCTCTAACGAAGTGGTTAAAATCGCCTTTTCCAGTTGCGTTTTCAATCTGCGCAACATAGATTCCATTTGTTCATATTGCTTATACATCTGTTGTGTAATAACCGTTGTCTTCATCGCAATAACATCACGCATCAGCCCTTTGTCCGCGCCAGACGGATTTTTTGTATTTCCGATATTATATGCATGCGTTGAACACAGTGCCAATTCCGCCACAATCATATCATTATCATCGTTATCACAACCATTTTCCGCGGCAAACACCGGCATAACCAGCAATGCCAAAACCGAAAAACTAATAAAAATATTTTTCCACTTTTTCATAATCAATCACTCTGAGGATTTAAAAGGCAATAATCTGTTGAAAAGACTCCCATCCACTCAACACATCGTCTTTCTTCTTCACGCATTTTCCATCTCTCCCCATATAATTCTCATAACCTTCTTTCGGACACAAACAATAGGCTTCATTTGTACTTACAACCCAACTACCACCGCTGCCCACACATGCACTCTTGATACTGTTATCAACAACAACATTATTTTTATTCGCCTCAGTATCTGCCTTCTTTTTAACCTTTCCATCTATCACATCAAACCCACAGCGGTCACCATAAACACGACAACGTTCTTCAGTCTCTGCCCATTCAACACTGCACCCCGTTTCAATATCTGTCACATATGCCTTACAATGCTCTTTGGCCTCAATCCCTGGCACATATTCCGACAAACCAACTTCGGCCCAATCAACAGAATAACTAATCGAACCATTGGTTGCATATTCGCGTTCCAATGCCTTGGTCGTGGTACAAATCGTCTTAGGCAGTTTTTTTGTCTTGACCGCCGTCAACAATCGCGGATAACTTTTTTCATTAATTGCGCAATACTTTAACCGTTCATTGATATCTGTTCCCTGCTTCATATACCGATTATTAATCGAAAATTCTGGTGCATCCTGGGCAATAATGCGTTCCAAAGTATCTAAATCCAATGTTGCGCCATTACGACTGTTGCGACGACCAAATATTGCAATAGATTCCAACGCCGATGTTGCACACCCAACACGAATCAATTTATCTCCATCATCGGCTTCATTAATCCATTCACGTAAAACTTCGTCTCGGTCGGTTCCCGTTCCACCAATCAATTCAGTCAATGTACAACGCGAATCATCTTGGGGTGGAACAACCATACCGGGTGTACATTCCATTCCACCTTTGACCGCACCAACCGCAATTTTATCACCGTCTTTCTTTACATATATCGCACCCTTGACGGAACGACCATTTTTACATGTGTCCTCGGTATAATGACCTTCTTGGTGTTTTCCACCTGACGCATCTGTGGTACACATAAATTTGCCCCACTGGTTGCACGCACCACTTAACATCATAATAACATCCGATACATCCGCGCCAACCGCCAACGCCATTTCCAGGCCTTCGTACGCCTCGTCTACGATGGCATCATACGGATCAAAAAATCCCATCGCCTTTTGTTTAAAAATCTTCACACGTTTTGGCCCCGAACAGCTATTTCCACGCGTATCACAGCCTGCGTATGTAAAGATATCCTGCATTGTTGCATTCAATGTTTTTAATGCAACCTCAGCATTTTCAATTTTAGTCAAAATCTGACCTGAAATTTGATTGCGCATCAAAACATCTGCAGAAACACCCTTCTCAATCGCTTCGGCCTGGGCATCACTAACATTTGACAAACTCTGCGATGCTGCTGCCGCCGCTTCAGCCTGGGCTGTTGCAGCCGCCACCGCTTCAGCCTGAGCCTGGGCCGCCAATGCCTTTTGTTCTTCTAATGCCGCCTGCATTTGCTGCATCTGTTGTGCATTTTGCTGTTGCATTTCATACTGCATCTGCTGCATTTGTTGTTGCATCTGCTGCATTTGGGCACTGTTTTGTGCCGCCGCCGCCTGGGCTGCCGCATTTTGCGCTGCTAACTGCTGTTGCTGTACCTTGGCATTTGCATCGGCCACAATTTGTGCAGATATATAATCCACTAAATCGTTGCCATGCTTTTTACATGTGTCATTACTGTTAACGCACCCCTCAACAATTGTTCGCGCAATATCCATCGTTGTACATCCCGCACACTTTGGTTGCGCACAACGCAAAATCAAAGAATTACAATTACCAAAATCCGCCTTAGGCTTTTGCCCAACCATACCCGTTGCCTGGGTACGACTGTTCATTATTTGATTCCAATTATTATTATTTGTTGCACCACTGTCCCCATTCCAGGCAGTCAAATTACTGCCCGCAGTTGTTGCAACATTCGCACCCGCGACGCCCGGCATCGCGCACAAAACCAACAATAAAAAAGACGTCAGCAATTTCATACTCTCTCTATTACACTAATTCTAACACAAAAAGGGAATATATAAAAGTTATTTTTTTACAAAACCACCACTCCACGCCCGACAGTATAAAAAAAATCAAAGACAAAGGTATAAACACAAACACCTCCATCCCTGTAGCGCACATAATCAAATCAAAAACACACCATCAGATTTTATTTTTTACACCACGAACCTCTTTTACCACCACCATACTTACGGGCTAACTTTTCACGAACCAAAACTTCCCCAACATCGCGCCCATCAGGCAAAATCGCATTCGCATCAATCCGTCCCAGATATTTATCATCTTTGATATTTTCCAGTTCGATTTTCGCGCCGCGTGGCAACAATTTTTCCAGTCGCCCACGCGCCCGACGCGCCATTTTTGATTCAGACACACATTTTCCATCCATTTCTGGCGTATCAACATTTATCAAACGAACACGCACAGTTATATCAACCCCATCGGCAACACCTACACACGCCGCAAATGTATCTCCATCCAAAACATAGTCCACCACCGCCGGCACCGCATAAGATGCCCAACATACAAACACACCAAAAAAACCAACCACCAAACGTTTCATTTATGGCAACTTTGGCGACCACGTTGGCTCGGTCCCGTTTACACCATCAGGCAATTCGATATCATAGAAATTCTGACCCGTAATATCGACACTGCGAATATGGCTGATGCGGTCAATACCATCTAAATGCTTTTCTGTTTCATAGTAAACGATGCGACGCGACCCCGGCGCCCAAGACGGCGCCTCCATAAACCAGCCACCCGCTAAAATCTTTTCATTGCGCCCCCGCGGATCCATAATACCCACATAGAATGTATCATCCGCGATTTTTGTAAAGGCAATAAACTGACCATCTGGCGACCATGCCGGCGTTGCATAGCGCCCCGAACCATACGTTATACGCTCAACCTCGCCAGTATCCAGGTCCAATATATGAATCTGTTGACGACCGGAACGATCTGAATTAAACGCCATCTTTTTACCATCTGGGGAATAAGACGGACTGGTATTAATCGAATTACCAAATGTCAATTGGCGCAATTCATTTGTTTCCAGATTAAATTCATAAATATGTGTAATACCATTTTTCACCAACGATATCGCCACACGTGACCCGTCAGGCGAAAAACGCGGCGCAAAGTTCATTCCACCAAACTGTCCCAAGCGACGCTGCTCCCCTGTATCCAGATTCAAACTCCACACCATCGGGTCATCATTATAATAAGACAAGAATACAATAGACTGCATATTTGGTGAAAAATGTGGCGACATAACCATCGCACCCGAATCTGACAGATATCGCATTCCCGCCCCATCTTGATCCATAATCGCCAACCGCTTTACACGATTTGAAACATCACCCGTTTCCGCAATAAATACAATTTGCGTATCAAAATAGCCAACCTCGCCCGTCAAACGTTCATAAATCGCATCAGCCATAATATGCGCCAGGCGACGCGCAGTCTTACGCGTTGCAACCAAGGATTGCGCTTCTATTTGTTCACGTCCATTAACATCCCACACAAAAAAATCCAACTTATAACGGTTATCAGATTCTGCCGTCAATTTAGCCTGAACCAAGACCTGGGTTTTTATCGCCGCCCACGACTTAAATGTCGGCATCGCATGCATTTTAACATATTCTGGAAACGCATCGTGATTTACAATACGAAACAACCCCGTACTTTTTAAATCATTTTCAACCACCCCGCGCATCATTGACGCAACCTTGGCTGGAACACCATCGGCCACTTCAAATTTCTGAACAGCGATTGAAATCGGTTCAGCCGCACCAGCAATAATATCAACCTTTAATTCGGCGCGCACCGGCATTGCAACCATCAATGCAACCAACACAGCAAAAAAACGCTTCAACATATTCGGTCCTTTCCTTTCATACATACAACCAATTTTAAACACACAATTGGGAAAAATCAAACCAAATGACACACAACACACCCAACAACACAACCGCCATCACAACAGCAAATACAGATGTGTTTATATTTGTATTGACAAATGTATTTACAATGGTATAGTTCCTTGTAATTACCGTCGTATTGCAGTATGTATAGAGGTGCGTATATGCCAAATGTTATGCAACAATTATTTGTAATGAATATGGAATCCTTGCTGCGCGAATATGCCGCATACAAGGCTTTTAACAAATCTGATTGCGTAATCAACATGCGCATTCCGCGCCCTATTCTGGACAAAATAAAAGAACTAGCAGAAACCCAGCATGTACCATATCAATCATTAATTTCGTCTGTTTTATATTCACTGGCCAACCTAGACGACAAGAAATAACCCCACACAAAAATTAGAGAGAGACACACACCATGCCCGCACCATCAAAACAAGAAATTTTTACAACACTAAACACAAAACGCGCAAAAACAGACGATCAACTATCACTATTCCCTGAAACATATCCTGAAAATATATCTGATGAACACTGGCTGTATTCCGATCTACACAATTTATATGGCGAAATTCTGTTTCCAACCCAACCATCATTCAGCGCACACATATGGCAAAACATGGTTATGCCAACCACCCCAAAGCCAACACGCGCATTCCCAAAACTGCAACCAACAAACATAGACTTTTTCAACAATCACACAGCACTAATCACCCACCCATACTCATTGGACAATCATCAATTTAAACACGCCAAAGATTTTAAATTATCCCGCTATGCCTGCTGGTGCATGTCACGAAATAACCCAAACATGATTTTTTCGCGAACATATTTTATCGCACCAATAATTGACCCACACATGTCTTTTGAACAAATGAACGCATATTGCTATCAATTTGCACGCATACATTTACGCGAACAACTGTCACGCCAAGAAAAAATTATAAACGCAATCGCATACAAAAACAAAATAGACTTTAATGAATTCAGACGCATTAACCGCGCCGCACTGTTTGCCGACTACAGCAAATCACACATCGCCGCACAAAACGATTTTTACATATCGCGCAGCACACCACTGGCCGACCACATGGGTGCTGCAACATTATACACACGCACCCAGGCACTAGAAAACGCAATCGCGAAAATAAACTACACCCAGCCGATTAATTCTAAAAAAATCCTGGAAATCATATTCACCGAACTAGACAGCGCGCGAATCAATATGATAAAAAATCTACACATCCGACCAGAAGATGACATATCCCGAACCCCCGTTCAAAAAACACAGTCACTGTTAATGCAAACCGAACGCGACTTTATAAACAAATACGCACATCAAAAAATAAGATAAAAAAGAACCGGCAAATATGCCGGTTCTTTTTATTTCTGTTTCACAAAAGATTCCAACTTTTTACCACGCGCCAACCGTTCTACAACATTGCAACTTTCATCAATAACAACAACATCACCCGAATCCACAACCGCAACATTGTCCCGCATACCACGAACCATCTGCTTTACGCCATTCTTATTCACAAATATAACATCATGCCCCGGCCCAGACGCAGATAGTTGCGCACTTAGCACAAACAAAGTATCACGCCATGCACTGGCATCTTGTTGCACAGTTCTGACCTTGTCGTCCTCAAAATCTGCCTCACGCACACTGGGATTACCGACCATAAAACTGCCCGCCGCACGCCCCACAATCGCCAAGCAAAAACCAAATAAAAAATAGTTTAACTTAACTTTTTTCAAATTCATGTTATATATCCTTATATTTTTACCGAAAAAAATGCCAGCTTATAATATATAAAAAATAAATCAATGCAACAAAAAACGCCACAACAGGTGGCGTTTCCTAGGGCCATATAAACAAGACCTAAAACCAACTTTTTTTATCAGACTTCATTTCTGCAAATTCAGCCAAAGCCTTCTTTTGTTTATCCGTTAACTTTGTTGGGATTTTAATTGCAATATCTATATACAAATCCCCGTTCGCCCCAGCACGACGAACCGATGGCATACCATGCCCACGCACACGCAATTTTTCACCAACCTGGGTACCGGCCGGAACTTTGACTGATAATTTCTTCTCATCAATTGTTTCAACTTCAATCTCGCCCCCTAGGGCCAGTGTTGTAAACGGAACATCCATACGCATTATCAAATCATTTCCCTGACGCTCAAAACGTTTATCTGGACGAATCCGCACATCTAAATAAAAATCACCAGCCGGCGCACCGTTTGACCCTGCCTCGCCCTGACCAGCCAAACGCAGACGCGCCCCATCTTCAATACCCGCTGGAATTTTCACCTCTAATGTACGCTGTTTATGTTGCGTACCCGTACCATCACACGCGCTGCATTTTTTACTAATCTTTCTGCCTAAGCCATTGCATTCTGGACACGGTGTCTCCATCGCAAAGAACCCCTGGCGCGTATGAACAAATCCACTGCCCCCACAACGCGAACAGACAGGCGCCGGCTTGCCATCGGCCGTACCATGCCCATGACATTTTTCACATTCTACATTACTGGAAAACTTAACCGTATGCGTCTTGCCAAAATAAGCATCTTTTAAATCAATAACAACTTCGTCCAACAGGTCACGTCCACTGCGCTGTTGCGCCGCGCGCCCAGACGCACCGCCACCAAAGTCACCAAATCCAAATCCACGCATAGCCTCGCGCAGGATATCTTCCATACCTGCACCACCACCCATATTAAAGTGAAACGCACCATCACCAAACGGATTACCACCGCCAAAGCCCGCACCTGCACCATTACCATTTGCAAATGCTGCATCACCGAATCGGTCATACGCCGCGCGCTTCTGCGGGTCTTTTAGAATATCAAACGCATTATTAACTTCTTTAAACTTTTCTTCTGCATCTTTATTATCTGGATTTCTGTCTGGATGATATTTCATCACCAACTTATGATACGCCTTTTTAATATCAGCATCTGACGCATCACGGGCCACGCCCAAGACTTCGTACGGGTTTTTATTCATCATTATTTTCCATATGGTTTGTTGATAACAAATATATAGTCGCCCACAACAAAAATTCAACCCCAAAATATGATTTAGGCAGAAATTCTTTGGGCTTGCACAAAATTTAAAAATGTTTTAATAATAATATCACTATGACAGAGAAAAAAATAAACACATATGACGCATCCGACATTCAGGTTCTAGAAGGTCTGGAACCCGTACGCCTGCGCCCCGGAATGTATATCGGTGGCACAGATGAAAAAGCATGGCACCACCTGCCAATTGAAATAATGGACAATTCTATTGACGAAGCCGTCGCTGGCTTTGCCAAGAAAATAACAGTAAATTTAATTGATTCTAAAACAATTGAAATTGCGGACGACGGACGCGGCATCCCTGTTGACGAACACCCAAAATACCCCGGCAAATCCGCACTAGAAGTTATTTTAACCACACTGCATTCTGGGGGTAAATTTAACAATAATGTTTATAAAACCAGTGGTGGCTTGCACGGTGTAGGATCGGCTGTTGTAAACGCCTTGTCATCAGAAATGATTGTTGATATTGCACGTGATGGCTATAACTGGCATCAGACATTTTCACGCGGCCTGACCACATCACCCATGACCCGCGGGGACACAACCAAAAACCACGGCACAAAAATCCGCTTTACAATTGACGATGAAATATTCGGCGCAAACGCAACATTTAAACCAGTCAAGATTTACCGTATGGCCCGTGCCAAGGCATTCCTGTCCCGTGGCGTAAAAATTGATTGGCATTGCAATCCCGAATTATTAACAGAAGATATGAACATCCCTGCCACAACAACATTTTATTATCCAAATGGTGTTGCTGACTTCTTGGCAGAGAAAACAGATTCAAAACCGCGCATCCTGCCCCGCATTTTTAGTGGCAGCGTGGATTTTCCCGACGATTGTGGACGTGTTGAATGGGCATTAACATTTTTAACTGATGAAAACGGCGCCGCATCTGATGACGGATTCTTTTCATCATACTGCAACACAATTGCAACAATTGATGGCGGCACACATGAAACAGGCTTTAAATCCGCAATTACCAAGGGGATTAAGGCATACGGCGAAAAAACAAATAACAAAGCCGCCGCTACAATCATTGGCGAAGATGTTTTTGATTCTGTGGCCGCGATTGTATCTGTATTCTATAAAACACCACAGTTTCTAGGACAAACCAAGGAAAAATTATCTAACCCTGAGGTTGCACGTTTCACCGAAAATGCATTGCGTGACCCGTGGGAAATATTTTTAGCGTCCGACCCCAAAACTGCAAACGCATTGCTGGAATTTGTAGTTAATCTGGCAAACGCACGTATAAAAACAAAACAGGTCAAAGACGTCGCCCGCAAAACACCAACAAAACGTATTCGCATGCCCGCGAAATTAGCCGATTGTTCCAAGCATGGTATCGCCGGCACCGAATTGTTTATTGTAGAGGGCGAATCGGCGGGCGGCACCGCGAAACAGGCACGCGACCGCGCGACCCAGGCAATCATGCCCCTGCGTGGCAAGGTTTTAAATGTTATATCAAATTCCGACGAAAGATTCGGCGCAAACAAAGAATTAAATGATCTGATTGATATTATTGGCGCCGGAACCGCCAAAGATTGGAACGAAGACAAATTGCGTTATGAAAAAATTATTGTAATGACTGATGCCGACGTTGACGGCAGCCATATCGCATCACTGTTGATGGCGTTCTTTTATCAATTCATGCCACAATTAATATATGGCGGACATTTATATCTATCTTGTCCACCGCTGTATAAATTAACCTGTGGCACCGAATCGATTTATGTTGACACCGACGAAGAACTAGAAAATCTGAAATCTACAAAATACAAAAACAAACGTGTAGAAATATCACGTTTTAAGGGACTGGGCGAAATGATGCCAAATCAACTAAAAGAAACCACCATGTCCCCAAAAACACGGCGATTAATACGCGTTGACCTGCCCCCACGCACCGAAGAAGGCGCCGAAGACACCGAGAAAACTCGTACAATCGTATCAGAACTGATGGGCAAAAAACCAGAATTTCGATTTAAGTTCATTACCGAGCATGCCCAATTCGTCAAAGATTTGTTTGTATAAAAAATACCGATTTTTCGGTATTTTTTTACAACAACTATTGACAATCCTTTTTTGTGTACTAATATAAACATATAACACATATTAAAAACACAAAGGATAAAGCATGGGATTTTTTGATATTTTTAAACAAAAAACAGAAAAAGTCAGCGAACAACCCGCTGTTGAACAGACACAAAAACCAGAAATCGCACCAAACCATAGCAGCAAAAAGAAAAAGAACACGTATGTCATTACATATAAGGTGCTGGCCAATGCCACACTGTTTGACCTGTGCAAAACCACACCATTACCAGTAATTGAAATCAACGGAAAAAAACAAGATCAAACTTCAGGATTTATTTCATGTAAACAATTTCCGAACCCATGCGCAGTCGACATGGTTCGCAGCCACGATATCTTGCGCGAAATTATGGGCGAACGCATTTCTGCAACAATTATTGAATACCTGGACAAAGACAACGGCAAACCTGTTGTTCAGGTCTACCCCGGCGGTTGGTATGTATTTGATAATTACGAAAAGGATTATTTATCGCACCTGAACCACGCATCACGTAATGATTTAAAACACCAGTTAACGTTACGCGACAATATGATAAACGAATACATTGCGCGTCAAAACATACGATAATCAAGTTAAAAAAAACGGCATTCCGCCGTTTTTTTTAACTTGATTTTTTGGTACACACCCCATTCGCCAATTCATAACCCGAACTACATTGACACACCCCGTATGAATCACGCACCTCAGACACCTCATTACATTTCTTCAGACACGAACTGCCCCATATTTCATACCCTGTATTACATGTACAGTGCGTATTAACATACCCATTAATGCCAGCAGTTCCTATTACCTGCGTGTATGTTGAATTTTCTGGACACAGCAATGACTGATAGAACATTTTCGAAATATTTTGTATACACTTAGATTCATCGCGCACCGAACAACTAGATGTATCCTGGGCAAACACCGCATACGCACATGTCAGTGCCACATTACGACACGCACCTGCCAGTACTTTTTGTATACTGCCAACACTGGCATTTGAAGACCAAGTATTCACCTGGGTCACCTGTTCATTATAACAATCTGCCACATCAACAATACAACTGGACGCATATTCTGATATAATCTTACTTTGCGCTGCACGAATATTAACCAATGCACGCTGAACATAATTTACAACAATATCGTTATATTTGATATACTTGCCGTCCGAATCATATGTATAGGCCTGACACTTATCTAATACCGCACGACACAAACCACTATCTGTCACCTTTTGCCCTGTTCCAATCTTTTGCAATAAATACTTTGCCGTACATTTACCATCACCCGTATCTGCATTTGACGACACCGCCTTACAATTTGCAGTATTTATCGTTATACTTTCTGCTCCATCCAAAAAGTCTTTATTAATACTGGCATTATTGTAATTTTGCATAAAATCCAATATATCTGCCGTACGCCTGCCCAATATAACCTGACCATTTTCATCAATATATGTTTTTGTCGGATCAACACACTTAAAGTACTTTTCTCCACAAACCATTTCATCGGTCATACACGACTCTAACGCGCCAATACAGCCCTTAGCATCGTATGTATTTTTATTTTGCAACACCGCCAGACGCGCCTTTTGCAACATACGATTCGCACTGCCCACATTTGAGATTAATGTCTCGTTCATCTTTTTCAGGCCATTTGCATACGCCACACAATCCTTATCAATCGCCAGGTCATAATTCCCTGTAATTTGCGCAATGGTTGAGCCCGCTTCTTTGCATTGATTTAACACTGTATTGCAACGCTTTTTCGCCGCCCTATATAATTCTGCCCCACGCAGGTTTGAAAAACTGCCCGTATTACCCGTTCCCAAGAAATCAATATTAAATATATCCGTACTGTCTGACGAAAAATCCAAATCAATATCCAGACCAAAACTATCTGATTCTGTAAATGTTGCCGTATTCGATACCGGATCACGAATCAATTCTTCAATCTGTTCCAACATATTGCGGGTTTGTGATGTGTCCTTTGTTCCGGACAAGGCTTCTTCTGCCTCGGTCTCGGTCAAAATTGCACGAATTTCATCTGCAGACAAACCAACATAGCGAATGCGTTGTGCAACTTCGTTCAACTGATTATTCGCATCCTTAACCGCTTCTTCCACCTTGGCATACTGACTTAGGTTAGACGAACACGAACAGCGTCCCTGATTTGCATCAATAACCTTGCAAAACTGATCCATACAGTCATTATACTGTTCCTGACAAGATTTATTTAATGTGGCAGTCTGCTCCAACCGTGTAGTCGCTTCTGCAATTGATTCCGCAGTCACTTCTTTGGCGGCACGTGAATGCACAGCACGAACCTGCTCATCTATATTAGACCCTGTTTGTACCCCCGTATCTCCTATTATGGCACGTCCGCCAACCTCAGCTGTGCTAGGGCGCAGTGTCACCCCCGCCCGACGAACGGTCGGATTTGCATTAATGCTGGCATCTGACACACGTTTGTTACGACCGACTGTACTCACCGCTTCGTTTAAATTACTGCGCGCTGTATTGTTTGATTTTAAGCCCGAGCGCGCAACAACGCCCGTCGCCACCTGTAGGCTCGTGTCCTTTTTAACCTCTGACACACCAGAAAAAACACGCGATACCGCACTGCGCACCGGCGCAACCGACAAACCTTCTGTACTTTTGGTATTTTTTCCCGTCTGCCCCATATCAACAACACGGGTTGCCACGCGCGATACGGTGCCCCGCCCCGTATCCGCATTTGCGTCCCCACCATTATCCAGTGATGGCAAAACACGTGAAACAGCGCCATCGGCACCAAATGCACCGGGCGCAAACAATAATATACTGAAAAAACATAAAACCAGTTTTTTCATTTTCTCTCATACATTATATCATAAAAATGATATATTTTCATTAACATAATCCTTACCAAGAATTCAATTATTTGCATTCTTCTGTTAACTGTTTAATCTGCGCAGCCAAAACCAAATCAGATGCAATATTCTTTTCGATTTGTTTGATTGCATACAAAACTGTTGCATGATCACGACCACCAACAAAATTACCAATTTCTGACAAAGACAACTGTGTCGCCCCTTTTAAAACAACCATCATAACCTGACGTGCCAAGACCAGGTTACGACTGCGACCACTGCCACAAACTGCATCATAAGACACACCCAATTTTTCACACATCATTTTAACCATCGCAACCGGTGTTTTTACTGTCTGCAAAGAATCTGCCAACAAACGCGTTGCAATTGTCATATCAACACTTGTTCCCATCAGTTCAGCATATGTCTTGATTTTTGTTGCAATCCCTGCCAACAAATGACCATCATTTGCAATACGTCCCGCCAAAGTATCTGCAACATCAGATTTTACACCTGCGCGTTTCAACAAAACAGATTTTACATATGTATTTGGCGCAACAACATCTGCAACTAAACCCGACGCCATCAGGCTTTGCGCACGACGATCAAAACCTGTCAAATTACCTGGCATTGCATTTGCAGTCAGAACAACATTCTTGCCCGCATTGCGCAAATCAACAATCAGCTGAATAAATTCTTCTGTTGTTGCCTTTTTACCTGACAAGGCCTGAACATCATCCAAGATGAAAGTATCACAATTACGACAGAAATCCTTGAATGCAAAAACATTGTGTTCTTTCAAGCTACGTGCAAATTCAGAAACAAATTGTGCACCACTCATCTTAACAACTTTTGATGTTGCAGCCCCTGCAATACATTCTGTCAACAAAGATTTGCCACAACCTGCCGCACCATAAATAAACAGCGGTGAAAAAGGAACTGAACCCGCTGCGACTTTTTTACATGCAGATACAACAAATAAATTTTCATCTGAACAAACAAAAGAATCAAATGCAACTGATGTGCTTACTACTTTTTCTGCCACTGGTGCATATGCCTGTGCACGATTGTCATTTGCAACTGGCGCAGCAACTGTCTGCTTAACAGAAGCAACAACAACAGAGGCATTCAGACCAAATTCTGCTGCAACAGACGCAATTGTCCCCATATGAACACTGTTGATAAAGTCCGCAGAAAACTGGTTCTGTGCACCCAAAACCAAAGTTCCATTAACAACATCAAAAGACAAAGGTGCAATCCAAGAAGTATAAGACGCTGCATCAATTTTTGCGGCAATGGCCCCCTTGATAGTTTCCAAGTTAGTCATTTGAATTTTTGCCGCTGTTGTCTGCATGCCGTTTTCTCCTTTTTCCTTCCTTTCAAAAGAGTTTCCTGCCTGAACAAGGTTGTAAAAACCACCTACACAAAACACCACTTTTCATTTGAATCACGGTATTTTATATTGCCCTACTTTAAACTCTCTCGCGCCATTAATGTTTTTTGGATTAATTTTATTTTAAAGATTTAAAACAAAACCAACCCTGTTTTTTGATTACCTTTTTCTCGTTTTGGATACGACAGATAAGTTAAAATATTATTTTCCATTTACAAGTAAATCTTGGCCCAAAAAATCACTTTTATTTTTTGACAACGATTCGTTTTTTTGCCTATTTTCTGCCCTTTGTATATACACTGTATAGACATTTTTTTTATTATGCTCGAACATATCCGCCGTCAACTTTTCGCACTAAACCTTGCAATTCTAGAACAACCAATTCAGATTTAATTTCCGAAACAGATTTTTTGACAAGTTCTGCCAATACAGATTCTGACACAGGAACCATCCCTAATGCGTCAATCAGATTATTTTCCACATCGACTTTTTTTGATAAATTTTGTTGTTTTTTTTCTACATCAAAAAAATCTTCCACCCCCATACACAGATGCGCCTGTCCATTCCGAATCAATGAATTTGGTCCAAACGCGCGCAAATCTGCAGGATGTGATGGAACCGCCCAAATATCCCTTCCCATTTCAATTGCGAATCGGGCAGTTGTCATTGAACCAGATTTTAAATCCGCCTCACCCAGGATTAATTTTTCCCCCAATCCAGCAACCAACTTATTCCTTTGAACAAAATTTGTAGCAACCGGAACAAACCCAACAGGCATTTCACTGATGATTGCACCACGAACCAATATTTCACGATATAACGATTCGTTTTCTATTGGCCAAACATAATCCACCCCACCTGCCAACACCGCGATTGTCACAGCCTTCGCCCCACTGCGCAAAGCACCACGATGCGCCGCAGTATCTGTCCCAATTGCCATACCAGACACAACCGCATAATTATTTTCTGCAAACCCATGGGCCACATCTGCAATAAACCCCATACCCGTCGCTGTTGCATGACGTGTTCCAACTATTGACACCATCGGCTTATTCAACACATCTAAATTTCCACGCACAGATATCACAGGCGGATGATTCTTGACCATACGCAAATTTTGCGGATACCGCACATCACAATCATCTATATAATATACGTGTTGCGAACCCGCCAATTCCATTTCACGCAAAACCGAATCGCGCTGTTCTGGGGATGGGTTTAAAAAATCCACCACCGCACCCGGCGCACCAAATCGACGCAACAAATCATTATAACGCGCAGGCCCAATCCCCGGCGTTCGCAATATCAATAACTTATTAAATATATCTGACATAATATTACTATAGGACAAACGAAAAAAATATTTCCATTAAAAAATCCCGCAATGCGGGATTTTAGTTTTCTATCAATAATCATTAAGCAGCCAAATCAAACAGCCCCTTAAATTCATCACACATAGTCTTTAATTCTTCATCTTTTTCTTTGGCTTCAACTACATAATCCTTTGCACATTCTGTTTTCAGCACCTTTAAATTAGTAATGAATTTTTTATAATCAGCTTCATTATCTTTTTTCAGCACTACCAACTGTGAACGCAACAATTGATCGCCTTCCAATGCTTTTTGTCCTTGGACAGAACCACCAATCATCTTATTACCAAACAATTCCATCGCACCAACACCAACGGCTGCACCACCAACCGCACCACCAACTGTTGCCCATGTACGTGCAGTTTTTTTAGCATCCAATATACGTTTTTTCAACATATCATAGTCCGCCCATGAACCACATGCGATATTCTGCCCCCATTCAAAATACTTACTTGGCACATCCGAAACACCAATCTTTGAGTCATTAGATTTTAATTCAACCTTAACAAAGCAAGTATTATTTTCTGGGTTTTCAATATCTTCAACCATTGTTGAATAATTATTTATATTACTGTAACGCGACGCCCAAACAAAGGTATTCCCAACCCCGATATTATTAGAGACACATGCACCTTTTTCCTTTTCGCGCATATCTTTTTTCTGCGCAGAAATCATTTCTTCTGGATTTACCGCCAGATCTGCATTGATATTATCATTAACATTATTATCAACCTTGGTACTAGATTTCTGTACAACCGCTGCATCCGGTGCCAAAGTTGCCGTTGCAGAAATTTGATTTTTTGATGCAACACCTGAACGTTCTTGATTTGCTTGATATTGCATATTTTGCTGTGGTGCTGGCATCATCTGTCCAGACATAGAATTGCGTCCACGCCCAGCCGCTGGTCCACCATATGGTGCAGCCCCCGCAGAAAATGCAACCGCCGACAAAACAACTATTGAAATTAATTTATTCATTCTCAAATCCCTTTAAAGTATTCTTTAGAAATTATATCATAAAACAATGCAAAAATAAAGAAAAAAACAAACAAACAAAGACGGGGCATCGCCCCGCCTTGATTATTTTTTCCACTTCCATTCAATTTTCGACTCAGTTCCCGTCAACAACCTGGAAATATTTGCCCTGTGTCGCCACATGCACAACAAACCAATCGCTAAAAACGCAAAACCGACCTGAATTGATATTGCAAACCCCAGCACCGGAATCAAGCAAAATACTATTACCGCCCCAAAAGAAGACATCCCTGACGTCAACGCAACCGTCAACCATTCAATTCCACAAATCGCAAAAGACAATGGACTGACTGCCAACAAAACACCAAACAGCGACGAAATCCCCTTGCCACCTTTGAAACGCAACCATATCGGATAGCAATGTCCAACGATTGCAGCAAACCCGCACCATGCACCAAACGCATCGCCTGCAACATATTTTCCAACAAATACCGCCGCAATTGCCTTGGCCATATCCAGCAGCCAAACCAATCCTGCCATACGCAATCCACCAACACGCATAACATTTGTTGCCCCTATATTACCACTGCCAACCCGTCGCAGATCCCCCTTGCCTGCTAATTTTGTCAGAATCAACCCCATTGGGACACTGCCCAGAAAATAAGATGCAATAATTGCAATTAAGTAAATCATGTTATTTTTCCTTGATTTTATGTTTGTTTTTTATAAAATAGCAAAATCAAAACAAAAATAAAAGGAAAATAAAGTGGCAAAACATAAGTCATCTGAAAAAAGAATTTTGGTAACAGCCAAGAAAAACGCAATCAACACATCACGTCGCAGTGTTGTTAAAACTGCAACTAAAAAGGCATTGGTTGCAATTGAATCTGGCGACAAAGCGGCTGCAACAACTGCGGCCCGCAACGCAGAAAGCAAGATTATGAAATCTGCTGGCAAAATTATGCCAAAGAAACGCGCAGCACGCAAGATTTCACGCTTGGCAAAAAAAGTTGCTAAAATGGCTTAATCCCATTTCAGAAAAATTTCAATCCCCCAATTGGGGGATTTTTAATATCAAAAAAATTAAATTATTATCATAAAAAAAAAAAACGGGGCATCGCCCCGATTTATAATAACCCCATATAACTTAGCCACCAAAGAACGTAGTTAAATCACAGTCCAGGGAACCTCCAGGGGCAGCCATGCTCATGAACACACTCAACAATGTACCGATACCAAACAACAAGACAAAGCCAACTAACATAGCAATCCCTTTTTCCTTAACTTCTTTAATCGCGTCTATCTTCCCCGCACTAATATACCCCCAGGCCCATCCAGCAATCGTTACACCAGCACCAATAAATGCCAATGTACGCAAAATACTAAAAATAGACCCAAACTGCTCTGCCAGCTTACAAAGTCCATCATTCATCCCAGAATTTCCTGCCGCCATCGCAGGCGCAGATGCCATGATGCCAATAATTGCAAAATTTAATTTTTTAATCAGTTTTTTCATATAAAACCCCTTTATCCTTTTAAATAATTTTATCATAAAAAACACATTATTTCAAATAATATTAATAAAAAAAATCCCGCGTTATGCGGGATATATTTATTTCACAAAAACATATTTCTTTTTTGTTGCACATTTATTGCATTTTGAACAAATTGGTGTTTCTGAAACCGTCGCAGCCGCCGGCACCAAAATCTGGCGTGCATTTGTTGATGCAACACCCATATTATCGCGCAAATACAAATCACGACACATTGTATTGCGATAAACAATCTTTTTATCAGTATTCAATGAACGAATATCATCCGAATAATGACGACCGCGTTCCGCTGCATAGAATATACAATCTTCGCCATCTTGGGTATAACGAACACCGCCCTTGTAATAATCAAAATATGTTGAACAGCCTGTCAAAACAACCAAACCAAACAACGCAAACAAAGTTTTTTTCATCACTTACACCTTTTATGTAAAACTGTGCGTTCTCTGCCCATCCCCCGATTCGACATAATTGTTGCACAAATCCGCGCCCTGTCAAGATTTTGTATTAAAAAGCAAAAAAAACATGCTATAATTCAATCAAAGAAAAAAAGGAAATCTGATGACATACACCGAACTGGGGCTGGTTAATACTAATGAAATGTTTCGCGATGCAATTGCACGCAACTATGCCGTGCCTGCATTTAATTTTTATAATATGGAAACACTGCAATCCATTCTGGACGCAGCCCGCATCACACACAGCCCCGTAATATTAGCAGTTTCAGAATCTGCATTAAAATATATGGGCACAGATATGCTGACCGGAATGATACGCGGCGCAAACATTTCGCCCGACTATAAAATTGCCCTGCACCTGGATCACGGAACCAGTTTTGACGCATGCGCACACGCAATTGAAATCGGCTTTTCATCCGTCATGATTGATGCCAGCAAACTGCCATTTGACGAAAACGCAGAACTTTCACGCCGTGTCGCCCAACATGCACATAAATATAATGTATCAGTCGAAGCAGAACTGGGGGTCCTGGCTGGAATCGAAGACGAAAACACTCAATCTGATTTTTCCAGTTATACCAATCCAGCAGATGTTGAAAAATTTGTAAACGCAACCGGCATTGATTCATTGGCGATTGCAATCGGTACCAGCCACGGCGCATACAAACGCAAAAAAGAAGACGAAGAACTGCGCTTTGACATACTGGCCGATGTTGCCACACGCCTGCCCGGGTTTCCGTTGGTACTGCATGGCGCATCAAACATACCACAAAAATTAATAACAACAATAAATGAATTTGGTGGCCAATTATCTGGTGCACGCGGCATTGATGAAATCCAACTGCGTCGTGCAACAAAAATGAATATATGTAAGATAAATGTAGACAGTGACCTGCGCCTGGGCTTTACCGCCGCAGCACGCAAATCATTGTCTGAAAATCCCGAAAACTTTAACCCACGCGAATTTTTATCTGTTGCCCGCCAAGAAATGACCAAAATATGCATTGACGAAATCCGCAATATCATGGGATCCGAAGACAAAATTTAAAAATTAAAGCTAATGGTATAGATAAAGTGAATGGGGGGAATCGTAGTGTACAAACGCTACATGAGTCCCTTGCAAAAGCGTTTAAATAAATTAGAATGGTTTAGATATGTAAAAATCCGTTGGCGTAGTGTACATAACGCTACATGAGCCAACGGATTTTCGCATAGATGAACTATTATAATTTATTTAAAAATGCGACAGCATCCATCCCTACTTCACACCCCGTCCCCACTGCGGTGGCAATTTGCATCTTCAGTCCACTGCGAACATCGCCAGCAACGAACATGCCCGACGGCAATGCATCGGGTGCCAACCGCCCCAGCGCATCACGCGCAATATCTTCGGTTAAAAAGTCTGTATTGGCTTCATGCCCAATTGCAACAAAAACACCATCAACAACTAATTCTGTACCATCTGTTGTGGTCACAATTAATTCACCATCTGCTGAATCTGGCTTTTCCGCAATTTTTTCCAATTCTGTATTAAACAGGCATTCTATATTATCACGCGCCGCAACACGTTCACGCAATACGGCCTCGGCCCGGGTAAAAGAATCTTTGCGATATACAATTTTGACTGTTTTCGCCAAATCTGCCAGGTATAACGCATCATTCAGCGCACTGTTTCCACCGCCCAAAACAATAACTGTTTTACCACTGTAAAAAAATCCATCACATGTTGCACAATACGAAACACCGCGCCCCATAAATTCACGCGCACCGGCAATATCTAATCTTCGTGGCGATGCACCTGTTGTAACAATGACTGTACGACCGGTAAATTCACTGCCATCATCACAGGAAACAACAAATCCATTTTCCGAATCGCCTGAAACATTTGTAGCAGACAAAAATTCCACCTGGGCACCGAATGTTTCACACTGTTTTTTCATAAACTGTGCCAATTCCAAACCACTGCCGGCCCAGCCCGGATAATTTTCCAACACAGCAATCCCCGCGGTCTGACCACCCAATCTGTCACCGCCCAAGACCAATGTCTTTTTATTTGCACGCGCCGTATATAACGCCGCCGTCAATCCTGCCGGCCCCGAACCCAAAATAATAACATCATACATGATAACCTTCCTTTCCTTGTTTGGCCACACGATACAAAATACGCACCAAATATGCAAATGAAATCGTTGCATTTAAAATATGATTAATTTATAATCCAAGCAATATGACAACGAAATTTTCATTTTTCAGTCGCACTTCATCCCCGTTGGGGGAATAATTTGTCACAAAGATATTTTTTAATTCAAAACTTCAAAAACAACATATCAATTATTAAAGAAAGGTAAAACATTATGCTTGATATAAAATTCATTCGTGAAAATCCAGATGCCGTTAAACGCGCATGCGAATTAAAAGGCTTCACAGACTACACCGACCAAATTCTGGAACTGGATGCGCGTGTTCGCGAACTAAAAACAATTACCCAGTCCAAGACCGCAGAAAAAAACAAAATCACACGTGAAATTCCAACCGCCACAGACAAAGCACCTCTGATTGCCGCATCCAAGGCAATTGCAAATGAAATCGCAAATGACATGGCGGAATTAGATGAAAAAGAAAAGCAATTAACAGACCTGTTGCATCGCGTTCCACAAATTCCATCTGACGTGGCCCCAATCGGCCGTGACGACACCGAAAATGTAGAGGTACGCCGCGTTGGTACACCACGCGAATTTGATTTCACACCGCGCCCTCAGTGGGATTTATTGGAAATGAACGGATGGTGGAAACCCGAAAAAATCGCATCTATCTGTGGCACACGCACATATGCCCTGTTTGGCGAAGCCGCCGAATTAGAACTGGCGATTGAAACATATGTTTTGCAAAAATTAATGGGCAAAGGTTTCACATTCGTCAGCTGTCCATCAATCACAAAACCACAAACAATCTTTAACGCAGGCCACTTTATGGGTACCGACCCATCTGTTATGGCAAACGATGTATTTATGTTAACCGATACAGACCGTTGCCTGGCGGGCACCGCAGAAATTATCTTAAATTGCCTGCACAGTGACGAAGTTTTGAATGAAAAAGATTTGCCAATTAAATACGCGGGCTTCTCGCCATGTTTCCGCAAAGAAGCCGGCGCGGCCGGCCGTGACACCCGCGGAATCGTGCGCATACACCAATTTAACAAGGTTGAACAATATATATACTGCACCCCTGAACAGTCAGACGAAATGCATGAACATCTTTTAAACAACCTGTGCGAAGTTATGGAAGACCTGGAATTACCATATCGTGTTATCGCTGCCTGCACAGGCGATATGGGCTTTAACAAAGTAAAAATGAACGACGTAGAAGCATGGTTCCCCAGCGAAGGCGCATATCGTGAATTAGGCTCTTGTTCATCAATTGGACAATTCCAGGCCCGCCGCACAAACACGCGTTTCCGCGATAAAAACGGCAACATGCAATTCTGTGCAACATTAAATAACACAGGAATTGCCTTGCCCCGCGCGATTGTACCGGTAATTGAAAACCACCAAAACCCAGACGGGTCAATTAATATCCCCAAAAAACTGCAACCACTGATGGGTGGCCGGACAAAAATTGGTGGCAAACACTAAAAAAACGCCCATCTGGGCGTTTTTTTTAACGCTGAAAAAACTTCTGTGCTAATTTCTTAAATGGACGCACAATCGGATTTGATTTTTCCAATTCCAGCAAATTATTCAATCGTTTTGACTCCGCTAAAATCTTTTTTGCTTGTTTTTCATTCTGATCACATGTCATCCAATGATCAATATAGACAGAAATATTATGGAACATAACATATAAATCATGATCAGCAGTCGCCCCTAAGATACCTTCAATATCATCTATGATTTTATCTGCTATACTTTTTTTACCACCCCTATACATCCCCAATGCAAAACGTGGTTTTTTTATAATTGCATCAACTTTATCCATAGATTTTTTAAAAGCAGGATAATGCCCCGGCAATGCCCGTTTATGCAGGGACTTTTTAGATAACTCCTTCAAAGCAGCAAAGGCCGATTTAATCGCTAAATAAACTTCTGCATCAGAAAAATCATTACTCATTTCAAACTCCTTTTTCTGTAATTATAGCATAAAAAACGCCCATCTGGGCGTTTTTTATTTATTTTTGTTTTACCTTTACCGCAAAAGCTTCTGGTGACTTGAACGGCCAAATAAAATCTTTCAAGAAATTTGTTGAATTTTTATATTCCATTGTCTTGGTTGCATTCAACAACGTTTCTTGTGCCTGCTCACGTTCCCACGAATACTGGCTGTACAAAGATGAAATAACATTCAAAACCCTATTATAAACTAAATATGCGGTATTGTCTTTTGTTCCTGCCATAAAGCCATCAACAACCTTATGCGTTTCCAGTCCCGCTTTTACACGCGTGTTATAATCCGCATACCGTCTTGGATTTTCAGAAATTGTCTGAACTGTCCAAATCGCATCAAAAATATCTTGCTGAATGTATTTATCCTTGGCAGTCTTGGCACGCTTTTCCAGATACACAATACACTGCTTAAAAAACTTTTCTAATGTTTTATCATAATCAATCATTTTACTCTCCATTTTTTCATTACACAATACAATATAGACAAATTTTACAAAATGTCAATATTTTGTATAAAAAAAGTTGAAAATTCTTATTTTTAGTTATACCCTGTACCCAATAAAACAAAAATATGGGGTTAAAATCATGAAAATTCGCAACATTGCAATTATCGCGCACGTTGACCATGGAAAGACAACATTGGTTGACAACATGTTGAAACAGGCGGGCACTTTCCGCGAAAATGAACGCGTTGACGAGCGGGTCATGGACAGTGGCGATATCGAACGCGAACGCGGCATTACAATTTCTGCCAAGCCAACATCAATTCAATGGGGCGAATACAAAATTAATATCGTTGATACACCCGGCCACGCAGACTTTGGTGGCGAAGTTGAACGCATCTTATCCATGGTCGATGGCGTTGTCCTGTTAGTTGACAGTGCCGAAGGCCCCCTGCCCCAAACTAAATTCGTATTATCCAAGGCGTTAAAACTTGGGCTACGTCCAATAGTATGTATTAACAAGGTTGACCGTTCCGATGCACGGCCCGACGAAGTATTGTCTGAAACATTTGATTTATTTGACAAACTGGGTGCAACAGATTCTCAATTAGATTTCCCTTATTTATATTCTGTTGGACGCGATGGCTGGGCTGTACGCGACCTGAATGACGAAAAGAAAGATTTAACACCATTATTCCAATTAATCGTTGACCATGTACCGGCCCCTGATTGCAACGGCAGTCGCTGTCAACTGGATGCACCATTTACAATGTTGGCCACAACACTGGAGGCAGACCCATATGTCGGTCGTATTCTAACCGGTAAAATTGAATCTGGCACCGTTCGCGTTGGTCAGTCAGTCAAGGCAATAAATCGCAACGGCGAATTTATTGAAAATGCAAAAATCACGAAAATCATTGAACATCGCGGTATTGAAAAGGTTTCACGCGACACAGCGTCCGCCGGCGACATTGTTGTTGTCGCAGGATTTTCCAAAGCAACCGTAGCCGACACCCTGTGTGATCCATCAGTTACCGAACCAATTCCTGCAATGCCAATTGACCCACCAACCCTGACAATGACATTTTTTGTAAACACATCCCCTTTGGCAGGTAAATCTGGCAAAAAATTAACATCCCGCATGATCGGCGAAAGATTATTTAAAGAAGCCGAAACAAACATCGCATTGAAGGTTGAACAAAGTGAAAACAACGAAGCGTTCGAAGTTTCTGGTCGTGGCGAATTGCAGTTGGGTATTTTAATTGAAACAATGCGCCGCGAAGGTTTTGAATTATCTGTATCACGCCCACGCGTTGTAACACAAACAAACGAAAATGGTGAAAAATTAGAACCGATTGAAGATGTGGTAATTGATGTCGACGATGAATTCAGCGGTGTTGTTATTGAAAAAATGACCAAGCGCAAGGCAACAATCACCGAAATGAAGGCATCTGGTGCGGGCAAAACACGCATTGTATTTTCTGCACCATCACGCGGCTTGATTGGATACCTGTCTGAATTTCGCACTGACACGCGTGGCACCGGCATTATGAACCGCGTATTTGACAAATACGACACATACCGTGGCGCGATTCAGCAATACCGCCCAGGCGTTTTGGTATCAATGGAAAAAGGCGCAGCAGCAACATACGCACTGTTTAACTTGCAACCACGCGGCACACTGTTCATCGACCCCCAGACCGAGGTTTATTCCGGTATGATTATCGGTGAACACAGCAAAGAAAATGATTTGGAAGTAAACCCAATCAAAGGCAAAGAATTAACAAACATGCGTTCGGTCACAGCCGATGAAAAATTATTCTTGGCGCCACCGCGTCGCATTTCACTAGAAGAAGCCCTGTCCTATATCTTGGACGATGAATTGGTTGAAATCACTCCTGATACGATTCGTCTGCGTAAAAAAGAATTGGACAGCAATACACGTAAAAAATTAAAGAAACATATTGAAGAATAAAAATCCCCCATTTGGGGGATTTTTTAGATAAACAAAAGGTTAGCAAAGTATTTTAGATAAAAAAATTAAGTACCATTGTCATTCCCGCGCAGGAATGACAAATATGATAAATTATTTACCGCGACAAACTTTTATTTATCTCATCACACAACAACAAAAAAATTCCCCCAAACGGGGGAAGTATTACATTCTCATTGGCATCAAAACATACAACGCATCTGTATCTTTATCAACCGAGTTTATTTTTGTTGGTGCCAACGGATCCTGCATCTCCATCTGGAACTTTTCACCTTCTACCTGACCCGCAACATCTAACAAGAACTTTACATTAAACACAACTGTAAAAGAACTATCACCATTGTATTCAATATCTAATTCCTGGGTTGCAGTTCCTGCATCTGGGCTAGATGCATTAATAACCAACTTGTTCATACTAAATGTTAATTGAACAGATTTTGTTTTATCAACACTGGCAACCGAAACCAAGTCAACCGCATTAATAAACTGTTTTCTGTCCAGAATTGCAATTTTGTCATTCCCCTTGGGGATTACAACACGATAGTTTGGATATTGCGCATCAACCAATTTACTGGTCAATGTTGCAGAACCAACTGTAAAACGCGCCTTTGTATCTGACAATTCAACCATAACATCATCAACATTGGCATCTTCCAATAACTTTGACAATTCGCCAATCACACGGCGTGGCAAAATAACCGATGGCATTTCTGCACTGCCCACTGGTGCCGGCATCGCACACAGTGCCATACGCTGGGCATCTGTTGCAACCGCAGTCAGTTTTTTCGCATCGCCTTCATCTGCGATATGAAAATAGATCCCCCCCAAATGATAGCGTACATCATCCGTTGGAATTGCAAACTTTGTCTGATTAATCAAATGCGCCAAATCCCCCGTTGTCATCTGGAATTTAGTTGTCAAATTGCTACCCGCCATCGCTGGGAAATTTTCTGCTGGCAATGTTGGCAAACGAAACACTGCACGTCCACTGGACACGACTAACTGATCACCCGACTGTTTAAAAGATATTTCTGCATCATCTGGCAATTTGCGGACAATATCATACAACATCTGAACGGGGACAGTAATCTTACCACCCAATGTAATATCCGCCGCCACATGTTCAACCAATTCTAAATCTACATTAGTTGCAGACAAAATCAAATCATCTGCCGCTTCTATTTTAACATTCATCAAAATTGGCAATGTCGCGCGCTTTTCAACAATCGACTGCATATGCCCCAGCGCACGTATCAAAACCTGACGAAACACTGAAAATTCCATAATACTACTCCTGTTTCCTTATAAAATTTGTGTGACCTACACTCTTTTACCCAAACTTTACCAAAAAACCCCGATTCGGTGCAAGACCAAAAGCACCCCAATCATCACAACAAAAAATTTTATTTACTAAGAATCTTTTCCAACCGTGTGCGCAACTTCTTCATATCATCATATTTTGCAAATTTACCTTTTTCAGCGATTGAAATATCACCACTTTCTTCTGAAACAATCAATACGGCTGCACCAGACACCTCGCTAATCCCCAGCGCTGCACGATGTCGAGTCCCATATTTCCAATTCAAATTATTCTGCGACAATGGCAAAATCGCCCCTGCATATGCAATACGCCCATTTTCAATAATAACCGCCCCATCATGCAATGGTGTTTTATTAAAAAATATCGTCAACAACAATTCACTGCTGATTTTTGCATCTATGGCAATTCCTTTTTTTTCAATTGCGCTTTCATCCAAAGAACTAGGAAACACAATTAATGCCCCCGTATGCTTTTGCGACATATATTCCACAGCAGACACAATCGCATCCAAGCCCTTGGTACTTTTTGCTGTCACACCACCCCGTTTAAAGATACGGCGCCACTGTTCAACATTCCCCATCAAGGCCATAAACTTGCGCAATTCTGGCTGAAAAACGACAATAAGACTCAAAGATAAAAACAATGCAGTCCAATGCAAGAATGTTGCCAACAAGTCCAAATGCACCCAAGACAGTACAAAACTAAGTACCCACAATGCTGCCAATCCAAACAACCCACGCACCAATTTTTCTGACTGGGTATTTTGAATAAAACTGCGATAAAAAACCCACATCAAACCAACAATAATCAAAATTTGAATTAAATCAACCCAACTAAACATTTACCTTCCTCCTTTATAAAACAATATCTATCAGTTCATTAATTGGCAACGCCATCCATTCTGGATCATCGCGTCGCAATGGTGCACCACGCTCCATCGCCGTTTCACACGGATTACTGTCTGCCAACCAATTTTCTAACAAGTCACCTGCGACCAAACCAATACCTGCGCCTGCAACCAAACTAATACCACCTGTAAACGGTGCCAACAATAACCCCAAACCAGTTGCAGAAGCAACTTTGCCTGCCATGGCAGCACCACTAATTTTCACATCAGGCTGTGCCAAACTACCAGTTAAACTAACAGAGTTTACAACATTACCTGTCAAAGACAATTTTAATCCACGCACTGGCACAGTTGTCAATGCCAATTTCATTTCTTCATCACCTAGATTCAAAGACCCAACCAAACGCAAATTTATCGCATTCGTTTCAACCGCGAATCCATTTTGTGTTTCAAACATACCATCACGCAAATTCACATTCAGTGCTACACACGATATCTTTATCTGATTGTATTTCTTTTCTGAACTGAACAGGTCTTGTATTCCATGTCGCAGCGATGTCAGAAAATCAGTTCCATACATATACGCCACCAACGCGGAATGCGCATAACCAGCACCACTGGACCAAACACGTACCGGTCCTGTTATTGTCTGCATAATCTGTGATAAATTTTCACCATTTGCCCGAACATAAAACTCTAAATCCATCGGCAAATCAGACAAAAAATCATTTTTATTAATTTCGCTTAAAATTTCACCAACTGATATTTTTTCTCCACGTGCAGCCGCTTGAATCCAAACACGACCATTTTCTTCTATATCACCATCTATACCTATTTGAATATTACCATCTGCGATACCTGTTTTAATATCAATTCGTGCATGATTATCAACAACATCCATATCCAGTTTCAGATTTTTTAAATCCAATTCCCGATACATTACCAACCGTCCTATATTAAGATTCAAATCCACATTCTTATCAATAAATTTATCTGCAAACAACGGAACATTCTTAAACACATTCAAATTTTTCTTATTATGAACACGCACCCCATCATACATTTCTGGGAATAATTTCGCCAAATTCACCACTGGCGTATCAACATTTAATTTTAACACCAAATTTTTTTTACCCCAATCCAATTCGCCCGACAAGGTAAAATCCGTATCACGCACCAACATCGAAGATTTGCGCAACACAACTTTTTTTCTATCCAGCCCACCTGCAAGATTCAAACGCAACGCCGGCACATCAGATAAATCCAAATTTAAAATACGTCCAAATTTCTGTGCATCCGGAACATCTCCCTTAACTCTAAAATCTATGGGCAATTTACTGGTTCCCTCCAGCGCAACATTTGCAATCAATGCCTCACCCCCCGTTGACAATGCAATTTGCATTGGATAAATTTTTCGCGCCATATTATATTCAGAAAAAGACACTATGAAAGGCAAAACATCATTTCCAGATTTTATCCATCCCGAATATTCCCGTGCTTCTTTATATGGCATCAAACGAATATTAAATCCCGCCAAATTATATACATCCCCCAGGAAATTAAGGCTTAATTTTTTCACCTCAACACCACCCAATCCAGCATCTCTAAACGGGTATTTTTCCTGAACATGGGCAGCATTTTCTTCAGACTTTTTTTCCTTTACTATTTTTTCCAGTGAATATTTACCCTCACTATTTTTTTCAATATTTATATTCGCATCATACACACGCACATTTTGAATTGTCGGCCTGTCTCGCAACAAAGACACCAGGTTTAAACGCACATCTATTTTTTCTGCACTGAAGGCATACTTACTTTTCGCCCATGCAGCATTTGGTATACGCACCAAATTCAATTCTACCCGCGGTCGCAATGAAAACTTCCACGATACCGCCCCATCAATTTGAATCGGCATACCGGTTGCATCGCGCAACACAGAAACCAAATCCCCACGCAAAGTCTCCAAATTCACCTGACTTAACGCTACAACAATCGCCACAACCAGTCCGACAAGAAACAGTCCGACAATTCGCAGCATTGACACAAAAATATTTTTTCTAACCCTCATTATGGCAATTTAAGTTCTAAAAATTTCATTACCGACAACATAAAGTCCGGCACTGTTGCACGCAGACTAATCATTCGCCCTGTTGTTGGGTGCTGAAATGTTAACTTATACGCAAACAAAAACAAGTTATTTGTTTTCAACATTGCTCCCAACGCACCGTCCACATCTTGTCGTCCACCATACAATGCATCACCAACAATTGGTGCGTTCAGCGACAACGCACTGTGCAATCGCAACTGATGCGTACGCCCTGTCTTTGGCGAAAATCGCACCCATGACACACAGCCTGCAGCCCCACCCAACACAGAATATTCTGTTACCGCACGCTGCGGCCGCGGTCCTGTACCATTATTTAAACGCACCGGGCTATCAAAGACCTGACCTTTTAACATAAAGTTATCAATCACACCATGCTTTGGATTAACATCACCGCACAGCAACGCCAAATATTCCTTGTGTGCATTTTTTGTTTGAAATTGTGTGGCCAAACTTTGCGCGGCGCGTTGCGTTTTTGCAACAACTAATAAACCGCTGGTCTCTCTATCCAGGCGATGAACCAACGCAATCTTGTCATATGGGAACAAAGCCGCCGCCATTTTATCCACAGATTTACGAATCCCCGTTCCACCTTGGACCGCCAAACCGGCCGGCTTGTTAAACACAACAACATCCGGATCATTGTGCACAATACATTTACGCAAGCCTTCTAAATCTTCCAACGAGAAGTGTTCACCACTTTCCGTTTTCTTTGGGCGCGCCTGGGCATATCCTGATATGGTTGGCGGCACACGCACCGCATCACCTGTACGCAGTATTTCCTGACCCCGAACCCGTTTTGAATTTACACGTATCTGACCACCACGACACAGTTTGTAAAATTCACGCTGTGGCATTGATGGGAAATGCCGCAAGAACCAACGCAACAATCGCGTTCCGTCTTCTACCTTGGAAACCTCAATAAAATCTGCCATACCTACCCCACTTGGCACAGAACAAAATTATTCACCAAAAACGATTTGAACACTGTTAGTTCCGTTTGCCCCTTTACAATCACCTGTTGCACCACCCTGCTTGCCATTTGACAATTGATACCCAACAGAATCAGACCATGCCTTGGCCACCAGCGTTTCGCATTCAGATTGCCCCAGACCATTTATCGTCACAACAAATTGACGAGGATTAGAAGGATCAACCGCCAATTCATACTTACCCCCATATGGGTTCTGATTACTCATACCAATTGCACCAAAAATCGTCGTCCCATTCATATTTGAAAAATCATCGTATTCGCCATGAATATTGCGCACCATAGTCACCATTTGCACAACCTGATCATTTACGCTCGTCAACTTTTGAGTACGCATAGCTGTTGCAATCATACCGATTGCTCCAACGGTAATAACCCCCATAATTGCCAACACCCCCAGCATTTCAATCATTGAACGACCTGATTCTTGATTCATTGAAAAACCTCTTATTTGCTATTTACTAATTAATATTCTATCATAAAGATTATGAATATTCAATTTTCTGATTTAATAGAAAACGCACCCCACGCCCCTGGCGTGTATTGCATGTACGACAGTGAAAACAACCTGTTATATGTGGGCAAGGCAAAAAATCTGTCCAACCGTCTGAAACAATACCTGGACATTACCAAACTGGAACTGCACAAACAGGTTATGCGCACATTGGTCACACGTGTTGAATGGGAAATCGTTCCGACCGAATCAGACGCACTTATCCGTGAACAAGAATTAATAAAAACACAACGTCCAAAATACAACATAATGCTGACCGACGGCAAAATGTATCCAATGTTGGCTCTGACATCTGGGCCATTTCCCCGTCTGTTAAAATTTCGCGGTCGCATTAACCAGCGTCGCGATGTATACGGTCCATATCCATCTGTTTCCAGTCTGAACGAAACGATCAAAACCATACAAAAGGTCTGCCAGATTCGAACCTGTACAGACACACAAATGCATAACAGAACACGCCCATGCCTGTTGCACCAAATCGGCCGATGCAGCGCGCCATGCTGCAACCCAGACAAACAAAAATACGCAGATTCCGTGCGTATAGCGCGCAAAATCTTAACAGGCGACAGTGCACCCGTAATATCAGACCTGACCCAGCAAATGAAAACATTTGCACAAAACATGGATTATGAATCCGCCGCAATAATTCGTGATAAAATTTCTGCAATCACACACACATCAAATCGCGGAAACGCCCAAAAGCATGCGTATACACCAAATTTAAACTGGGACAAAAATGTGTCCGAACTGGAAAAATGGTTGGAAATAAAAATAAATATTGCCGGCGTATTTGATAATTCGCACCTGTTTGGCAAACAACCTGTTGGCGCAATGATAACATTTGGACATAATGGTTTTGAAAAATCTGGATACAGACATTTTAAATTACAAGACAAATCACGCGCCGGCAACGATATCGCAATGATGTCAGAATTTGTAAAACGTGCAACTGAACGCGGCCCAAAACTGGATTTGATAATTGTTGATGGCGGCATGGCACAATGGAATATTGCCAAACGCGCCGCCGGCAACACACCTGTCTTTGGCGTCACCAAGGGGGCAGTCCGCGACGGCGACGAACACTTTATTCTGCCAAACGGCATAATTTATCGTGACCTGCCCAAGGATTCGCCATTATTTTTAATGCTGCGCACCGTCCGTGATGAAGCGCACCGCTTTGTGATCACATATCACCGCACACTGCGCGCAAAACAAATGACCGCATCTGTCCTGGACGAAATAGACGGCATTGGCCCCGCACGAAAACGCGCCTTGTTGCAACATTTTGGCACACCACGTGCAATAATTGATGCCGACCTGAACGCATTAAAGCACGTTCCCGGTCTTGGGGATAATATCGCAGAAAAAATATATGCCCATTTCCATTCAGAAGTGATATAATACAAACAATTCATATACAATATATAACCTAAGGAGAAAGCATATGAAGTTCTTTGTAAATTTTTTGTCAGCATTTCGGATTGCTGCATCTTTTGCAATAATTCCGACATTAATGTTCCAAATGTATTGGACAACTTTTATCCTGTACACATTGGCAGCAATGTCAGACTGGTTTGACGGATACCTGGCACGCAAATACAATGTTTGCACAAAAATCGGCGGAGTAATGGATCACATTGGCGACAAGTTGCTGGTTGTTAACACATTAATCATGTTAACTGTTATGATGCCTGTATGGTTTGTTGTTGTTCCTGTTATCATAATGATTGCACGCGAATTGTATATATCTGGCCTGCGTGAATTTTTGGGCACACAAAAGATTGAAATGCCTGTACCCAAGGCACGCTTTTCCATGGGCAAAATCAAAACAACATTACAAATGATTTCAATCGCAGCATTTTTATTAATCTTTGCCATCGGTACATTAATCAAACCAAACACCGACAGCCGCACATTAATGTACATGATTTATATATTACCACAAATCGGAATTTACGGTCTGTGGCTATCACTGATAGCATCCGTATGGTCTGCAACCCAGTACACAAAAACATTCCTGGGACACATGAAAAAGATTAAATAAAAACCACATATAAAACAAATCCCCCACCTGGGGGATTTTTAATATCATTCAACCAAATACCATACCGTATCATTGAATTTAAAGTTTAATACTCCACTAGCATTTCCCAACTCTAACCTGCCATAACACTTCTGTTCATTGTATTGCACTAACGAAAATGACCACTTATAACTTTCCATACAACCAGACAACACATATAAACACACACCTTTCACAGATAAAACATTAGATTTTATTGAAAAATGATTTAGAATAATTCAGATAAAAAGCCCCCAGACATCTACAAAAAACTACACAAGACTTCCCCGCCTCATAGCAATAAAAAAAAGATGATAGCGCTGACATGAAGGAGGCCAGCCCTATAAGGCTAATCCCCCTTGTAACGGGAGTAAAAATAAAGATAATGGTATAGATAAACGGGTTGGAAATGGCGTAGTGTACAGAAGTTACATGAGCCATTACCAACCCGCTTTAGATATGCCATTAGATTTAATTTTAGTTCAGCGGGGCACCCCAATGCTGCTGAATACTACGTTCCATATCCATTGGGCTAATCAGAACCTGCGGCGTCAAGATTACCACCAAAACCTCACGACTGGCCGATGTCTCACGCGAACCAGACAATGCCATAAAGTCAGGATCGCCAAGGCCATAACGAGTATCTGAACCCTTTTGTTTTTCAAAGCCAGACACAACCAACATCTGACCCGATTCCATAATAACTTCTTGCATAAAACTGCGTTCTTCAACTTCTGGCAATTGCAATGTCACTTCACCAATTGTCTGGGTTGACATACGCAACAATTCACGCACAGACATACGGAACAATAATAATATTCTGCCGTTTTCCAACACATTCGGCAACAACTGCATGGTGAACCCTGTCTCCAAATCGTCCTGGTCAACAGTACTGGATTCCACGGTTGTAAAGTTTCGCGATTCAAAACGTTTGATATAACCTGTTGTGCGGGTATTGCTGACCGGCGCAACACGATTTGAACGGGTTGTCACACCAACATTCGTCACCAATGACACCTTGCCCTGCTTGGCCAAGGCTTCTATCAGTGCATTACTGCCCGCAGCCCCCGACAAAGAACCATTCATAATCTGATCATTTGTATAGGCACCTTCAACCAATGAACCATTTTCCAAATGTGTTGCCCCAGTCAATGCCGACACAGTATTTGACAACACTGCGATATTCATTGAACTGGCCTCAGTTGATGCCAAATTATTCTTTGGATTGGCAACAATATTTAATCCTGATGTAGAATTAATAGCCGCCGCCAAATTCAAACCAAACGCAGAATCATTTGAAATTGTCACCTGCAAAACCTTGACATCAATTGTCACCAACTGACTTAAGCGTTTATTCTGGCGTTCAATATATTCACTAACACGCGCCAAAACAGATGGCGATGCCGTTACCGTAATGGTTCCTAAACTGCGCGACACCGTAAAGTCTGCATTTTCCGCCTTACCAATAATAGAAGATATTGCCTTTTCAACTTCGTCCCATTCTTTCAGGGTTGATTCCAAAGACACTTCATTCGAATCATCGGTTGAAACGGCTGTTTGATATGCAACCTCAGTCCCCAGGGCATACAATGAAAAAGTCTTGGTTTCTGTCTCATAAAAAACAATAGAATTCTTATCATAGTACCACAACAAATCCAAATCCGTCGCCACTTGATTCAACAGTCCGGACAAACGACCCGTATATGCAATATTGACCTGCTTTTTCAACTTATCTGACGATACTTGTCCATCAATTTTTACAGGAATCCCCGTCACAGAATAAATATCATTTGCCAACACCTGCAATGCCACAGGCTCGTCTAATAATATGGTCACACCCATATCTGTTTCAAATTTCGATGGCAACTTATTTCTGTGTTCCAATGCCACAGATTTATTCCCCAACCAAACACCTTCAGACATAGAAACTGTGTCACCACTGGCAACCTTGGCGCGTGGATTTTTCGCCATTTCAAAAGCATCATAGGCATTTATAAAATCCTGATCTACAGATGCCGCAACCTTGGCCGACTCACGCTTAGCACAACCTGCCCCAACCGCCAACACCAGTGCAGACAAAACTAAAAATTTCATTGGCTTTATCATGTTTATCTTCTCCTACAACATCCGTATATTATATTTTTACTAGTCCTGCGATGCAGAAATCACCAACACTCTATTACCTTTATAGAATTTAGCATATGGGATTGGTGTCGCACGACCAAAATTACGCACCAGCGCAGACGCCACATCAACAAAACGCCCCTTAAATACTGCACTGGCCTCAATCGGATATTCGCGCGGCGTTGTCCAAACCAGATCCCACCCCTCTTTATCACACCACGACTGCAAAACTTCACGCAGTGTCTGGCCATTTGCAACCACCCACGAACGCACCTGATCAGACAATACCGCCGGTGCTTCTGCATCTGCGGATGCGTCAACCATAATTTCTGTTTCTTCTTCAACTGTTTCTGAAATTTCTTCTATAACTGTTGTACCATCTTCTTTGGTCAGAATTCTTTTCCCATCTGCCGTTTTGGCATCAACACGCATTCCATTACGCACCGCAAAAGCTTCATAGTTATCTGCATACTTACCACAGTTTTTACGTCCACTGCGTGACATCGCCAAAACATTCCCACCATCATCTTCTAAAACCTCGCGATGCAACAATGGCATTTGTGAACTGCTGTAACATTCGTCATCAAAACCGACCGGAATTTGATTTCCATGCAACATATTCGCACCACCAGACCAACCACCAAACGAACCACGACCACCTAAGTTAAAGTTATTTTCTACAACTAAATCCGCACCTATCTTGGACACGATACGAATATTATCGTCCTGTTTTTTCTTGTTACAAACCCCATGTTCACACGACACTTCAACATCGGCATCAGACCCCACCAATGGCCACGCCGGCACCTCTACCGGCATTTGATATTCTTCTTGAACATCAACCTGGGTCATTTCAACCTGCTCATATTCGGCACCATCCAAAATTCTGTCTTGTTCATAAAAGACTTCGGATGTGACAACCTGGGGCATTGAATCATACGCAAAACAATAACCTGCAGCAGTCGCAAACATTGCAAAAATCAATATCTTACGGAACATAAGAACCTTCCTTTCCCTAAAAAAACCTTACCTTAATGATAATTATTATAACAATTTGACCGAATCTGTGCAAGACGAAAAACACGCGCAAATCAATACAGAAAAAAAAACATTAACAAAAGATAAAATCGCACGAATCGCAAAAAGATGTTATACTATCTTCCTGAATTCAGATTACACAGGGGACACACATGACAAACATTATTACATTCATCATACTTGGCATAATTACATTATCTGTCGGTATTCTAGGGTTTTATATATACCGCATAAACAATCGCATAATCATAATAAACAAAACCCTGGAACACCAATATAACCTGATGGTCAAAGTTCAGTCCATACTAAAAAACAAGTCCGCCACAAATGCAGTCGCCGAAAACGCAGAAATGATTTACCAAGATTTGCTACAAAATTTGATTCCAATCATGGCCGCTATTGACATTATGCCCCGCAACACACCCGAACACGCATTGTGGCGCGCATTAGGTGGCATAATGGACGAATATGTAAAAAACCCTTTTGCCCTTGAAAAACTGCGTCGTGCAATTAAGCTGGATTCCGAAGTCGCCCGCAACATCGATAATTACATGCGCCGCGCAGATTCTTTTCTGCACCATTTGACAACGACCGAACCAGATGGTTTACTGTCTAACACATTTACAGATGGCCTGCTAGGACAATCCCTGACATTTTTTGCTCAGGCAAAACAACTGGCCACACAAAGCGTATAACAAAAAAAGGCATAAATGGCAAAACTGTGTGAAAATCTTATTCGCGAAATATCATCTGCACGCGACGAACCCACATGGTTATTGCAATGGCGGTTAGACGCATATAACGCCTGGCTTAAAATGCATGAACCGCATTGGGCAAATGTTGATTACGCCCCAATTGACTATGACAACCTAAATTATTACAACGAACCAACACCCATTGACAATTCTGATTTAGAATCCGTATATGACAAAATGGGACTGCCAGAATCTGAAAAGCGCGCCCTAATGGGCATGGCAACCGACACTGTTATCGACAGCCGTTCCGTTCACACTTCTTATACCGCCGAACTGGAAAAACACGGAATAATATTCCTGCCATTTTCAGACGCTGTCAAACAACACCCAGATTTGATAAAGAAACACCTTGGCACTGTAGTACCTGCAACCGACAATTTTTTTGCGGCCTTGAACGCAGCTGTATTTTCAGACGGAACATTTGTTTATATTCCACCAAACACAAAATGCCCAATCGATTTAGCCAGCTATTTTAGAATCGAAACCGCAAAAATTGGACAATTTGAACGTACACTAATTATTGCAGATACTGGCGCCGAATTAACATATATGGAAGGTTGCAGCGCCCCCCGCCGTCCCAACCACCAATTGCACAGTGGCGTTGTTGAAATTATCGCACACGATAACGCAACCGTAAAATACGCAACCGTACAAAATTGGTTTGCAGGCGACTTTGATGGTACAAAAAACAATGGTGGCATTTTGAACTTTGTCACCAAGCGAGGGATATGCCACAACAACGCAAAACTATTATGGACCCAAATGGAAATCGGCAGCGCCCTAACATGGAAATACCCATCAACTATTTTACGCGGAAACAATGCGTACAGCGACTTTTTCTCACTGTCTATAACACGCGGTGCACAAATGGCCGACACTGGCACGAAAATGATACACATTGGCAACAATTCAAAATCAAATATTGTATCATACGGCGTTGCCACCGATAATTCTGTTCAAACATTTCGCAGTCTGGTATCATTTACCGGCAACAACTGCACAAACGCCTCAAATTGCGACAGCAGGCTAATCGGCAACAACGCCACTGCAAACACCCTACCCCGCATAATTCATAACGGACAAAACAACCATCAATCGCACGAGGCACGAACCGGCACCATTGACACTACCTCATTAAACTATCTGAACATGGCCGGCATTGAAACAGATGTTGCAACGGCCCTGATTATCGGTGCAGCCGCGACCCCCGTATTATCGCGTCTGCCGATGGAGTTTTTAGTTGAATCAAAACAATTAATACAACTGGCACTATCCAAGGATTAAAAGATGCTAACATTAAAAAACCTAACTGTGACAATGGACAACCGCGAATTATTATCAGATATAAATCTGCACATATCACGTGGCGAACGACATCTATTGGCTGGTCATAACGGTTCCGGCAAATCAACTTTGGCGCAAACAATCACTGGCATACCAGATTACAAAATTCAATCTGGCAAAATCATTTTCAACGAACGCGACATAACAAATGAAAACATAACCACACGCGCGCTATACGGCGTATTTCTTGGCTCGCAGCACGTCCCAGAAATTCCCGGATTGACAGTAATCAGCTTTCTAAAACATTCCTGCGCCGCTCACACTCGATTTAAAACAGGCCACGATTTATCCATGGCAGAATTTTTGGAGAACCTGGAAACCGCACGCACAAAACTGGGCATTCCGCGCGAATGGTTAAACCGCAGTATTAATGTCGGATTTTCCGGTGGCGAACGCAAACGCATAATGCTGTTGCAACTGCTGTTAACAAAACCCGAATTTGCAATTCTGGACGAACCAGACTCGGGCGCAGACATTAACACAAAACAACTAATCGCAGACACAATTAACACCATGCCTGATACAACATTTTTAGTTATCAGTCACCAAAGCGATTTTACACAACTAATACCGTTCTCACATACAACAACTTTATCATCTGGCAAAATTATGATAGAATAGAACAAATTAAATAAATGGAGAGAAAACACATGTCACAAACAAATACATCCAAATTATCTACCTGGATTTTATGGGCACCTATAAAATTCTCAATCATAACATTTATATGCCTAACCATTGTTGGCCTGCTGTACACATTTATCACAGCCAAGATTTATGCACCAGCGCCAATACCAACCCAACCAATAATATGGCTATGCACAATAACATTTATTGGATGTATCGCCCATATGTTCTATAAATTACCACGCATAAACTTTGATCGCGCTTCATTTGTTGCAACGCACAATTCACAAATGTTAATTACATCAATATTTTTCATATTACTAACATATATTGTAATAAATAATGCGACTGAAATTGTATTGCAATTGATATTACTGGAAACAAAATCACAACCAACATTTGTATTGCTAATATCAGCAATTGCCATATTTATACTGTATATATTTGGCATATTATTCTCAAATATCTACGCAAAAATCCGCCGCATACAGGCATTAAACATACCAACCTGGAAAATCGTTTGCAGCATGCCATTTGGTTTTTCTGCGCTATGGACACCTGGATATATATTAAATACAAACGATAAAACAAACAACATATCAATCAAATTAAATTGGTATAAAAAAATAACAGATAAAATCATAACACATCAGTCTGTCCTAATCGCAGTATTTTCCGTTATCACAATGTTATCTGGTTTTATATACGGCCTGAACAGCATACTGCTAACATTCACACTTGCCCTGATATTTGGCATTTGGGCATTGAACACCGGCACCAAGAAATTCCTTAACAACATTGGTGGCAAATATGCAAATTGGGCGATAATCATTAATATAGTTTTAATTATAACATTCAGCCTGTTCTACAGAATTACAAACAACCTGCAAAAACAGCAACAAATAAACATAAACTCAACAGAACAAAGCATTAATCTGTAAAGGAAATAAACAATGAACAAAATAATCGCATTTATTGGTTTTGTATTCTTACTGTGGATTGGGCGCACGATATTCATTCCGCTGTTAATTGCAGCTTTCCTATGGTACCTG
This sequence comes from Alphaproteobacteria bacterium, assembly GCA_017629245.1. Taxonomy (GTDB): domain Bacteria; phylum Pseudomonadota; class Alphaproteobacteria; order Rs-D84; family Rs-D84; genus Enterousia. Next base: position 46,160 of record JAGBXO010000009.1, on the reverse strand, counting down.
ATGAATGCAATATCTGAATACTATCGTCGTGCATTACCATACCAAGAATCAACCAATTACAAAAAAAAATTATTTGATTGGATTGCGCACATTGCAACATTGGCAACAGTCTGCCTGGTCGGATATGTATTTGTCACACAAATTCGTCCAATGTTCTCTGAATTGCTAGCGGCCCTGCCTGCCCTGCAATCCAAACTAACCGAATTTGGAACATACCTGTCAAAATCTGTTGGACTAACCTTTGATGCAAACATGATACCAAACATAACAAAAATTGCCGCCAACATTGGCACATCCATCGCAGGCATTGCTGCATCATTTGGTATGGTATTAGTATACATGATATTTATGTTTGTTGAACAAAGTACATTTAATAAAAAATTCAACGCCATGTTTCCCAGTCGCAGACAGTATAAAAAGATGCGATATATTCTGGACAGCATTGATACAAACATGAAAAAATATCTGTTTGTAAAGACAACTATATCAGCAATAACCGGCGTTGTATCTTATATGTGGTTACAAATGATTGGCCTAGAATTCGCAGGTGTTTGGGCATTTATCGTATTCATCACCAGCTATATTCCAACAATTGGCGCAATCGTTGCATGCGGTCTGCCAATACTATATTCATTGGTATCATACCCCACCTTGCAAGAACCAATATTAACCGCCGTCGGCTTAATTGGCCTGCAAATATTATTCGGGAATATCATCGAGCCAAAATTAACCGGCAAGACCCTAAACCTGTCAACATTAGCAATATTAATAAATCTGGTTGTATGGGGCATGATATGGGGAATCGCCGGCATGTTCTTTAGTGTTCCATTATTGGTTGCGCTGTACATAATATGCGCCCAGTTTGACAACACGCGTTGGATTGCGGTATTACTGTCCGCAGACGGTCAAATTCCCGACAAAAACGAAGAATAAAAAAACGCGCTATACGCATAAAAACCGGGCATTATGCCCGGTTAATCATTGCAATTGCATTTTCCAAAATCACACGCGCAGATTCCGAATCTAACCGCGCCTTTAAATCACGCACACGAACACGCCCCATATCTTCTTGGGCCGAAACAGATGTAAGGTTTTCTTCTATTGTGCAAATTGGTAAATCTGTTTTTTCCGCCAAATTATCGATAAAATCACACACCATTTTCGTCGTATCTGATACACTGCCATCTGGATACAACGGCAATCCGACAATAATACCAACGACATTTTCCTGCATTGCTATATTCGCAACCAAATCGGCATGATTTTCTGCCCCACGCGGCAAAACAATCACATCACGGGCGAATACAAAATCACGCATCGGGTCAGATACCGCGACCCCAATCCGCCGCAGTCCCCAATCAATTCCCAAAACACGCCCACTGCGTGGAAAAGCCTTGAAATCTGGCAAAATCATTGTATAATTCCTTTTACTTTGAAATAATAGGATTGAAAATGGCATTTAGCAAGCAACAATTACAAAAATTCGCAGATTTAATCAAAATTGAAATCAGCCCGGAAAAACTGGAATCCATGAATATTGATTCTGTGGTTGAATGGTTGGATAAATTACAAAAAATTGACACAACGGGTGTGACCCCAATGTTAAACCCATCAGAACATAAATTACCACAACGCGAAGACATCGTCACCGATGGCAACATTCGCGATTTGGTTTTGGCAAACACGCCCGACAACGCCGGCACATCACGCGGATACTTTGCAGTTCCTAAGGTTATGGATGGTGAATAATATGCCAGACACAAAAAGAAATATTCCTGTAAAATTTATTGTCACGGATGCATACGATCCAGAATTTTCCTCATTCGAACAAGAAATGGGAAAAATCGATCGCAATAACTTGGAATGGTTAATGTCTGAATTTTCTGATGAAAAGAACACTGTAACAACAGACTCATGTGTACGCACTATGTCTATTCAACTTATGGACACTGTCAATTTTGGCAGGAACCCATTTCATAACAAACGCAATCGGTCAGTCGAAGTATCTAACATCTTCTATTTCTCAGACGCAAAACCAAAATGCACAAGTGTACCACACGGGGCAGACGAAGATATGAAAATGGGTATATGTTGCAAAAATTTGGCAAACGGCAAATGTTGTGACGAATTCATACGACGCACACTGGGCGCAACACTGTTCCCCCAACACTACGCAAAATATAAACAAAAGTAAGAGCAAGCAAAAATGATAAATCTAACATTGACAGAAGCACTTAAAAAACTGAACAGCCGCGAAATTTCTGCGGTGGAATTAACACGCGCGTATCTGGATCGCATTGAAAAATATGGCACGGATTTAAATTGCTATATCACAACCACACCCGAACGCGCAATGGCTGACGCGGCCGCATCTGATGCACGTCGTGCCGCAGGTGACGCAAAATTCTTGGACGGCGCACCAATCGCAATGAAAGATTTATTTGCCACGCGTTCCATTCGCACAACCGCGGCATCACGCATGCTAGAAAATTTTGTTCCAGAATACGAATCGACCATATCACAAAAATTCATTGATGCCGGCACCGTGTTATTGGGCAAGGCAAACCTGGACGAATTCGCAATGGGAACTTTCAGCAAAACATCATATTTTGGCGCCCCTGTTAACCCATGGCAAATTGAAAAACGTCTGACCGCGGGCGGTTCTTCGGGCGGTTCAACATCTGCGGTGGCGGGGGGACTGGCCATTGCTGCAACGGGTACTGACACCGGCGGTTCGATTCGCTTTCCAGCTGCAATAACTGGCCTGGTTGGGATGAAACCAACATACGGCATATGTTCTCGCTTTGGTTGCATTGCTTTTGCGTCTTCCTTGGACACCCCCGGACCAATCGCACGCACCGTTGACGATGCAGGATTATTATTAAACATTATGGCAGGACACGACGCGCACGAATCCACCAGCTGCGAAAACAATTTCGCCTGCACGTCTGAGATTCAACCAATTCTGGGCAATGGCAAAAAATTACGTGTTGGCGTAATCCGCGAATTTGATGATGTTAAGATTTCAGACGACATGAAAACATTATTTGAAAAACGCATTGCCGATTTAAAATCCATGGGCGCAGAAATTGTTGAAGTATCTATTCCAAACATTCTGGACGCATTGGCGGCATACTATATCATCGCCCCAGCCGAGGCATCATCGAATCTTGCCCGTTATGACGGCATGCGTTATGGCATTCGTGTCGAAGGTCGTGATATTTATGACACATTTAAAAAATCACGCGCCGCTGGATTTGGCGACGAAGTGCAACGCCGTATGGTAATCGGTACCGCAGTACTGTCCAGTGAATCATACGATGTATACTTTATGCAGGCTGCACGCGTACGCCGTATGATATCAGACAGTTTTAATGCCGCATTTGAACAGTGCGACTTAATCATCTGTCCATCATCTGCCGGCACCGCGATGCCGTTGGATTCAGATCTGACCCCATTGGAATATTACGCACTGGATTTATTTACGGTTGCAATGAACCTGGCGGGCGTACCTGCATGCAGTGTACCTGCCGGCCTGGCGGGCAACGGTCTGCCACTGGGGATTCAGGTTGTAGGAAAACGCTTTGACGACATGCGCGTTCTGCAATTGGCAAAACACATTGAAACCGCGGCCGCCATTGACAACCGCCCAACAATAATTATGGGGAAATAAAAAATGACCGTAAAAACGGCCTCATTTAGAAAGGAGATGGTGGCTAGGGACGGAATCGAACCGCCGACACAGGGATTTTCAGTCCCTTGCTCTACCAACTGAGCTACCTAGCCAACGCGACGACAATAATAAGATACAAAAAATAAAAAAGCAAGGGAAAAAGACAAAATGTTTACGATAAAAGGCAAAACATGTGATTGGGAATTGGTAATCGGACTGGAAACACATATCGAAGTCCTTTCTAATTCAAAATTATTCAGCGGTGCATCTGCCGACTATAACCCAACCATATCACCCAACACCCAGGCATCAATGATTGATGTTGCAATGCCTGGAATGTTGCCGGTTATAAATAAATTCTGTGTTGACCAGGCGATAAAAATGGGATTGGGTCTGAATGCAGAAATTTCCCGTATCAGTCGTTTTGCCCGTAAACAATATTTCTACCCTGACCTGCCCCAGGGATACCAGATTTCACAGCCTGCCGATGAACCACCGGTTGTTGGCCGCGGCTGGGTTGAAATTATGGGCGACGATGGCAATCCAAAGAAAATTTTGATTGAACGCGCACACTTGGAACAAGATGCCGGTAAATTAAAGCACGATGTTCATCCAACAAAATCATTTGCAGACTATAACCGCACCGGTGTCGCACTGCTGGAAATCGTGACTTTCTTGGACACAAAAAATCCTGAAAACAATTCCTATATCACATCCCCAGACGAAGCGGAACGTTATCTGCGTGAAATTCGCGAAATCGCACGCGCACTGGGCGTATCACGCGCCAACATGGAAGAAGGTTCCATGCGCGCCGATGTAAATGTTTCTGTTCGTCCAGTGGGTTCAACCGAATTTCGCACACGCACCGAAACAAAAAACATGGTGTCATTTAAGTTCATCAAATCCGCCATTGAGTTTGAGGCCCGCCGTCAAATTAAAATCTATGAAAACGGCGGCCAAGTCACTCAGGACACAATGCGCTATCACCAGGGTGATGGCACAACATCTGTTATGCGCAGCAAAGAAGACGCGTTGGATTATCGTTATTTCCCAGATCCAGACCTGTTGCCACTGGAAATATCTGATGAACAAATTGAACGCATACGCAACACCATGCCGGAATTACCATCCGCAACACGCGCGCGCTATACGCATGAATTCGGGCTGTCTGAATATGATGCAGCGCGCCTGACCGAAAGCACTGATATATCACATTGGTATGATGCTTCTGTAAACGGCGACAAAAAACGCGCTAAGGGTGTCGCCAACTGGATGATTTCTGAATTGTTCGCGCACCCAGAAAATTGGGATGTCAAAAACGAAAAATCAGGTATTGTGGACGACATGCGTATTATCACACCATCTGATTTGGCCGAACTGGTTGACATGGTTGCCGAAAACACAATCAACGGCAAACAAGCCAAAGAAATCTTTATAAAAATGTTGGATGGCGAATCGGGCACCCCGCGTGACATCGCCGACAAATATGGCATGAAACAAATGACCGACACCGGCGCAATTGAAGCGATTGTTGACGAAGTTATCGCTGCAAACCCGTCCCAGGTTGAACAATACAAATCTGGCAAAGTTGGATTACTGGGCTTCTTTGTTGGTAACGTCATGAAGAAAACCGGCGGCACTGCAAACCCAGCTGTTGTGAATGAAATTTTACGTAAAAAATTAGCATAAACAAAAAAGGAATCAAAATGGTACAAATTATTAAAGTAAGAGACAATATGATAACAGGCGTAGAAATTGAACTGGTTGTAATTCCAGAACCAAAAAACACAGTTCCCGCACATCTCATTGCACAGAAAGAAGCATATAAAAAAGCTCAATCCTATGTTGCAAAGTGTCGCACACAGAAAATAAAACACGCACGCACACGCCGGAAATAATATGATGATATATTTATACCTACAAACCTTTTTTAAAGAGGTCCGTGAAAAAATGTATGCAGATATTGTTGCCATTGTGCGCGAAATGGAAAAACACGAAGCGCAATCAAAAATAAAAGCACGCGAAGAAAAATATATGCGTCAAAACGCAATGCGTGCTTTTAACGCAAAACAGAAACAAATAAACAACAAAAAAGTTCAAATTCAACGAACAAGACATAAGTAGGAAAAATGAAAAAATTCTTTATCCAAACCTTTGGTTGTCAGATGAATGTATATGATGGTTGGCGTATTGCCAGCATGCTTGAACACCACGGATTCGTGCGTACAGAACAAATTCCAGACGCAGACATCATCATACTAAACACATGCGCTGTTCGTGCCAAGGCAACGGATAAAGTTTATTCTGCACTGGGGCGCATCAGACGCGCAAAAAAACCATCTGCGCTATTCGGAATCGTTGGTTGTGTTGCGCGCGAATCGGGTACAGACGCATTCCGCAGAATACCAGAATTAAATTTTGTTCTGGGGCCACAGAGTTATCACAAATTACCAGAGATATTAAATAATCCCGACACGCGGTTATTTAATATAGATTTGGGCGGGCTGGAAAAATTTGATTCCCTGCCCCAGATGAAAAACTCTCCACGCGTTGCATATATTCCAATCCAAGAAGGATGCAACCATTGTTGCACATATTGCATTGTTCCATACACCCGTGGTCGCGAATTATCACGCGCATTCGATTCGGTTATGCGCGACACAGTTCACGCTGCAAAAACTGGCGCAATTGAAATTTGTTTCTTGGGACAAAATGTAAACGGATATAAATATACCGACGAAAACGGCAAACTGTATCGCCTGTCTGACTTAATTCGCGAAACAGCAAAAATCCCAGAAATCATGCGTATACGCTTTACTTCCAGTTATCCAACAGAAATGACAGATGATTTAATTGACATGTTTGCAGTCGAACCAAAATTACTGCCGTTTTTAAACATGCCAATCCAAAGTGGCGCACCAAATGTTTTAAAGCGCATGAACAGACCATACAGTCTGGAATTATATTGCAACATAGTGAACAAATTAAAAACCGCGCGTCCCGACATTCAAATCTCGTCAGATTTTATTGTTGGATTCCCCGGCGAAACCGATTCGGATTTTGAACAAACTATGCAAATTGCACAACAGATAAAATACATAAATTCATATTCATTTAAGTATTCACCGCGCCCACACACAGGTGCCGCATTAATGCCAGACCAAATCCCAGAAAACATAAAATCTGCGCGTCTGGCAAAACTGGATACATATTTAAATGAAGTCCAACGCGATTTTAATCTTTCTTGTATAGATAAGACACTATCTTGCCTGCTAGAAGGACCTGACAAAACCGGTAAACACCTGGTATACCGCACACAATATATGCAACCATGTATCGTCGCCCACCGTGATAACGCGCCAGAAATGGCAAACATTGTTATCACCACTGCGAACAAGGCATGTCTGCGCGGAAAATTTACAGACTAGAACGCCACCCGCACATTCAATGCAACCTTGTACGCCAGTGTATCAAACACACGCATAACACCAAATGTTACATCGCCACCAATCGCATCCATATCTGACCAGAAGCCGATTCGCCCATATGCACTAATTTTTGAATCAGTGTTTGCTTCTATCCCCACATTATAATCATACCTTATCCCCATCATATCAACCGACCGGCCAACCGCCACCCCGCCACGCACCGCAAAGTCATAATAATCAACACCTGAAACAACATACAAATTATTTTCCACACCACCCCAAAGCCATAAATTCAACACGTCAAAAAAATCAAAATCATAACCAAAATCTGCATATAAAAATCCAGCCAACACATCTGGGCTATTCACGACCTTATTATCATAAAACACCTTGGATAAATCAAATAATCCGTATGTTATCCCACCAATAGCGTGCACCCAAATTTTATCGGACAAATCCCACCCAAAGTAAACATCTCCTCCGAAATACTTTCCATCAAATTTATCCAGCCAATTCTCATATTCAACATCCCCTATACGCAGGGATATCGCGCCTGCAAAATCATCTGTTAAATTTTCACGCACAGAAATTTTCAAACCATATGAATTAAAATCATCCGACAAAACTGTAGCCACTCCTGAACCCACATCAAAATTATAATCCATCACATTTGCAAAATTTATCACCGCAATTACATCGCGCAATACGCCTGGGTTAAATCGCACACTTTGCATCATAATATTACGCAACGCATCCATGTTGTCCGCCCGGTCCATTGCACCCAACAAACTATCCTTTGGATTAGTGACACGCCAATCATTCAAAAGCACACCACGTTCATCATTAAATATTTTCATATAATCCATTTCACGCACACGCCCAAAATATAATTTATTATCTTCAAACCTAACAACATCAGCAAACAAAGGATTACCTGTTCCACCATACAAACGAACGGTTCCCACACCCGACACATTTTCTAAAAACGGCACATCATAAAACCCTGAAAAATCATTTGCCCGCAATACAACATCACCACCAATTTCAATATTTCTGGAAACTGTCCCCGCTACATTATTTATATCCAAAACCGAATCACGCAAATGCAAAACATCTGCATTGGCTGCAAATTCTAATACACCATCCAATGCCAGACCATCTGCTTCATCAACCAAAACATCATAGCCAACATTAAATTCAACACTAACCATATCCGCATTGTCATTTACCACTTGAATAATACGCGCATTATTACCTAAATCAAAATTAGAATGAATCACAGCATGATTTTCTATATACAACCGCACCCCATCATCAACAAACACATCCGTCTGAATCAGGCCATTATTTTCAATTTTTATATCACCTGCTACATGAACAGAATCTGGCATATACTTTTCAGCATAATGCACAACAAGATTTGAATACAAGTATTTATTACCACCAAAAACATCAAATGCTATTGCATCAAAATTTAAAAACAATAAAGCTAAGAACAACATAAATCGTTTCATAACAGAATAGTATACAAGAAAAAAATCTTAAATAAAGAACATAAAAAATCGCCCACTTTTTGGGCGATTTTTTCAGAATAAATTATTTTTCTAATTTACCCCATCCTGCCTTATATCCACCATCGCGTTCCAGATAGATATTTGCCCCTTCTAACTGTTCCGCATTCAATCCCTGAATCATATATGTTTGATTCAATCTGCCACTCATCCCTGTCTGTAACATCGGCAATTTGATGTTCATCAACTTTGAATTATTACAACACTTTACATCATTATAGCACGAGCTACACTGGTACATTTTTACGTTATATTGAACCCCTGGACGCATATCCTTCAGATCTACAATCATTTTCAGTCCATTATCTGTATCCTTGAATTTAATATGTCCCATTTTTGATTCACCACCACGACTGCTGTGGGTATACATTTTTGCATATACAGAATTAACATCTGCATTTTCATATGTCTGATATACAACAATTGTATCAGATTCGATAACTTCTACTGCCTCTGGTGCATTATGCATCATTTTTTTATGATGTGTTTTCTTTGCTGGACATTCCATCATACAACCTGACAGAACCGCCATCGCACCCATCAGGGATGCAAAAGTTAACATTTTTTTACTTACATTTTTCATTTGGTTTCTCCTTTGTGGTTACACACCCTTAGTTTATAATATTTTCCACGCAATTACCCCAGGTTTGAATCCCTAGGAACCTAGGTTTTCATGCGTATAGCGCGCATTTGAAATCTGTCCTGTAATATAAAATTATTAAACATGATACATTCATGTCACAGCAAAACAAAGGAGAGAGAAAATGTACGAATTAATTCAACACTTAATTGCATTTAAATACGCATGCAAAATAAATCATTGGTCAACCGACAGTTATTCCAAACACCTTTTGTTCGACCGTCTAACCGAAGATGTTGACACATGGGTTGATGCAATCGCCGAAAATTACTTTATGGCAACAGATAATAAAAAAGTATTCAAAGCAGACATTTTAAATTCTAAATTTATAAACCGCGACCTGGTTCAGTCATGCGAAATAATAATTTCATACCTGGAAGAACTACAAAATGACGGCGAAACAAACGAAGGACTAAACTCACTGCTCAGTGGCATAGAAGAAGGCTTTCTAAACAAACTGGCCCTGGCAAAACTGACATAAAAACACCCCGCACATGCGGGGATTTTTTTATTCTGCAATACTTACATTTGCCTTTACCTGTCTATATTTAGCCAACACAAACGCACCAAATCTGTATGCAACAAACACCTGTAAAAACAATAATAATAAAGAAATCCAAATTTTATATTATTTTGGTCAACAAAAAAGTGCCCACAATCGTGGACACCTTTTTCACTCTTTTGGCTTTAGAACATAAATCTAATACCAACATCACCACCAAAATTATGTAAACCAGAATTAATGTCTACATAAGTATAACGCGCGGCCAAATCAACCGCAAAACGTTCCATATCAAATGTCACGCCCAAAGTTCCCATTGCAGAAAAGCGGGTTTCGTCTTTGCTGTGAGTTGGAATCAAATCGCCCTTACGTTTAACATCTGTCATTGCAATACCTGCGCCAACACCAACAAATGGACGAACGATTTTATACGCACCAAATTCCATATAGTTGTTCCACAACAAAGTCTGCATCTTGGCTTCTACATCAACACTGCCTGCATCGCCAAAGCGTTCAGAATCAGACAATTTGCCAAAATAAGACCATTCAATTTCAGAACGAACTGTATCACATACTTCCAAACCTAATGCGGCGCGCCCTTGAAAGATATAATCTGTCATGGCTTCTTTATTGCCGTTGTATTTATAGTTCAGGTTTGAATAACTCATACCGCCTCTCAAACCAATATATGGGTCCATTCCCCACATCTGCCAACTGCTGCCCTGGTCCGGATGATTTATACCCGCAAATGCAGGACACGCCATCAGCACCGCCAGTGTTGATAATGCTAACTTTTTCATTTTCTCTCCTTTTTGTGTTTTTTTTGGGTTTATGTTTCATGTCAACACTGTAATTCTATCAATACAAATCATAAATTTATATAGGTATGAATACCTGCTGTATATGCATTATTTCTGGGATTTTTTCTTATAACAAAAAAAAAAAGAAAACGGCCCCATCCGTGACCGTTTATTTTTGGTGGACGCGCAGGGACTCGAACCCTGGACCCACTGATTAAGAGTCAGTTGCTCTACCAACTGAGCTACGCATCCAGAACTGTTTTAATTCTTATCAGCGCGCTTATTATAACTTTTTTTTCAGAAAATGCAAGCGTTTATAATTTTATTTACAAATTCTCACAAAAACCTATAGTATAAAAAACTTTTACTGCACCAAGACAAGGAAAAAATTATGATCGACACAAAAAAAGTTCTTACCATGGCTGGGTTTACCGAAATACCCCAAGACATACTTAAGATACAAACAAACTTTTCCGAGGTTCAAAATTGGATACAACAAACAGACTTTAATCTACCCCTTGAATACTACGGTCTGCCACAACATAATAGTTTTTATAAACTTTTTAAAACATACAAAGCAAAATTTGATGCAACACCACATTTACAAGCTTGTGCTTTCATTTTACACAAATATTTATTTTCACCAAACAGATACAACTGGACGCACAATTTAAAACGAACAACTATCGATCCACTACCTGCATTAATTCTATTGTCAGGACATAACACCCACCAACACAATATGCAATCCAGAAAATTTGACACATACCAACAAGAAAAACATCGTTTCAGAATATTCGAAACCTGTATCCGTGGAATTGATGTGTATAAAATTCCAGGATCTGAAATTTCGCAATTAATTTGGGGCAGCCTTTTCATAAATGCACACATTGTTGAATTTGCACGCCTTCAATTCGAGCTGTTTAAATTTAACTATCCAATTCCAAACTTTACCCCAAAAGACCAATTTTGTATAAACATACACGTTCCACGTGGTGACCGTTTACCAAATGAATCTGTATCAAAATCATTATCTTATGCCACGGAATACATTCCGCAATACTTTTTCGAAGCCCCAAAAAAACCAGAATATTTCATAGACAGTTGGCTGATGGATAAAAAACTTGATTTATACCTGCCAGAAAAATCAAACATCCGTCTTTTTCGAAATAGATTTGAAATATTGCACCAACTGCCAGAATCCAGTCTATCCAAATTCTTATTCAACACTTCATCCTCAGACATATCACAATACCCATCTGACACATCTTTGCGACAACGTATAAAAAACGCATTACAAAATGGTGAAAAATTTCATGACGGAATTGCAATATTAAAACAGGAAAAAACAAAATAAGAACTTGTTATTATTTTTCACACATACCCCCAGCACTGTTTGGATGTAATTTTGTCTGTTTTATATCTTCTATATTATAAGCACCTGCCAACACCATCACACGTCGCAAATCCTTTTTCAGCCAGTCAAACACATCAACGACCCCACGCCATCCACCCAATGCCAGCCCATATATAACCGGTCGTCCGATTGCAACAATATCTGCCCCACTAGCGATTGCCTTGAATATATGTTGGCCACGACGGATGCCACTGTCAAAAATAATCGGCACTCTCTTGTTAATACGAGCCGCAATTTCAGGCAACATCTCAAACGCACCAGGCGCACCATCTAATTGTCGCCCACCATGGTTTGACACCCATATTGCATCTGCACCAGCCAAAATCGCTAATTCCGCATCATCTGGATGCTGAATTCCCTTTACTATCACCGGTAATTTGGTCACAGATTTCAGCCACATAACATCATACGGACTTAAATCATTTTTTGATGCAGCAAATATCTTGCCAATCCCCTGACCTTTGGTTTTCATTGTCTTTTTTGCAACATTTGGCATTTCCAATGGAAACTTAAAGTCATTACGTAGATCTGCAATTCTGTTTCCCCCAACTGGCGCATCAACAGTCAGTATAATTGCCTTGTATCCCAGGTCTTCAGCCTTCTTCACAATTTGACGATTAAAATTTTCATCCTTGCTAAGATATAACTGAAACCACTGTGGCGCACCACGCCCTGCCCGTGCGATTTCCTCCAGTGTAGAACTGGCATATGTACTTACACTCATAATTGTACCTGCAGCGGCCACACCGTGGGCGGTACCAGCTTCGGCACTAACATGGGCCAGCCCATGCGCCGCCGCAGGTGCAGCGATCACAGGCAATGCAATTTCCGTCCCAAAAATAGTTGTTGTAATATTTGGCTCTACCACACCGGTCAGCACACGTGGAACAATATCAACATTATCAAAAGATGTGGTATTTCGCATCATTGTCTGTTCTGTCCCTGCACCACCACGAATATAATCAAATCCACCCTTTGGGATTATCTGTGCGACTTCACCTTCTAAATCATCAATATCATAAATAACAATTTGTGTATCTCGATTAGATGCCTGATATTCACTGTTTTGCACCATCGGCGATTTATGTATATATGCAACCAGCCAAACAATCAGAAACACCACCAATAACATACATAATATAAAAATTAATCTTTTCATATTTTCTCCCTTGCTAACAAACAAACTTTAACACACGGGCTAAAAAAATATGATTTGACAATATTCACAAAAAAAGACCACAAATCGTGGTCACTATTATTTTTTCAGATATACGGTTGGATTATACGCCTTAGTTCCTTTGCGAATTTCAAAGTGCAATTGCGGACTGTCCACCTTACCTGTTTCACCGATTGTACCAATTTTCTGACCAACATTCACACGCGCACCGCGTCGCACATTCATTGCATCCATATGCGCATAAACTGTCATCCAACCACCAGAATGTTGAATTATAACCAAATTCCCCATCCCCTTTACTTCATTTCCTGCATACGCAACAACACCGTTTTCCGCCGCCTTAACCGCACTGCCCCGCGATGCAGATATATTTATGCCATCATTAAACAGTCCGTTTGATTTCGCGCCATAGTTCGACAATATCTTGCCACGCACTGGCCATGAAAACTTTGAAGAAGACCGCGTTGTAATCTTTGGCAACTTTTTCGTCGGATCAGACGATATTTTTTTCGGCGCATCTTTTTTTGCCACCACCACATCTTGCGACTTTACTGTTTCATGTTCTTTTACCTGTGGCTCTACGCTGGATTTCTGGGACTTTTTTGTTTCTGAAACGGGCATTTTTTTCGGTTCTTGTTTTTCCACTTTTGCAACCTGGACATCTGTCAGATTTGGCACACGAATCTTCTGTCCAACAACCAGATTAAATGGCGCACGCAAATTATTCATAACCGCCAAATCATTTACCGGCACCGAATATTTTCGCGACAAAGAATACAGCGTATCCCCTGGCACAACACGCACAGTATCCAATTCTACACGTGTAACAGTCTGGACGCCAGATGTCGGCTTTTGAATTTCCAGAACATCATCTGTTGCCGCATCTTTATCAGTCAGCCGATCTGGCACATGCAAATAATCATCTGCAACAACTTTTGCATCTTGTTTTTCTACAATTTCTGCCCCTGCATCAACATCTGCAGGTGGCGTACCATATTCAGACACCTGCGCCTGTGGCGGAATAATATAATCATCAACCGACGCATACATAACATAATCATCGGCCACCGGCGTGCCATACAAATCAGGCGACGCATAAACACCATAGTCCGCAGCCGCAGAATTATAAATTTCCGGATTAACATTTGGATCCGCCAACAATGCCGGATAACGCGCAGAAATAAAGTCCCCAACCGAATCCGGCAAAGACTGAATCTTCGGCTGTAAATCACACGCGGTTTGCGTAAACAAAACACCTGCAAAAATCCAAATGATTTTTTTCATAATATCATTATATCATAAAATCAATCACGGCGCATAAATAAAATACTAATTTCAAACAATCCCCACAATGGCAACGCCAACATTATTTGCGACACAATATCTGGCGGTGTCAAAATAGCAGCCAACACAACAATAAAGACAATCGCATAACGCCGCATTTTTAACACACCCCCACGCGACAAAACCCCAATTCTATTTAATAAAATCAAAATCAAAGGCAATTGAAACGCCACCCCAAAAACCTTTAACAGCCCAATCGCAAATGTTAAATAGTCGCGCGCCACCGGCATCAGCATACTGGGTACCGGCGCCGATTGATTTAATTCTACAAAGAATCGAAATACAACTGGAAACAAAAAATAAAATGCAAACCCTGCCCCAATTAAAAATAACATTGGTGACGCAATCAGTAATGGCCAAATTATTTTCTGTTCACCTTTCTTTAACCCTGGAGAAACAAATACCCACACATGCCATAATGCAACAGGCAAAATAACAATTAAAGAAAACAATGTCGCCAGTGAAAAATGAATCATCAATCCATCTGACAACCCCGTGTACAACAATTCTCCATCTGGCCAAACCGTCATCAACGGTTGGGTTAAAAACAGTTGTAGAAATGGTGCAATCCACCATCCCAAAATAAAACAAAATGCAAAAACCAACGCCACCCATAACACACGACGGCGCAATTCCGAAAAGTGTTGCATCAGTGTCATCTGTTTCATTTTACACGCCCTTTACGCACATTTTTCGGCTTTTTTTGTTTTTTTGGTATTACATCAGAAAACGAATCCAACATATCATTTGTTGTATTCTGAATCAAATCATCAATTGGTTTTTCCAACTCTATCTGCTGTTTAATATTTTCAGACACATCAGTAATTTTCCACAATGCACGCCGCACAACATTAACCGCGCGCGCCAAGAATTGCGCAACATCTGGCCACAAACGCACCGGCACAACCAGTACTGCCACCAATAAAATCACAAAAAATTCTGCCGTACTAATACCAAACATTTTTATTAATCATAGTAATCATCACCACCACTGGTGCTGACTGTTTTATGTCGCTGAATCTGGAAATAATTTTTTCCAAAATTTGTCTTTTCTTTCAATCCACGAAACGCAACATCTGTCGTGGCCCCCGTTGCATCAACCACCGTCCAAGAATTTAATTTAACCGGACTTTTATCAAACACGACTGTCATATGCCCCAAACCTTCCTGACCACGCAAATTCAACTTTAACGCAAAAGAATTTTTATAACCCATCGTTTCCACAACATTAATGTCCGCATTTTCCAAATCTATATTTTTACGCACCAAAATTCCTGCGGGCGTACTGGTAATCGGAACAGTTGTAATCTGATCCAAAGACTTATCAAAGAAATACAAATCCTGTCCATCTGAAATCAATTGCACCGGCATATTGTCATAATCCAACCGTACACGTCCCGGGCGCAACATAGAAAAAACACCTGCCTGTTGTTTTCCATTTGCAGTCTGAACAAAATTACCATTCAATCCGGTAATAGAATTCAAATACTTTTCCGCCTGGTCCACCAATTTTTTATCAACTGCTGCATTTGCAGACACACAAAAAACTATTGCAAAAATTGCGAATAAAAACTTTCTCATACACACTCTCCTTTGAACAGGTTTAACACCTGCACACGCACATTTTCCAATGTATCGCGCACAATTGCACCGGCGGCCCTTTCATGTCCACCGCCCCCCAACGCTGTTGCGACATGGTCAATTGGTTTTCTGCGACTGCGAATTGAAATACCAATTTGTTCTGCCTTTTGTTCCTTCAACAAAACGACATAATCCACCCCCTGGATTTGCCCCAACAAACTCAACACCATTTCACCACGTCCATCCAGATATTTATAATCCTTTTTAGGTATGATTGCCAACGCCAAACGCCCATGATAAAAGAATTCTGCATTTGCGGTTGTGCGTGCTTCCAATTGTACTGCCTTGCGCGGTTTATTCTGCATCAATTCAATCAGATTTCTTATATTCACACCGGCATCCACCAAATCTGCCATAATATGCAAGGCCTCGCCACTGCGAACAAATTTAAAATTACCTGTATCTGTTAAAATCGCCAACGCCAACAAATCCGCCGTACGCGAATCCATATACAGTCCCCCAGCACGCATAATTTTATAAACAATAACGGCAGTCGCAGGCGCATTTTCATCATTGATACACAACTGCCCCAAATTGTTTTCATTTTTATGATGATCAATCTCAATTACAAATTTAGCATTATCAACGATTGGACGCGGCCCACCAATATGCGCCGGATTACCATAATCCATCAATATTGCCAAATCATACTGCATCTGGGTATCAACACGTTCAAAATATTTTATACGCGAACGCAACGGCACATAATCCAGCGCATCTGGAATATTGCCATCATATGTACACACCGGTGTCACACCAAAATTATCTTCTATCAGGTGCGCCAATGCCAATACACTGCACAATGAATCACCATCTGGATTCTTGTGCCCCATAATTGCAATAGACTTTGCATTTTTTATACGTTCAAAAAATTCCTGTACCTTCTGTTCCATATTAACCATTTTTATATCGCGATATCTTCCAAGAAAAACTGTGCACTGACACGACCATTATACTCATTTTGTTTCAACCGTCCCAGCACCGTTATTTTAGTATTTGTGTTTACATCGTCCAGCAAAAAATCACCAACTGGTGTCCCCACCAAATTAAATCCAACAAATGCCAATTGTGTACCTGCACTGGTTGCGATTGTTCCGCGCAAATGCGCCCCGCCAGTCCCCATCACAGACGCATGTCGCAATTGTCCACCATGCAACACCAACAGCGGTTCTGGATTCCCCTGTCCAAATGGTTCCAACGCATCCAACTGTTTTACCAACCGCATATTTGCTGCACCCGCATCAATTTCCGCATCAACAAATTCTTCTGGACTGGGTCTTTCGCCATGCAACTGTTCATTAACCGCTGTTTCCAGAAATTTACAAAACGCCTCTTCATTTTCCGCCGGCAGGGAAAAACCCGCTGCTGCTGCATGTCCACCACCTTCGCAAACAATACCCATTGCCAAGGCATCATGAATAATTTTACCTAAATCAATACCTGCTATTGAACGCCCCGAACCATTAATCATTCCATCTGCACGCGTTGCGACACATGACGGCAAGTTATATTTATCCTTCAATCGCCCCGCAATAATCCCCATAACCCCGCCATGCCAATTATCACCACAGACAAACAAACTGCACTTACCAGACTTGCAACAATTTTCTGCCATCTCGCAGGCACGCAACATAATTGCATTTTGAATATCAATACGTTCTTGATTCATCTTGTGCAATTTATCTGCTAAATCATGCGCAATCAGCGGATTATCTGTTAATAACAATTCCAACGCAGGTGTTGCAGAATCCAACCGTCCCGCGGCATTTAACCGTGGCCCCAGCGCAAATCCCGCGGCATATACCGATGGTTTTTTTATCCCAGCAATCCCCATCAGCACACGCAACCCCAAGTTTTTCTGCAATCCCAAAACCTTCAGCCCCGTTGCTACAAACGCGCGATTTAGGCCAACCAAAGGCATCGTATCGCAAATCGTCCCCAAGGCAACCAAATCCATAAAGTTCATCAGTTCTGCATTATCCAACCCCAGTCCACGCCCCTTTAATTCACGGTTCAGCGCAACCAATGTTAAAAACGCAACACCAACACCCGCCAAATAAGTCAACCCGGAACCATCATCCGCCCGTTTTGGATTCACAACTGCATCTGCATCTGGCAATACACTGTCTGGGGAATGATGATCTGTTACAACAACATTTAATCCACACTCATGGGCATGCTTTATCTCACCTATTCCTGATATACCACAATCAACAGTCACCATCAGTTTTGCGCCTTCTGACACAATTTCATCAATCGCCTGATTGTTTAGTCCATACCCCTCGCCTTCACGGGTCGGCAGGTGCCAAATAACATCTGCACCAACTGCACGCAAAAACTTTACAAAAATCGCAGTTGATGTAATACCATCAACATCATAGTCGCCATAAATTGCAATTTTCTGATTATTTTGCACAGCATCTGCAATTATACACACCGCTACATCCATGTCTTTTAACACGGACGGGTCTGGCATATATTCTTTAATACTGGGATTTAAGAATTGTTTTACATCCGCATCTGATACAATTCCACGTCCACGCAATATATTTTTAACTAAATCCCCGCCACCATCAAAAACATCATTTTCCATCACCCACGCCTTGCCCAGCATGGATTTTTCCACTATCTTTCTCAACTTACTTACTCTTTTTTTATTATCAATGGTATTATAATCTAAAATTATTCAAATAGCAACGGCAGTATACTGTTTAAAATCTTACCTGTTGTTGGCACTGCGTTCCACGCCGCCGTACGCCATCCCCACGATTCCTTGGTTCCATGCGGTTCGTCCAAAACAACCATAATTGTATACTGTGGTGCATGTGCTGGGAAAATACCTACAAACGCTGTCACATTGCGTTTATTATCTATCTTACCATTTGTGTATTTTTCTGCAGTTGATGTTTTACCACCAATTTGAATACCTGCAACGCGTGCCTGTTTACCACTGGTTTCTTCGGCCACACGTAACATAATCGGACGCAACTTTGCCGATATTTCATCTGCCAATACCCGTTCACCACGAACAACACCAACACTTCGTTTTTGTAATGTTGGATAGATATAGATTCCACCATTTGTCACGGCATTCACCGCCAACATCAGATGCATTGGTGTCACGGCATACCCCTGACCATACGCAACAGTTGCGCGTTCAACCGGCCCCCATTTACGCTGTGGGATACTGTTTTCCGTACGCCCAAATTCTAAATTTAACGCCTTGTCCATGTGCAAGCGTTCAAAGAATTCTTTCTGTGCCCCATCTGGCAATTCTAATGCAATCTGCGCACTGCCCACATTACATGAATGAATCATAATTTCTTCTACGCTGATACTGGGTCGTGGCGGTTTAAAGCTGCGAATATCTGTAATTTTTTTTGCCAGCTTTCCATTTTTATCATAAATTGGAAACGGTTTTGCAACATAATACTCTTTTGTCGGCTCTATCCCATTTTCCAGTGCCAATGCAGTATTAAATATCTTGAATATAGACCCCAACTCAAACACACTGCGCATTGGTTTAAATGTACGATTTGAAACCGGATCCGCCCCCAGATTTTCTGGATCAAAATCTGGCAAAGACACCATTGCAATAATTTCACCCGTACGTGAATTCATCAACATTCCCATCGCAGCCTTGGTCTGATATTTTTGCATTGCAAATGACAACTGTTCATAGAATACCGACTGAATACGTGAATCAACCGACAAACGCAAAGGATCTTTATTTTCTGTCAAATAATCATTATATACGCGCTCAGCCCCTTCCAGACCACGCCCATCCTGTCCTGAAAATCCAACAATATGTGAAAACAACCTGCGTTTCGGATAACGACGCGTTTGGATTTTTTCCACCTCTAGCCCAGTTAATTTTGCATTTTGAATAATTTCACGTTGCTTATCACTGGCATATTTTTTCAAGTATTTAAATCGAACATCAGAATTCACCAATTCCAACGCCTGGGCCAGCGAATATTCATACGGCAAAGCCTGGTGTATAGTTTGGGCAACCGCTTCGCGATCTTGTACGCGCACGGCCCGATTACGCAATATAATATGCCCTGATGCAACATTTTTTGCCAATATATCGCCATTTCTGTCCACAATATCTGCACGATGCACCATCCATTCAGAGTCCGCCCCCGCACGACGGGAAGTATCTGTTCCCTGGATACCCAACTGCAGCGTCCGCCCAATAAACAAAACAAATGCACACAAGAAAACTACATTCACCCACCCCAGACGCTTTCGCGCCTCGGCATTTCCACGACCAGAATTAAAACCATGTTTAAAAATATCACGTCCCACTTCGAACATTATAATATTTCCCTGTTTGGCAAATCATCAATTGTCACAGATTTTTGAAACCCAATCCCCTCTACCTTCGGCAAAATACTGACCACCATATTACGCAAAACCTCGGGCCGAACCAACGATGCAAAATTTGCTTCTGCAACTGCGATTTTTTGCTGTGTTTCGACAATATCACGACGTACGCGATTAATTTGACGATTTTGTGTACGAAATCCCACCTGCAATGTCACACTTAACATCATTACAACACCAATAGACCATACCCCAATATGAAACATTTTTTCATCGTCGTGCATAACTCTCCACCCCTATATGCTTGGCATTTTATCATAAATTTTTCAAAAAACGAATCATAGAATTAACACCATTCAGCCGCCCCGCACCCAATTGCAGATTTAATTCCATAAACTGTTGTTCTATATCCATTTTTTTAATCTCGTCTGGGCTTTTCCCATCAACCATCGCGACAACAATTGCAACAATTCCCCGAACCAATGCCGAATCGGCGCGACCATAAAAATTATTCCCCACGCGACATATTTCCACAAACGAAGAACACCCCACAATTTCACTGCACAGCGCATCATATGGTACATTTTTCAATTGTGCTCCAAAATCCATAACCAGCTCTAATTTCTGCGCTGCGTCATCTGTTATTTGCAGTAATTTTTTCATCTGTTCATATGTCATTGCAATTACCAACCTTCGTTTGTTAAATCCAATTCCAATCGCGCTGCATCAGACATTCGCGACAAATCCCATGGTGGATCCCAAACCAAATCAACACGCACCGGAATTTGGCCAACTACACCCTGAACCGCATCACGCACCTGTTGCATTAATTCTTCCATCATCGGGCATGTTGGACTGGTAAAAGTCATTTTTATCACAACCGCGTCTTGCCCAATATCAATATCATATATCAGCCCCATATCCCAAACATTTACTGGAATTTCTGGATCATACACTGTCTTCAGAGCACCAATAATATCGTCTTTTAAATCCGTCATTTTACAATATCTTTTATATATTCAATTACCTGTTTGATTTCATCAATTGTATTATACGCACCAACCGAAATACGAACAGACCCATTTATACCCAACCGCGAATGAATCCACGATGCGCACATATTTCCCACACGCACACACACGCCACGCGCACCAATTCGTGCACCAAAATCTAACACATGCATACCATCTACAACAAAACTCAACAATGCCGCATCACGCCGTGTCAGAATCTGAATACCAGGAATATTTTTCAGCGCATCATACGCATATTTTATCAATTCCAAATCAGGACGATTTTTTTCTATATCTTCAATCGCCACACCCAACCCTGCAATTTGTGTCAACGGCAGTGTTCCTGCCTCAAACACATCTGGATAAGTATTTAAAATAACTTCATCAGAATGTATTTTATTCACCATTCCCCCACCCCAATTCACGGGTCCAAATTGATTTGGATTTTTTATATACATCACGCCAACACCTGTATCCGCACCAATTTTATGCCCTGACCAGCACACAAAGTCTGCGCCCCATTCGCGCACATCAATTTTGTTATGCACAACAAATTGCGCACAATCAACAACAACAATAACATCTGGGTTTTGTTTTCGTGCCGCCCGAATAATTCCCGCAACATCTTGCGCAACACCAATAACATTTGACATTGCCGTCAGAACCATAACATCTGCATATGGAATTTTTGTTTTATCTATGTCCATCCCATCCGTCAACGGGCACAAAACAACCCCTGCCCCCGACACAACAAATGGCAGACGCGCACTGTGATGATCTAAATCAGACACCGCCACAACCGATTCGGAATTCAAATTCAGCATTCGTGCAATTTGATTCATCGCATCTGTTGTGCCATGCGTAAAGACAACATTTTCTGCATCTGCATTCATGAATGCGGCCACGCATCGACGAACATTTGCAACCATATTATCTGTCCACATCGCATTTGCACAAATTCCGCGCCCAGAATTTGCATAATGATTACGCAAAAAATCAACCTGTGCATCAATCACACAATCCGATTTTTGATAACTGGCAGCAGCATCTAAGTATATGATTTTATTCATCAATGTTTTCTCTTGCATTTTGGGATGATTATAATACACTCTTGCCAAATATCAACAGAAAGAAAGGAGAACCACATGGCAATAGAACATGCAAACGACGCAACATTTTCAACCCTGATTGACAACGGGATAACATTGGTAGATTTCTGGGCATCATGGTGTGGTCCATGCCGTATGTTTGGCCCAATTTTCGAAGAAACATCTGAGAAAACCAATGATGCAAAATTTGTAAAATTTGAAATCGATGAATCAAATCGTCAAACCCCTATGAAATATGGCATCCGCAGCATTCCATCTGTCTTGGCATTTCGCGACGGAGAATTGGTCGAAGCACGCACAGGCTTAATGGACAGCGACACATTACTTGCATGGATAGAAGAACTAAAGGGATAATAAAAATGTCAGATACAAATTACATGAATATTGAATTGGCATCTAATTATAAGCCAAAAGTTTCCGAACCATATATGTGCCCAGAACAACTGGCATATTTCTATCGTGTTTTATTAGCGCAAAAAGAAGAACTGGAAAACACACGTTCTTCTGTTTTAAACGCAGTTCGCCTGGCAGACAAAACCGAATCTGTTGGCGTTGGCGACGATTCGGATAACGCAACATACAATCAAGATATTACGATGGATTTACGTATGTCTGACCGCAGCAATAAATTATTACAAAAAATTAATGCGGCCCTGGACCGAATTGCGAATGGCTCATACGGATTCAGTGTTGTATCTGGCGAAGAAATCGGCATCCGTCGATTAATGGCACGCCCATTGGCAACAATGACAATCGAAGAACAAGAAGAATACGAAAGCCACAAAAACTAAAAAAACAACCCGCAATATGCGGGTTATTTTTTAACCATCCAATTTACATGTCTTGATAAAATCACAAATCTTCATACGCAGTTTTTTTGACCATGTATTTGGCGGGCAATCCAGCGCACCGATTCGTTCTAATTCACGAAACATTTCGCACGCCTGTGACAAATCTGCATCTGAATCTATATATTTTATTTTACGAAATGCCCACTTTATAAAATACCATTTGAAATTTTCCGACCACTTTTTCATCTGATATTCTGTGGCAGAATTTTGATACTTTAAATATGCTGTTTTTATTCCCGTACACAGACTGTGCATTATGCGCAACTGCTTTGCCCCCAGAACAATCCCACCAAAATTTGGAATATAAAAATACAGCGGCAACGGCGCAATTGTCACACGTGGATTGCGCAACATAACCTCACTCCACCATGGGAAGTCCTCAAACAAAATCCCTTTGATAAAAGGAATATCTGCAATCAGTTCACGCCGATACATATTTTTCCAAACCTGACAATGTTTAATCAGCCATTTCTTTTTCTTGCCCGGCGCATTATGTGTGCGTTCGGTTGCATAAGAATAAACATCATCTGTTATCATCGTTGGAATTTTATTTAATTTATATCGCTGTTTAATACGAATTGGTACAACTTTATCCGTATCCATTTTTAACACATGCCGCACCATCAGTTGCGGTCTGTATATCCGATCATATGTAAATGACACAATATCTGAATTATCGCGTTGTGCCAGATAATATGCAATTTCCATTGTCTGGGGATGAATAAAATCATCACTGTCCAGATACATAATATAATTTCCATTTGCATATGGCATACCAGCATTGCGCGCATCTGACAGACCACCATTTTCTTTTGTCACAACAACAAATCGCGAATCACGCGCAGCGTATTCTGCCAATATATCCGCACTGTTATCTGGACTGCCATCATTAACACAAATTGCCTGCCAATCTGTGAACGTTTGGTTCAACACACTGTCCAGACATCTGCGCAGATATTTTTCCACATTATAAACTGGAATTATAATTGAAATTGCTGGCATAGAAATCCCCCATAGATACTATTTATTCATGTCACAAATTGCCTGGGAAAATGTTCCAGGGCGTGGTGCATCTGCATACGCAGTCTTTTGAAAGAACGCATCCGCTGTCAATTCATCAAACTTTTTCTGATTAAACTGCTGGAATTTATAGTTATGCCACAGTGTATGTGTTGGATATTGATCAACATGTGGCATTTGCGCAAAATACTTTTTTGCGCGTTCATCATTTTGAACCAAGGTTTGAAATAACATTTGATGCATAAAGTAATCAAAACTTTTATTTTCATGCATCCAGTATTCCAAAATCATCGCACGCCACGCCCCCAACAGATATGAACCGCGCCGTCCACGAATAAAGCAATTCTGACAGAACATATATTTCTGCCCCACCTTGTCACCAACCAAATACATAAAGAAATCTGTATCCACAATCCATTTTGGAATTTTATCAACAACAAAGTCCGTTGAATCCAACCAGAAACCACCATATTGATACAGCAATTCTACGCGGCAAATATCTGCGAAATGGGCGCGTCTAATTTTACCTGCCCGATATTTTTCAACAATAACATCTGGCAATTTTATATAATCAAAAATATTACTGTCATCTAATACAATCAACTCTTGCTTGCAGTGTTTTCTAATACTGCGAAAGCACGACTTTACCAATTCTGGCGCATTTTCTTCACCCTGTTGCCAGATAGTGAAAATTTTTTCATTTTTATCATCCTTGACAACTGGCCCATCTGCAACATTTTTTACTGCCGGCAAATACCGCTTGAAATATTCTGGTGCAACACGCGATAAAACATTTGTTCTAACATCACGCCGGTGTTCGCGCGTTCGCCACGGCCAATTGAATACATGTGATTGAAAAAATATTTTTGTTAATGCCCACGCCCTATCAATATTCATCGTTAACCCTTTTTGTTATAAATTTCCCCGGCAACAATACCGGGGAAATAGATTTATTCTTCAAGCTCTGCAATCATTTCTTCATCGTCATCGATTGGCCCAGTTGTCATTTCTTCGGCGATACCCGATGCACGCGACATAATTTTATCCAACAAAGCTTGCTGTGCCTCTGGGTGATCCTTCAGCCACTGACGCGCATTGGCTTCACCTTGGCCCATACGCTCGCTGTTATAAGAATAGAAACTGCCGGCCTTTTCAATCAAATCATACTTAACCCCCATATCCAGGATTTCACTGATTCTCGAAATACCTTCGCCATACATAATTTTAAAGTCAACTGTACGGAATGGTGGCGCAACCTTGTTTTTTACCACCTTGACACGTGTTTCATTACCGATAATATTTTCTTTGTCCTTAATCTGCCCTGTACGGCGGATATCCAGGCGTACAGACGCATAGAACTTTAACGCATTACCACCTGATGTTGTCTCTGGATTACCAAACATAACACCAATTTTCATACGAATCTGATTAATAAATATCAGCAAAGTATTACTGCGCGAAACAGACCCCGCCAATTTTTTCAAACTCTGACTCATTAATCTTGCGGTTGTACCAACAAACGAATCACCGATATTACCTTCTAATTCTGCCTTTGGCACCAGGGCAGCCACCGAATCGATAACCACAACATCAACCGCACCAGATTTAATCAAAGTATCAGCAATTTCCAATGCCTGTTCACCCGAATCTGGCTGGGAAATAATCAAATTAGAAACATCCACACCTAATTTTTTTGCATAACTGGGGTCTAATGCATTTTCCGCATCAATATAGGCACATGTACCGCCTTTTTTCTGTGATTCTGCAACTGCATGCAACGCCAATGTTGTTTTACCAGAACTTTCTGGCCCATAGATTTCAACAATGCGCCCTTTTGGGTATCCACCAATTCCCAACGCAATATCCAACCCCAACGAACCTGATGAAATTGCCTCAATATTTTGTTGTGAACCATCACCCATTTTCATGATGGCTTCTTTACCAAATTGTTTTTGAATTTGTGCCAATGCAGATTCCAACGCAGGATTTTTTGCCGCCCCTGCATTATCTTTGCTAACTTCTTTTTTTGCCATACTTTTCCCCTTTAATTATCGGAAAAATCATACAAAGAAAAACCTGAAAATGCAAGTATCACTTTCGACTGACCAACACACCTATACTTAACGCACCGATTGTTGCCGTCACCGCCCAAACCGCCGCCGTTGTACCATACAGCGCAATCATCCCTGCCCCAAAAATTGGCACCAACACATTTGGCAAATTCGCACTGGTTCGGAACACACCATAAAAACGCGTCTGCTGTGACTTTTTTGTATTATCAAAGAACAACAAATCATGCACAGATTCCATCAATGCACCCGATATCTGCCACGCCACAAATATCGCCAACAATGGTATCCCGGTCATAACCGTCGCCATTGCAGACAAAACCGCAAAAGACCCAAACCCCAACACCAACCACAATGTCTTGCCAGTACGACGAACTGCACGTCCCATAAATTCACTTAATACCAGATATGGAACAATCCCCAGTGTCAGAACCCATCCCAATACATCCTTGTCGAAACCATTTTCTATCACCAAAATCGGCACATACAGCACGCGCATTGCACGCAATGAATAATATCCAAAATTCACCAAATACGCACGCAACATTCCAGGCAACCTGAAAAAAGCCACCGTATTTTTCCACAATGCCCGAAATGTTTTTCTGGGATTTACCGGCTTTATTTGCTTATCTTCTTGAACAACCCGGAATAATTTAAATAACATCCAGGCTGCAAAATAAATTACCGCCGAACCAAAAAACGCCGCCCTATTTCCAAAATGATTTGCAATCACAACCGCAACCGTTGGCGCGAACAAAGCCCCCACATTCATCCATAAATGATATCGTGAATTTAACCGCGCCATACCGATATTTTTTGAAAAATCTGACATAAACAGCGGTATTAACATTGCCGACAAAGTAATCGCAACCCCCGTTGCATAGTCCAATATAATAAACGTCCGTGGCAAGATAGAAAAACCCATCATTGCGTAACATACTGTTAACATAATCAACGCAAAATAAAATATACGCGCTTTTGAAAACTGTCTAAAAATTTCATTCGCGAATAAACCAACCAAGAAACAGAACACAGAATAAATCGCGACATACACACCAACAATTGCGGACGACTTAAATATTTCTAAAATTACCAATGAATAAACAGCATTATAAATACCATCTGCAAAACCTGTAAACAACCCCAGGTTTGCAAAAGAAAACCCACTGACCCGCCTGCCAAAAGAAATATATTTATCCCCTGCCATAGTCCATATATTATATCATAAAATCACTATGTTTAAAAACACCTCTCCAAAAAAATTCCCCGTCACCGGGGAACATTTATTTTCTTTTTGCCGGTGTTTTTTTCACCACTTTTTTATTTGTTTTTTCTGCCTGCTTTGGCGCAGTTTTTTTCAATTCTTTTTTAAAGATATTTAAACCGTCTGCCAAATTACGCATCATCCCTGGTATCTTGTTATGCCCAAACAGAATCATAACCAAGATTACAATAACCAGTATTTCTGTCCAACCTAAGCGTCCAAACATCTTCTATCCTTTACTTTAATTATTTCGCGACATAGCAATCCAGACCATCTGACTTTGCATTGCGACAGAAACCATTTGCCTCGGCGGCTGTCTTGAATGCAACACGCAGTCTGTATGTTGTCTTACCATCTTTCAACTGTGCGGCCAGAATAACAAATTGTTTACCCGCAAACAATCCCTGATGTGCCTTTTGCATTTGACGCTGGGCACTTTCTGCCATTGCACGCGAACTGTATGAACCAAACTGCACATACCAAGAGCCTGCCGCCACCTGTGGCTGTGGTTTTGGTTGTACTTTTGGCTTTGCCACTGGTTTCGCTGCCGGTTTTACTGCTGGCTTCGCGGCCGGTTTTACTGCGCGTGGTTGCACGGCCGGTTTTGCCACCGCTTCTGGATTAAACTTAACTTCTTTACGTTCTTCTACAACACGCACAGGCACACCCGCTGTTGGCTGCACAGGCTGTGGTTGCGCTACAGGTGCCGGTTGTGGTTGTGGCGCAGGTTTCGCCACCGGTTGTGGTACCGGTTGTGGTATTGGTTTTGGTTGTGGCGCAACCTGCACAGGTTGTACCGGTGGCATAACATTCATATCCACTGGCACCGCCTGACCTGCCCCATTATCAACCATTACTGGCACATCCAAGTCCACTTCCATTGAACTGGTATCTTCGTCACCGATTGCACGAATAATGATATAAGTCGCCAACACAATAACCGCCAACCCGACCGTCAGCAACAGCCATGGTTTTTTTGGTCGTGGCGCACCAAACGGCACCGCATCCGGCAGTGTATCCATCGTTGCGTTATCGTCTAAATCTAACAAATCTAAATTGTTATCATCATTCATGATAAAATCCCCCTATATTCACTACACGCATTATATCACAAAAAACGCCAAAGACAAAATGCTTTGGCGTATTTTTTTACTTTGGCATATTTCCAAAATTTGGTGGCACAATCAGTTTATGATTTTGTTCAACGATTGGTTCCACTTCGCACTTTTTTGCGCATCCTGCCATAACACATGGCAAGGAACAAATCGCAATTATCAGCATAAACTTTTTCATAAAATCCCCCTTTGTTTTATTTATTCAGCAAATTGATTACAACGGCATTTTCACATCATTTTGCATCATTTCAACAAAGTCTGCCAATGACATAGATTCCTGTTGTTCTACCCCCAGACGGCGCAAAGTAACATTTTTTTCTGCCATTTCTTTTTCACCCACCACTGCGATAATTGGGGTTTTTGCCAATGACAATTCACGGATTTTATAGTTAACTTTTTCATCACGCAAATCGGCACGCGCATTAACACCCGCCGCACGCAAAGCGCCGACGACTTCCATTGCATATTCTGCATGTTTTTGTGAAATTGGCGTCACAACAACCGGTTCTGGACTCAGCCACAGTGGCAAATTCCCACCCGTTGATTCCAGCAACACACCCATGAATCGTTCAATTGACCCCAACATTGCGCGATGCAACATAATCGGACGATGCTTTTCACCATCTTCACCGACATAGCTCAAATCAAATCGTTCTGGCAAATTCATATCCAACTGCACGGTTCCGCACTGCCACACACGGCCCATAGAATCACGCAGATAGTTATCAATTTTCGGCCCATAGAATGCCGCATCACCTTCGGCGATTTCATATTCAATACCATTCGCATCCAACGCATGCTTTAATGCACCTTCGGCCTTGTCCCAGATTTCGTCAGACCCAATACGGAATTCTGATTCCTTGCGCGTGGCCAATTTCATGGTAATTTTATCAAATCCAAACTTGCCATAAATATCTTTGATAAAGCGCAAGATTTTAACAACTTCTTCCTCTAACTGTTCTTCGGTACAGAAGATATGCGCATCGTCCTGTGTAAATTCACGCACACGCATCAGGCCCGACAAACCGCCCGCCGCTTCATAGCGATGAACCTTGCCAAATTCGGCCATATACAACGGCAGATCTTTATAAGAACGCAATCCATGCCCAAACACCAGCATTCCACCCGGACAAGACATAGGCTTAATACAGAACACCTTGCCATCTTGTGTTTTACCTGAATAGTTGTGTTCACCATATTTTGCCCAGTGCCCACTGCGTTCCCACAGACATCTGTCCATAACCGCAGGCGTTGAAATTTCCTGGTATCCGGCCAATTCTTGACGATGACGCACATATTCAATTAACCGGCGATACATTTTGTATCCCTTGTCATGCCAGAACACCGCCCCCGGCGCATATTCAGGTTCAAAATGGAACAAATCCATATCCTTGCCCAATTTGCGGTTGTCGCGCGCGGCGGCCTCTTCCTGCATTTTCAAGAAATTTTCCAATTCTTCTTTGCTGGCAAACGCATCAACATAAATTCGTTGCAACATTTTGTTTTTCGCATCCCCTTTCCAGTATGCACCGGCGACACTGCGGATTTTAAATCCATCGCGTGGCAGGTCCTTGGAACTTTCCACATGTGGCCCACGGCACAGGTCAACAAAATCACGGAAAGTATAGATTGATAAATCTTCGCCTGCGGCATCATATTCATTCAGCCATTCCATTTTATATGGTTGATTTGCAAAGATTTCCTTGGCTTCATCTAATGAAACATTACGCTGTTCAAAACGCCCATTTGATTTGATTAAATCCCGCATTTCTTTTTCAATTTTTTCAAAGTCTTCTTCGGAAAAGCGATATTCAGTATCAAAATCATAATAGAATCCATTTTCAATTGCTGGCCCCCCTGCGAATTTAACATCAGGGTGCAATTTTTTAACCGCCGCCGCCATAACATGCGCCAACGAATGACGAATTAATTCAATATCATATGCCATAACATATATCCTTATGCTTAATTAATTTTGTTTATTTAATTTTAGATTTTTTTATTTTAAGAAAATACGCGTTTTACCGCAACACAAATTACACCCCCAACGGGGTTGTAGTTGTTGTTGTAAAGAAAGACTTAAACGAGTTCATGAGAAACATTTTATTACCATTATCAATAAAAATCAAGATTATTATTTTTCATCTCACTCAAGGATAAAAAAATCCCCCAGCCGGGGGGGGATTTTTATTCAATCCACATTTGACTATATGTGGTTGCATCCGGCGAACCCTCCGGCACCATACCAACAACACCCGCAGTTTTTTCAATTGTCACCGCACCATCAGCAACACCCTCACTTCCAATCTGTCCCCAGGCTAGACCTTCATCTCTAGCCATTAACAATGGCAACCCACCAGGGAAATATCCTATACCAGTCGCCGCATAAATCTGAGATGCCATCACCGCACCAGCGGCAATCTTATCCGTCGTCACCGCACCATTGGCAATCGTACCAGATGTCACCGCACCATTGGCAATCTTCCCTTCTGTCACCGCATCATCGGCAATCTTTGTACTTGTCACCGCACCAGCGGCAATCTTATACGTCGTCACCGCATCATCGACAATACCATTTTCAGAGACCTGCCCCCAATACGTATTACCAAGACCATCAGATACTATTGCCAACCCAGAAACACCTGTCTGAAAAGAATCTCCTGGAGAGGTAATCATATCTGGGTGAATCGATCCCCAACCAAAAGAATTTTCACCACCAATCAAAAGTTTACCAGTAGTGGGCTCATAATTTCTATCTTGGTAACCTTTAATTTTTCCAAATGTCACCGCACCATCGACAATCTTATCCGTCGTCACCGCACCATCGGCAATATCATCTGTGGTAATCTGTGCAAACTTAATACCCTTATCAACACCTGTTCCTTCTACCTTCAGAACCCCACCTGAATCCGACGCAGCAACCGCAATAGGCGCACCATTATCCCAACCAATCAGCGTGGGCCCGACATCACCAGGGACCGCAAACAGTTCAACATCACCATTGCCCGAACCATTACCATAAAGGAATCCTGTCACCCCACCACCAGGATATATTGATGAAATTTTATCCAGTGTCACTGCACCATCGGCAATCATATCTGTATCAACATACCCCGGGTAAACCGTCCCTTTTTGGTCCGTCACCATGGCCAGATTTTTATAATCTTCCCCTTGGTCTTTATCAACCTTCTTGCCCAATTCTGTATACACCAACTTAGCATTTGGATATTGTATATCTGTTGAATCGGCTGATAATTTTGCAACCTTATTCCCAACTTTTTCATAGGTCGTGTCTATCTGATCACCATTTTGGTCTGCAATCGCCTTATCTGCGGTACCTGCCGTTGCTGCCTTGCCCTCATAACTGGTAATTGTTTTAACCGTACCATCCGCCATAACATAAACCGGCAAAGACTCAGAACCAACTGCCTTTCCTTCTTTTACCACATCTTCTGGACGCAATACCGCCTTCTCTAACACTTTTGCTGCATCCGATGCACTACCCGCCGCACTTTTTGCACTTTGTGCCGCCGCAGCCGCATGGTTTTCCGCCCACTGGGCCGCATTACCCGCCGCATCAACCGCATTATTCACATATGTTACACCGGCAATTCCAGAATTCGCGCGCCCGGCCCAATCGCTGTACACCGTACTGACAACACCAGGCGTACCAGATTTTGCCCCTGCCACAGCCGAAACAGGATCGGTCACCGCCAATACCGGATTTGCCGCCAACATTGCACATAATGATACCGTGATTACAAATTTTTTTGTGTAAAGCATGACCCTTTGACCCCACCAATAATGTTATTAAAATACTCTCTATTCAAATAACATTATATACAAAATCACCGAATCATGGCAAGCATAAAAATACAATCCCCATATATAAAAATAAAAAATCGCCCAATCGGGCGAACAATTTTATTTCCTTAGCAATTTTCCTTTGATTATATCGGCAAAAGCCATACCGACAAACGCCCCCAATATAACATCCGATGGCCAATGCGCCCCAATTGCAACACGCGACACACCAATCATAATCGCCAACGTCCATGTTAACGGTTTGAACCGCGGTGCCAACATACCAATCATCACCAGGCCCGCAAAACTGACCGTTGTGTGCCCCGACGGCATTGAATTAAACGCCCAATCAAACGAAGGTGGAAAGAATCCGGTCATATCCAACGCTTCGAAAAATATAGGTCGTGCACGCCCGATAAGTGTTTTTAACACCTTGGCAATAATACCTGCCCCCAGAACACTGTAAAAAATTAAAAATGCGTTATTTGTTTTTGTCTTGGCAAAAAAGTTCTTAATAAAACCAAACAAATTTCCTTTGCCACACGGATTTAAAAAACTGCAATCTGTTTTCACACATTTTTTTGCACAAAACACCATCGCCGCAATAAATGTTGCGATAATCCAAACCTTGGGCGCCAAAAACACATCAAACCACGCCCACAATCCACAATCAAACCCGCGCAGAAATATATACAATGGTTTATCAAACCAAAATACACCCGCAAACACCAACCCCAGTGTTATCACACCAGCAATCGCCATTTTACGCCATTTAATCTGATTATCTGTTGTTAAAAACATATCACACCCCTATATTGAATATTATTCTGCAATTAATCGGTTATAGACCTTGGCATCTGTTAAAATTTTAACCGCCACCGCCATCGATAATGTGTCTTCATCTGCCCCACTGGTTATAACCGGGCACCCGCGACGCACATCAGCCGGATTTATATTTATATCTTTATTAAAATCTTGGGCATGAAAATCATTATTAATAACATTCAAGAAAAATGCATCCTGGTGCGCACGACTGCGAATATTTGACAGACACACAATCGGGAACACACCACGCCCATCAATCATACGCCCTTGACCTGTCTTGATTGATTTATTCAACAGTTCCAACGCCCCACCATTACTTAAATCAATCATTGATGCAATTCGTGCCGCCCCAGCCGTTGGCGTTCCAACTAAAACCCCACGTGCATTTTCATAGAACGCCGCAACAATTGCCTCGGCTGTGCCACGTGTCATATTTGACATCAACACAACCACCGGTGCATCTGTCACCGCTGCGCCACCAGGGACAACCTCAACCTCATCCTTGGCAGTTTCTACAATTCGCATAACCGGATTTTCCCCAATAAACAAACCTGCCATTTTTGCCGCCGCACGTTCATCATCACCGGTTGCCGCACGCAAATCCAAAATAATTCCTGACACATCCGGGAATCGCGCCAAGGCCTCGTTAATAATGGTGACGGCTCCATCTGAAATCTTGTGCACAACAATTTCCAACATACCACCAGTGTCCGCATCTGCACGATGAACAATATCTGCATCGGCTAATATAATTGTTGCACGACGTAACACAACATCCTTGCTCCCCGATGGTGTTAACAATTTAATCTTGGCCGTACCTGAATTAAAGCCCGTCATAACATCCGCCAATTCAGTATCTGTCATATCACGAACATCACGCCCATTAATCTGCGCAATCAGATCACCTTCGCTGATACCGGCGGTATCAGCCGGTGCGCCTTTGTAAATTCCTGTCACACGAAAATTACCACGCACATCACGCCCACCTTCGATTCCAACACTGGTCAAAATTCTGCCATCTTCTGCAATCTCGGCCGCCTTGGAAAAGATATAACGCCCATTTTCATCAACACCACGCATCAGACTATCCACAACAACCTGATACATCTCGTTTTCAGACAACCCACGCAGGCGCGCATCATGCGCACGCATCTTTAAGACCAACGCAGTTGTAATCTCCCCAAAACCATTCCAATCCTTTGGTTCAGGCCTTGGGAAATTTGCAACAATTGAATCATCCCACACCAATACCACGCGTTCATCAGTCGCCGCAATATGTGCAGATTTATTTAAATTTTCCAGACTTTCAATCGCAACATTCAGGCTTTTTCCGCCCCAATTTACATCATCTAATTTTTCATAAATTTCTGCAAAATTTTTTGATACATCAAAAACATTCAAACCATCTTGGACTGGTTCATCTTCAAAGAACAAACTGTCCGCGCAACACGGCATTACCCCCAGGGCCACAGTCATAAAAACCAATATTTTTTTTATTCCCATTTTTTCATCCCCCCGTTTGTAATGCCGTCGCAAAATTATTTATCAGAATCACGCAAATTAAAGTGATACAGCATAATGTTTGAAACATACATACTGGTAAAAGTACCCATAATTACACTGAATCCCATTGCATATGCAAATTCACGCAACAATTGACCACCGAATATCGATAAACCAATCATCGCCAGCAGTGTTGAAACACTGGTCAACATAGTACGACGCAACATTTCATTTACCGACAGATCAATCAAATCACCCATTGGCATTTTATGATATCGTTTCACGTTTTCATCGATTCGATCATAATTAACAATCTTATCATTAATAGAATAACCAATCCCCGTCAAAATAACAGCAATTGCCGTCTGATTAAATTCTAATCCTGTAATTGAAAAGAATCCAAACATCAACACAAAGTCCAAGAACAGCGAACAAAATGCACCAACTGCATATCCACCTTTGTATCGAATCCAAACATAAATCGCCATCATAACGAACGCAAACAAAATAGCCAAGATACCACCACGAACCAACTCGCCACCGATTTTTGGTCCAACAATCTGCACCTGTTCATATTGCACATTGTCACCCAAAATATTTTTAATTTCAGTCACACGTTCATTCTGCTGTGCATCGCTTGACCCCTTGGGCAGACCAACACGAATCAAAATTGCATTACCATCTACTGTCTGCAACTCCGGCTTAAACTCACTTAATGCGCTGCGCATCTGCTCAATACCATAGTCTTGAACAATTGGTTGTACCTCCATCGCGATACCACCAGAAAAATCAATACCATAGTTCAACCCACGCACAAATAAAGATAACACCGACATCAGGATTAAGAATCCAGAAACAATGTACGATATTTTACGATATTTCATAATTTGCAATTTCATAATACTTCCTCTTTGCCTTAATTATTTACCACCACCGACAAAACCGATTTTCTTGTTCTTACCATTCATGTACCAATCAACCAACACCCTGGTCAACCATACACATGTAAACAGTGTTGTCAAAATACCGATCGATAATGTCACGGCAAACCCACGAATTGGCCCTGCACCAAATTGAAACAATACCAATCCACAAATCAAAGTGGTCAAGTTTCCGTCCAAAACCGCCTTCATCGCACGCTCAAACCCCAGGTTTGCCGCACGCAACGGTGGCGTCCCCGCCCTGATTTCATCGCGTATGCGTTCAAATGGCAATACATTTGCGTCCACCGCCATACCCAATGTCAACACAATACCCGCAATACCTGGCAAAGTTAATGTTGCACCGAACAGTGCCGTCAGTCCAACAATCATCCCCAAATTCACCATCAAAGAGATTGCCGCAATTACACCAAAACCACGATACACCATCAACAAGAAGATAAAGATTAAAATAACACCAGCAACCGCACCAATTTTACCACCTGCAATTGTATCTGCGCCCAATCCCGCACCTACAACACGCTCTTCAATCACCTGTAATGGCGCAGGCAAAGCCCCCGAACGTAACAACACAGCTAAATCTTTTGCACCCTGTAATGTAAAACCACCAGAAATCTGACCACGCCCACCTGGAATTGGTTCACGAATAACCGGCGCAGACAAAACCTTGCCGTCCAAGACGATTGCAAAGCGTTCATTTACATGTTCGGTCGTCAGTTTTGCAAAACGACGTGCCCCCGATGCATCAAACACAGTTGACACAACCGGCATATTATTCTGATCAAAATCCGCCTGGGAATCCTTTAAAGATTCACCCGACACCTCAACACGGGAATAGACCGGCACAACCTGGCCCGGCGCATCCATATATGGCAAAAAATCTGTACCATTTGGTGCACGCCCTGACATAATCTGTTCAGCCGAAACATTTTCATTTACCAAATGGAATGTCATCTTTGCCGTCTGACCAATCAGTTCCTTGATACGCTCTGGATTATCAACCCCCGGCAACTGCACCAAGATATACTTTCCACCCTGGCTTTGAATCGAAGGTTCCTTTGTCCCCAACGCATCAATACGACGACGCACAATTTCAATACTGCGCGCCAGCGCATCCTTAATCATTTCTTGCTTTTGCTTTTCTGAATACGACAATGTTATTGTCTTGCCATCAGAATTCACATCAACGGTCCCTGCAAACGCACTTTTCAAACGTCCCTTTGCCTCAGACACCTGATCTTCATCACGAACAACCAATGATACAACACCATCGTGATTGCGCAGATTTGAAAAACGAATAACACCCTTGCTTCTGTCAATTAATGTTGAACGTGTTTCATCATACAACTGTGTTGTTTTTTCAACCAACATTGTATCTGTATCAACCTCTAATAATAACTGCGCCCCACCTTTCAAGTCCAATCCCAATGGCACCGGCTTAATCCATGATGGAAAATAAGGCGCAACACTTGGCACAATTGTTGGCACCGCCAACATAACACAAAAGACCGCCGTAAAAACAATCGCCAATTTTTTAAACATACCCTAACCTTTTCTTTACCTTATTATTCAACAGATGCCACGGCGTTTTTTGCCACTTCGACAACAACACCCTTGGCAATTTCTACTTCTATTGTTTTTTCGTTAATTTTTTTGATTTCGCCATAAATACCCGCCGCCATCACACGATTGCCCACCTGTAATGAATCCAGCATTTTTTGATATTCTGCCATGCGTTTTTTATTTGGACGAACCATAAAGAAATAAATAATTGCGAACACCGCACACAGATACAGCACCATTCCCCACGAACTGCCCTGTGGCGCAACCGCAGGCGCGGTCTGCACAACATTTTCAACGACATCAACCGTCTGTTCCATAAAAATTCTCCTTACTTTAATAAAGGCACAATAATAAATCAGAACATAAAAGTAAAGGGAAAATAAACATTTTCCCCTTTATTTTCCAGACTTTCCAACGCCACCTTTTACAAATCCAAAATACACCCGAACAACACTGCGAAAAAGAAACAAACCGTTCCCCCAATCACAAACAGGTGCCAAACCGCATGCGAAAACTTCATACGCCGCCACAGATAGAATATCACACCAATCGTGTATGACAGACCACCCGCCAATATAAACCACAACCCGCGTTCTGGGATATTCCTAATCATTGCCGGCAATATAAACAACAGCGTCCACCCCATCGCAACATATAAGCCAACCATCCATTTTGGTTGTTGTTTTGGATTACGGATTTTCATGTATGACCCAAACAATACAATCGCCCACAGTATTCCAAACACAATCCAACCAATAATCCCGCGCAGATTTACCAACAAAAACGGAGTATAGGTCCCCGCAATCAACGCATAAATTGCAACACTGTCCCACACTTCAAAAAAGCATTCATGTTTTTTACCAATTGTCGCATGACACATTGTTGACCCAAAATACAGCGTTATCATCGTCACGCCAAAAATCGCACACGACACAATCGCCCACGCATTGCCTTTGATTCCTGCAAACACAACCAACAGTGTTAATGCCGCAATCGCCAGCCCAATACCAATTCCATGGGTCAAGATATTAACAACCTCTTCTGCGTGCGTGCTGGGCTTTTCCCAACGAAACAGACCCGTTGCACGCAAGACCTTTAACAGGCGCGACCCATGTTCATCTTTTTTTACTGCGCGTATCCGCGCCCGTTTTTCACTTGTCATTTTATCACCTTTTGAATTCTGTCAATTACACGCGCCCCACCCATAACCGACATTATTGAATACAAATCCGGCGTATTTGTGCGCCCCGACAATGCCACACGCAGATTCATCGCCACATCACCATTTTTAACGCCCAATGATTCTGCCACTGCAACAATTTTTGCCCACCATGTATCTTTATCATCGGCCGGATTATATGTTTCCAAAAAGGCATTTAAAACATCTTTATTAAATTCATATTCTGTATTTGCCACAAATAATTCATCCCAGAAGAACGCAACATTTTCCAATGTCTGAGACCAAGTAATAAAGTCCTTGCGCACACGCTTTGGATTATCGCGTTCAATACCCAGAACACCTGTCAGATAGTTAACATCTGCAACCTGCATTTTATTTGCGTCCGTCCCATATTCATTTGCCCAACACACAACACGCGCAACCAATTCTGGCACAGGCAAAGAACCAATAAACTCTTTCGCCCACCATTCCAGTTTTTTCATATCAAACAACGCGCCCGACATTGGTATTTTCTTTGCACGCATTTCATAATCCCAGAAAGACTTAACCTGCCCTTTCATTTTGGCTTCTTCATACCCAGACGCGGCAATATTTCCCAAATATTCAATCACAGATTCTACCGGCCATCCCGCCTCTAAAAAGAACGCAACATTTGCCTCAGGGTCCTTGCGCTTTGACAACTTGCGTTGTTTACCTGATTCTTCATCAATCTTATCAATGGTTGAAGTGTGAATATATAATGGCGCATTCCAACCCATCATACGAAACAGTTGCACATGTAACGGCAAAGATGGCAACCATTCTTCACCACGAATAACATGTGTCGTACGCATAAAATGATCGTCACATAAATGTGCAAAGTGATATGTTGGCAACCCATCATTTGATTTAATTAAAACAATATCTTCATTATTTTCTGGAAACCCAATTGAGCCCCGAACCGCATCCTTGCAAAAAATTCTTTGTTCTGGATTACCAACCGAATACAGGCGAATTGACGGAACCAATCCATTATCCAAATGTGCCATAATTTCTTCTTCGGTCAAATCCCTGTCGCGCGCAAACTCACCATAAATCCCCGTTGCAAATCCCGCAGCCTTTTGATTTTCACGAATTTGTTCCATATCGGCAACCCCCAAGAAACACGGATACGCACGACCTGTCGCCAGTAATTCTGCAACAACACTGTGATAAATATCTTTGCGTTGCGATTGATAATACGGCCCATATTCTGGAACATTATTATAATTCAGCCCAAATCGCTGCATAGATTCTTCTATTATTTTTACCGCATCTTGCACTTCGCGTTTTGTATCCGTATCTTCAATACGCAACATAAACACTCCATTTGATTGCTGGGCCAATTTACAATCTATCAGCGCGCCATATAATCCCCCAATATGCATATATCCTGTTGGACTGGGTGCAAATCGTGTCACAAACGCGCCATCTGGCAAATTGCGTTGTGGAAACTTTTCTTCCAGTTGTTCAATTGTATACTTTGGCGCACTGCCCAACACACGTGCAATTAAATCTTTTGATAAACCATTTCGCATATTACTTTCCTTTTTCCCATTCTGATTTTAATTTTGAATAAACCACAATATCATGCACAACACCTGGGCGCAAGACCTCTGCTGAACGCAAAATCCCTTCTTGTGTATACCCCAATCTTTCTGGAACCCTGCGTGACAGCAAATTGTTTGTCGCACAGCGAATTTCAACACGATTTGCATCACCGTGTTTAAAGCATAAATCCTGAACCTGCCTCACAGCCTGACTCATGACACCATTTCCATTCACATCCTGCGACAACCAATACCCAATTTCCATCGTACGATTAGATTTGTCTTCACGCACAACACCAACCATACCAACTAAACGCATATACCAATAAATAAAATATTTGCACACATCTTCTTTTGCCACAGACTGAACAACACTAAATTCATCTTCGGGGCTTTTTACAAAATCAATCCACCCCAGCCAAGGCCGAAAGAAATCACGATTTCTGTCCACCGCCAAAAATACATCACGCGCCACAGAAAACTCAGCCCCAGGTTTACGCAAACAAAAGTTTGGTTTTTCTATACTTATTTCCTTTGGATACTTCGCCATATCTATATATTCCTTGTGTTTTATTAAAGTCAATTCTATACTAAAACTATGGAAAAACAAGAAATAAGAACATTTGGTCGCCGTCACGGCAAAAAATTATCACTTCGTCAATCTGCATTAATTGACAATCTGTTGCCAACATTGCGCCCCACGCATGGCGATATTTTGGAAATTGGCTTTGGCGCAGGCGAACATGTACGCGACCTGGCGCGCACAAATCCGGGAAAAATCATTGTTGGCGCCGAACCATTTATGAATGGGGTCGCATCCCTGTTGTCTGCGATAACAGACGAAAAAACAAATTGCGTTCTGGATGAATATGCCGGCATTCGCATTTGGCCAGATGATGTGCGCGATTTCCTGCGCGCAACCGATTCGAAATTTGAACAAATCTGGGTTCTGCACCCCGACCCCTGGCCCAAGGCCCGACATGAAAAACGCAGATTATTATCCGCAGACTTTCTGAACACCCTGTCAAAATATCTGGCTGATAACGGTGAAATCATAATTGGCACAGACCATTGGGAATACTTTGATTGGATACTGGAACAGATTAAATCAACAACGCTGTCTGCGACAATTCCCGACATGGAAATAATCCAAACACGATATCAACACAAAAACAAAGCCGGCACCGATTCGCCAAAATACCTGATATTACACAATTAATAATTAACCCAAATTTTCAGTCTGTTATTCAGTGCCGGCTGAACACTTTGCACCAGACGTTGTGCCTGCT
This sequence comes from Alphaproteobacteria bacterium, assembly GCA_017629245.1. GTDB lineage: Bacteria > Pseudomonadota > Alphaproteobacteria > Rs-D84 > Rs-D84 > Enterousia. Next base: position 4,524 of record JAGBXO010000009.1, on the reverse strand, counting down.
CTATACGCATGAAATTCGGGCCAAATGCGAAATGTAGGTCAAATTTATTTTCCGCACTCCATGCATTCAGCATACCATAAATCCGCCCAACAAAGTCAGATTTATCACCAGTATCATTTGTAAAAACAAACACTACGGATGTTGCATTAATCTTGCGCAGGTTTTCAAATATCATACCCCAATCATTTGCATCAATATCCGCAATATCCAACCCAATTGATAAATCCTTGTCAAAGAACAAATCATCACGCACAACATAGGTCTGGTCAACCAATCCCGGCAACGCACCCGCCCGCAGGAAAATTTGTGCACCACACGCCCCCTGTCGCAGTGCATTATTAATACGCACAGTAATATCAGAAATCTGTTTTTCCGTAACACGTTTTTCAGACAAATAAAACCGCGCATAGATCTTGATATTTTTATCTTCCAGCCATGGCCATACCGTTGCAACTGCACCTGGCACCACGGACAAATTAGCAATTCCCTGCTCTGTCAAAATACCGATCGCCTGGGCTAAATCAGCCCCCTCAACATCTGCCCCACACCACAGCCCTGTTTTACCATCCAATTGTTTCAAAAGTTCATTTTTATTAATCATTGTGCTTTTTAGTTTATCATAAATATGATACAATTAAAAATGTTATGAATAATAAACTTGATAAAATTTTATTGGCCATATTATGGTTAACTGCATCAACCCTGGTCGCATGCTTTTGGTTTAACATACGATTTGGTTTTAATATATTTTCTGGTGCGCATTGGCGTCACCTGGCATATATGCAGGCCACACAAACACCGGTTTCCGGTGCATTCTACATATCAATTATTGCATCTGTTGTTATAACCATGTTTGGACTGTATATGTTGGTGCGTCCGCGTTTACGAAAAATCACTCTGCCGACACGCGACATAAAAAAAACCGCACCTGCCCCACAACTAACCCCTACAAATAAAACAGCCACTGCAACAACGCCTACGCAAACCACGCCCCAACCCACACCTGCAATTCCTGAAATAAACCTGGCGCGTCCACCACGACTAAATATGGGTACGCCGGCACCCGAAAACACACAAATATTTACCGCACCACCCAGTGGCGCAACATTTTCACCAACTGCACCTGTTGCCCCAACCATACCCACCCCACAACAGGCGCCCGTTGACAATCCTGAATTGCGTGAAATATTTGAATCAACGGGGTATACTATTAAGCCAACACCACGCATCAACACACCTATTTCTCTGTTAGCCATTGGCGCAAATGAAACCGTATGGATTGGTGGCATCGGCATAACCACAGATGCAATACAGACAGTAATTGACAAAATGCAACAAATATTTTCAGATACATTAGATGATATAGAAATCACTGTAAATGGCTTTATCATATCTGCACCTGACGCCGCCACACCAACCGCCCCCGAAATTTTAACATTTGACAGCACGGATTCATTACGCAACTATATGGAACAACACAGCAATCCGCCACTGGACCCAGATGATGCTGAAAACTTTGATGCATTCTCGTCATACATGTCCACTGTGGTTGAATACCTAGGGAAAATTTGATGCAGTTAAACCAATCTAATGCAGAAAGACTTATTGCAGAACTGGGCATGAAAGACATGCCTATCATGGAAATAGCCCCCCATTCCTGCGCTATATCACCAGATTGGTTTACAAAATACAAAGAACTGTGCCATGAATTTATGCTGTCCCTAACTGATTCTGTTGAAACATTGGCATTTATGAACCTGCCCCAGGATGATTTTATGGGGCTTATTATGGGCCGCAGTGTGCCTGAGAACATGTCATTTCGTCTGCGTGTTCCACTAACATTTGGTGGCAAATTGGAAATCGACAATATGTTTATGTGTCGCACATTTCCACATGCATATAATATGGACAGATTTATAATGGCCCAATCAGATGCCCAAACAATATGGTTGCCCAACCCACCGAACAAAGTGTACCACCCTGCCCAAACATTGGGTGGTGGTGATGGAGGCAACGGCACCGAAGACAGATTAACCGAAACAATCGCATCCCAGATTGCAAGTGACAGGGACTTTTAAACACGGGGGATAAAAAACAATGACAGCAGATGAATTTTTATCCGCAATGAAATCGCGTGGCGCAATTTTTGCACCACCTGCAACGACCAATCAAATAACATTTACCAACGCATCATTGCAACAACGCAGACATGCGCTAATTCCACAACCTTTAATTGATTTATATTCCAAATCTGCGGGCATAAACCTGGGCAATGGGTACGTATTTGGGCCAAATGAAATTGCGCGTCCTGGCCTGTACCCCACCCCCAGCATATTACAAATAAACGCCGACATTTCCCCACTGGGCAAGACCATTGGCAAAACAATATTTGGCCGCAACGATTTATTTTATTTTGCATTTGATGCATTTGGCGCATTTTATTTACTGGACAACATAACATTAAACCCATTGCGCAAATACGATGATATGTATCGCGCCCTAACAGATTGTTTAATTGCAGGAAAAATATAGAAAACGAAATGAAAAAAATATCCGTATCATTATCTGGTCATCAAACCAGCATCACCCTGGAACCTGAATTTATTGATGCCTTGCATGCATTGGCAATACGCTTTGGCAAACCGATTGCCCAGATAATTGGGGAAATCGATGATACACGCACACCTGGCACAAACCTGTCATCTGCGGTACGCGTATGGGTATTAAACCAGATGATTTTGCGCCTGGCCCAGAATTAAAGTAAAAAATATAACAACACTTATAAAAAAAATCCCCATTTGGGGATTTTTTTATTTACCAACAAAGTAATTATCAGAATTTCCACCTGGTCTTTCATATCTGGTCATTTCCAGATACATTTTACCATCCCTATCATGAATGCGTATCATCGCGCTATACTTTGTACATGCCCATAAACCGGGCAATTCTGGTATCTTGCAATTCTTGCGTGAATTACTCCAGGTTGAGTTAAATTCGGTCAAACGCTGCCAAAATTTATCTTCATTTTGCTTATACTGTGTATCCTTGAACGGCGCCTGTTTTGATAAACGGATTCCTTCACTAATAGACACGCTGTTATCGAAAACGCGTTTATCAGTATCATACGCAACCTTTACAATATCGGGCGTTTGATCTAAATCTGGGAAATAACACAGAACTTGATACATATCGCGTTCATAGCTTCTTAGCGTATCCAACTCAATACTTAAAACACCATTATATTCCCTACACTTTTGAACAAAACCATCATATGTATTCTTCACTTCGTTGCTTGGTGTTTTACCAAACTGCTGTGCCAACTTATTAAACGCCGCATCCGCATCTGTAATATTTTCAATTCGTTTTATATAATCTACATTATTCCCAACATCATGCTCCATAACAACATTATCTTGTTTTGGGGTTGATTCCTGGGTTTCTTCAACAACCGTTTCAACACTCTTGCCCGTATTATCTGGATCAGGCGACTGCACAATCATCTGCCCCGGCTGTGCAGAAACTGTTGCATCTGCATTTACGGTCGATTGTTCCTGGAATATATGACTGACCCATGTAAAGTCTGTCTTATAATTATCCGTACAGTCCGCATTATTCGCCCCGGATACATCAATACTAAATTCAGACGCAACCGCGCGAATACAGACTTCTTCTGTACCTGCCAAAGTATGCGAATCCTGCTTACAATTTACCAACCCCTGATAGCACTTTTCCGCATTATTTGTAATTTCTGAAAACTTTGATTGCTGGAAACGCGCATAGTCTTCATTATTCATGGCAAAGCACGACTTATAAACCTTGCTAAATAAATCTTCACAATAAAATCCAACTGCATAATTTTTTTCAATATGCACCCAGGTTCCATTTTGCTTCTGATCCATATTTGTTTCCTGCCCCAGGTTATCATCCCGGATCGTAATTCCTGTCTCAGGCTTGCTCTCTTGATTCACAGCTTCTGCAACCAATTTCCCATCTGGACTTTTTGATACCTTTCCCGTCAAATCATCGTCTTTGTATTTATCTAAAATATCCTTAGAATTTTCTTTTTCTGAATTCTTGTTTATCAGCAAATTGCCAACCGCACCACCAACGGCGCCAATGCCCGCCATGGTCAGGCCGGTTTTCATCTTCTGTGCACTGTCGTCCTTTTGCGCCGCCCAGGCCTTGGCATCTTCGCCCTCAGGATCCATCAACGCACGTGCCAATGATGTAAACGCACCTGATGTTTTACCAATCGCAACATCGTCATATAGTCCACTGGTCGCGCTGTCCAGAATGGCTTCGGACTCAATCCCTGGGCGCATATCCAGGGCTGCCTTGCGTACCTTCAAATTATTGGCCAGGTTTACATATTCAGCATATAAGTTAATCAGTTCATTACCGCCGGGCAGTTGTACTTCCTTTTCCCCGCCCTGTACATTTATTCCGCCACCATAGTTGCAATGGAATGTGGCCAGATATGCCTTCATTGCTTGTTCTGCTTCTTCGTCGGCCTGTTGTTCAGAA
>JAGBXO010000008.1 GCA_017629245.1 Alphaproteobacteria bacterium | reverse complement strand
CTTGCCGACCGAATACCATAAATCACTCGGTACACTCGGACAATTTGACAACGTTGCACTTGACGATACCGACGGATTTTCAGATACATATATCAATTTCAAGACACTCGGTTCAAAAAGATACATAAAGGAAATGCAATTTCCGAAACACAAGAAAATCAAAGCAACCGTCGCGGGCCTGCCCGTGGGTACAATCGAACACTTTTCAAAACGCACTAAACAGGACGTTTACAAGGTGTTTGACAACTTACTTGATTTTACTGTTAATTCTGAGGATATGACAGAACAAGACCGTGTTAAACTCGGTAGGAAATACCACGATGAAAAAATGGTATTTTTCATTGACGGGGAAAAAGTTGTGGAGTATTCAGCTTGCACGCTTTACCCAACTACATTTACACTCAAAATGAATAAGCTATATCTCGCACACTTGCTTGATATACAGTCTAAAGTACAAGGTGGTAAAAATGCAATCTTTAACATACATTGACAATAATTTGCAATTAGGCATTGCCTATGATTGGGATATGATATTCAAAGCATACAAAGCCTTGAATTGCCCCGACGATGTTTACAACCCCGTGCCCGCTTTGCGGTCAATGGTGGAAAATAACACTAAATGGTATATCGGCATGTCAAAACGCCGAATCGGTAAAACGACCAACTTTTTATTAATCGGGGCTTTGCTGTTTTGGAATTATGGCACTCGCACTTACTATATCCGTCAGCGTGACGATATGATAGCCCCGAAAAATGCGGGCAAGCTGTTTGACACTATCAATGCTAATGGATACATTGACAAGATAACTGACGGTCTTTACAATAGCGTGAAATACAACGCAAAGCAATGGTATTTTGTAAAGCGTAACGAAAACGGCGACATCATCGACGAAAACCCCGTACCGTTTTGCGTAATGCAAAGTATACAAAGCGCTGAGGATGTCAAGTCGGTACTTAATGACCCGTTTGGCGACTGGTTAATATATGACGAATTTATCGGCTCGAGCGTATACCCGAATGAATTTGTTGACTTTTTCAACCTCATTTCGACTATCAAGCGCTTACGTCAATCGGCTACTATCTGCTTATTAGCCAATACGATTGACATGTACCATATCTATTTCAAGGAATTTTGCATTGCTGATAATGTGCAGAAAATGCGGGCGGGCGAAAAAGCAATAATCACCACGGAAATTGGTACAAAGGTTTTCGTTGAACGAATCGAACAGCCCGCCGCCGCTAAGAGACAAGACGAAATTGACAAGGTATTATATTACGGTTTCCCCAACCCGAAATTAGGAGCTATTACGGGCGATGAGTGGGCGGTCGGCTGTTTTCAGCATATCCCCGACGGGGATTTCAAAACCGTTTTCCAAAAGCTCTATATCAAGTATTCCAATAAACTTGTACGTCTTGACGTTGTTTCACATGAAACACTTGATTTGTGCGTGTTCGCACATTGGGCGACCTATACATACGATGATAGTATAATACTTACAGCGGACGACCGTACCGACCCGCGCTATAAATTCAAGACAGGTCGCGGACGTCTTGACCAATTATTGCGACGACTATTCAACGAAAACCGCGTATATTATGCGACTAATGACGTGGGTATGTTTGTTGAATCGTATTTCGGGTATATAAGAAAAATAAGAATGTATTAAAAGGAAATTTTATTGATTGGAGTTGAGAAAATGAGCGTAATTTTTAAGTGTGACAGATGTAAAGAAGTGATTGACCATAGCGAAATGGCAATGTTTATGAGATATGGTATTGACGAATTAAAGCAGTTTGAAGATATAGACACGCCTATAACGGCATATACAGCTTATACTTGCTTACTTTGCAACGAGTGCAAGGACACATTTGCACATTTTCTGCTTAACTTAAAAGCAGATATACCACAGAATGAATAAAATTTAGAATTCATAAAAAAGAGTGTTTCACATGAAACACTCTTTATTCTTTATAGATACACACCACTTGCAAAGCTTGCCGCGATTGCCGCTTTTTCCTCATGTGTCGCATTGATACCGCGAACATCGATAGTGCCCTCAGTGTAACCGCTGAATTGCGATACCGTACCCGATTTAAGGCAAGCATATCCTACTGTATCGGCATAGCTTGAGAGTGCGCTATCGTCGGTAACAGGACGATATATAATCAGTCTGCATTGTAACTCGATAACTGTTGCGAGGGTCGGACTTGCTGAGCCTATCAAACGCATAGGCATTTCTATATGTTGTAAAGCATATTCTGATTTTGCGTTTTCAACTTCCGTTTCCATACCGCTATACATTGCCTTTATTGGATTTAATGTATTTGCCGCATAAGCACCTAAACCGAGCGGACCGCCCTTAACCGCTGAGATAGCACCCGCAATTGAAGGTGTATTTTTGCCAAAACCTTTAGCAATTGAACCGAGTTTACCACCTATTGCTTGCATTATTCCGCTTGTTATTTTCGCATTGCTTATTTGTGTTTGTGTCCAATTTGCCGTTGCATTAAATATAGCCTGTTGCAAATTAGCTGACTGTAAACCGCTGACGGGTATATCTATTGCCGCCGTACCTGTTGCCGTTGCAACGCAGATACCACCCACGCCCGACTGTGATACAATAACAAAGCCCGTTGCCGCGCCTGTTGCCGTATCAATAGCAAGCTTTACAGATACATATTTACCCATACATTCGGCGGTCGGTACCGTGACCGTACCGCAAAACGGGATATATACAGATATTTGTGTATATGGTTCAAAGTCGCGGAAGTCACCGAAATGACGATATACATTTATCGGGTCAAAGTCGACTATGCGTACCGACGTACCTAAACCCGTTGCCGCGATATTAGTCTGATATTTACCCAAATACACTACCGACGGGGCAACGTCGGAAAACGTACACGGGAAATATTTCAAACTAACAATAGTGTCAATAGGATTGTTTGTGAGATATTCGTCAAGTGCAAAGTCGCTCATTGTGTCGGCGGGGTCTTTTGTCGCGTTTGCGTTCCATAATTCAGTCGCAAGTTCACTGACTTGTGTACTGTTTAGTAAATACCGTCTTGTAAATGCGTTGATAAAATTAACGTCGTTAAAGGTTGTTGTATCACTGTATGTGTTGGGGTCGTATTTCGACGGGTCATAGGTTTTTTCGCGGATAGAATCGGCGTTATATAAATCGTTTTCAACATTGCCCGCGCCGTGAGTGTAATCACCGTGACATATACCGTCGTCATCAATAACGGGTATATATACATCATCGTTTGACATATCCTTTTTGATTGTCAGTCTATCGGTATTAGTAAAAACACAACCGAAACAAGCGGTCATTTTCATGATTTTTTCGTATGTGTCGTCACTGTATGGAATTTCATACCATAACAACCAACCGTGCCCCGTGTCTACCGTTGAATAGGTTTTCACTTCTTGACCGTCGAACATGTCATAGGCGTTTAATATTACAGTGCTGTCAACATCGTAATAATTACCGCGCTGTTGAATACCGAACATGTAATAACGACAACCCAATGTGCTATTGGTGCAATAGCTTGCATAATCAATCAGACTTCCGAAATAATCCATGTTCGCAAAGCCGAACATATCACCGTCAGCCATTTCGGTATTGCTTTGATATGTTATTGTTGTGTCTGTCTGCTGACTAACACCGCGAACCGTCAAGCGCACTTCACAAATTTTTCTATCACTGAAATTGTCTTTCCAGTCTTTCAGCGTTTTCCACTGTATTGACGGGCTGAAGTTATACCCCGTAAAGGTTGCAACCTCTATCGATATTAATACACTGTTTAATTGCCAATATGTAAACGGTGTAACATACATATTCCAGTTACCCGCCGTTGTCGCATCGGGATACCATATTGTACTGGTATCCGTCCAGTCCCTTTTATGACCGTATGCAAGACCGCTTATACCCGTACCGTCGTACATAAACCAATTACAAGGCACGGTCGATGTTATTACATTGTCGGGTATGATGTTTTCCGCCGCGTCCTGTTTGTTTTTGAAAAGAGCGATACTACCAAAGCATGACACAAGGGGGTTTTGTCCGCATGGGCAAATTGTACCGTCAATAGGGTTATTAATTGGTGTTTTGCCTACTAAATCGCCTTGTGCAAGCGTGCCCGATATATTACCGAAATCGGCGGTCTTGGGCTTGCTTGTCCTTGTGTCGGGGTCACCGTCGCCGACAAAATTAAAATGCTTTGCGTTTATCCATGTTTCGGGAGCACCCCAAATTTCGGGGTTTGGATTTGCCATTATGAACCACCACCAATCACTGTAAGTACATATGAACCGCCGTTGACGGTCAATATATTATTTGAACGTGTTATACTTGTTATTGCTTTTTGATTTGGTTTTATAGGGAATTTTGAATCGGGATAGTCGGTCGGGCGACCTATTCCGCCATTGCGTGTTACGGTTATCGGACAACCCGATAAGTCAAAGCTTGACAAATGGTCCGCAGTACACGTTATTGTCATTGTCTGAGCAGTGTCAACGGAAATTAGGGCGAAATATTTACGCCCTAAATATGTACACCGTACATAGTTTGCATTTAATAATGTGTCGTCACGGTCGATAACAAAAATGGGGGATAACTGATTAATAACAGACAAGGGCGAAATTGAAATACCCTGTTTTAACCATGTTACCGACTTATTCACTTTTAAATTGTTGTCGGTCGTATATCCTATATCGATGGTAAAAGCCATTCGTACCCGCCCCCGTTTCCGTTGTCATAGAATAAACATTCTTTTGTAAATCCGCTGATTATCATTTCACGGAGATTAAACCGCGCTATAAATTCAGCGCCCTTTTTCATATTGTCGTATGGGTTTGTGTTGTATCCTGTTTTGGTTTCGGTAGTTGTACCCGTTGTGTGTGACTTGCTTGTTTCAACACCGTTTGTCTTGTTTACACTGGTATCCGTATTTGTGGTGGTTGTATTACCGCTCTCAGTGGTTTTTGCACTATCTCTTAGTGTACCGTCATATGTGTTTGTTTGACCAACCGTGTTTTTACCATGATTAACGGTCGACGATGTTCCGCCCGAATTTGCTGATGTTCTACCGTATGAACCAGTGTTCGCCGTTGTTATATTCGGGGTATATGTGCGTGTTTCGTGATAGTTATTAAGCGGGTCAATTGTTTCATGTTCGCAGTTGAAAAGATATGACCATTCGTCATTATGGCGCAATGTGTATAAATGCCACATGTTGACAAATTCGTTTATATCCTGTTCTTTTGCTTTATGTGTGAGATATGACATTTCATAGTAATTTGTTGCAAGTTCGTTAAGAAAATCAGCGTTTGATAAAACAGTGTAAGTCGTACCCTCTAAAGTGAACGCAACGTCAAATGCGTGACTATCGCCGTATGTTTCATACAGTGATTCGATAATATCCTCTATATTAACTATTCTGTTCATTCGGTTTCACCGTCCTTTGGTTCGTCATCCGTTGGGTCAATATCCACGGGGGCGGGTTCGTCGTTTGTTTCACGTGAAACATTTGCGGGCTGTTCGGGTTCGGGGTCGGTCATGTAACGCTGATATACTTTTTCAAGTATGGAGTTAAACTTTACCGATACATTCAAATCAAACAGGTTGTTTATATCATCACACATTTTTTCACGGGCTTTAAGCTGGTTAAGCGGGTATAAAAACGCGTAACTATCCGCGCCGTGCATTTCTGCGTTTGTTTGCTGTGCGAGCTTTGATGTTGTTTGTACCATGTATCCACGGCGGCAAAGAAAACGCTTGAAAACGTTATCACGATACTGATTTAAATACTGTAACCCGTTTACCTTGTCAACGTCGACCAAATCAAGAAATTTCTCTTTTTCTTGTGCGCCCTCAATGAATTTTTCAAAGCTATCCGCAACGTCACGACTTGCTATTGCTGTATAGTCGCCGCGTATAATTGATTTTATAGCTGATTCAACTTGTGCTTTTTCCTTGTCGTTTTCAACGAACGGGATACGGGAAAAACGTGTGAATATAACGTTCATTTTTTCCGATATATCAATTTGATTCATAACGTCGGCGGTAAACGGTATATCAAATTCGGGTATACCTATATTATTGTTTTTTGCGACAACAATTGTTTTACCCTTGCCGTACCATTTGCCGCTTATTTCACCTTTATCAATTACCGCCGCGGTGTATGATTCGGGGAGATATCCGTTATAGTCGGAATTATAAGAGCCGACCGCGCAATATATTTCGCCGTCGTCATTGTCACACTTACCGATAGCGCACGTGCCGTTTATCAACATATAAAATTCAAGCCATTCGGCGGGGAGTGTGTCGGGCAATCCGTCATATTCAAATTGATGTATCTGCAATTCAAATAGCTCGGTCAAGTATCTGAAATAGTTTTCAGAATTTTTGAAATCAAGTAATTTCTTTTTCAAGCGTTTTCACCTCTTTATTTTTATCCGAAAAAACCCCGCTTTGCGGGGTCGTTTCGGCTTTGGGGAGTTCTATTAAATGAAGGGAATTATCAGTTAAGTGTAAATGCAACGATTGGGAAATTATCGTCTATGATATAGTTGATAAGGATATGGTGGTATG
>JAGBXO010000007.1 GCA_017629245.1 Alphaproteobacteria bacterium | reverse complement strand
TTGTTTGTGCACGTTTTTTAGAGACTGTAATGCGTACGTTATAAACGGTTTCTTCGAGGTCTGATTTTAAATCATAGTTATATTCTGTTTGGTATGCGATGGCTTGTTTATCTTCATTGTTGCAATGTTTGTGCATTGGTTGCAGATTATCCAGTGTGTTTTTGCCACCCAGGGATCGTGGGGTAATGTGATCCCACGAGAAATCGTTGATATTATAAATTGGTTTGTTGCACCATGGACATATGGGATAGTGACCGCATGCAATTAATATAGCGTACACCTTTTTAAGGTGTTGTTTTGTCATTTGGTCAGGGGTCTTTTCAAGGGTGGCAATCAAAGATAATATTTCTTTCTTGTTCATTTTATTGCCCCCCTTGTAATATTTATTGTTTACCAGAAACAGGTATTTGTAATTTCTGTTTTGGGTGGATTAAGTCTGGATTTTCAATGTTATTGCGTTCGGCAATTATGCTGAACAATATGCCACGTCGCATAAAGTTGCGTGCAATAATCCACAGGCAATCACCACGACGAACTGTGTAATATGTATCTTCATCACCAGTCATTTCTGGCATTGTGAATTTGTGGGAAATTGTTGCAACTGTGCGGCCGTCGCCATCGTGCAGACGTACAGCTAATTCGTATTCGCGTCCGGTTTCCAGTTCGCCGACATCTGCCCCCAGTCCAAAATGTTTATGGTCTGATGCGCGGGCAAAACCCATATATTTGCCATCCAGTGCCAAAGATATACGCAGGCGCGGCAATGCATCGCCGGTGACGACAATGCGACCTGTGCTTAGATAATCAATTTTTGATATAGACAAGTCGCCGTCTTTTAGAATAGCTGGTGCTTGCAATAGTGTGCTGCCGTCTTTATTCATTAATAATGATATAGAATTAGCCACCCCGTGTTCAGATATGTATAAGAATACCCGTTGGGATGACTTAACCTCAGGTTCTGTGCCCAGCAAGGCGACGGTGTAGTTTCCTGGTGCCCATGGGTCATTGGTTGTGTAAACGAATTCGCCACGATAATCTGTGCGTTCGGTTGCAATAATTTTATTGTTTACTAAAATTGATATGTTCTCGTGTGGCAACCAGTACCCGGCAATAACGATATTCCCATTCTTTTCAATGCGGACAATATCAAATTCAGGTACGGTTAACTTTTTTACAGGCTGAATAATTGGATCTGGGATAGTTGGGACAACAACAACGCGTGATGGAACCGGGGTGCGAATAAACATAACCCATACTGCAATGAATATTACAATTAAAGCACATGCAATTGGAAACCAATATGATTTTAATTTATTTTTCTTTTTTTGTTCAGGTGTTGGTTCTGTCTTTTTTTGTGTGTCTGAATTTTTTTCAGATGGGCGTGCAAACAAGTTTAATGATTTTAAGAATCCGCGTGTATATTCGCGGCGATTTTCCAGCCAGTCGTTTTGTTGTGAAATTGCATCATTGATTAAATCATCTGTGGAACGTTTTGTTTGACCCATATTGTTTTTCTTTGACATACGATACTCCTGAAACAAAGATTAATTATTAATTTGGACAAATTATTCCAAATAATATTCCTTTGTCAATTTATTTGTGGTATAATTTTGTCGAAATATGGAGAGGTTTTATGAAGAAAATTGGAATTATGACCACAGGTGGGGATTGCAGTGGTTTAAATACGGTTATTCAACGAATTATGCGTGGTGCCAGTCTGCGCGGGTGGCAGGTTTGGGGAATATTAGATGGTACAGATGGGTTGACTGTGGCGCCGCCTGCGGTAATTAGATTAGATGATATGTTATTGCCAATTGAGAATGCGCGTTTGGCAGGCAGTTTTTTGCATAATGGGCGTGTACATGCATTGAATTTTGAAACAGCAGCGGAATCTGGGAAATTAAAATTGTTTAATAAAAGATTGCGCGAATCTTTGAAGTTGTTGAACTTTGATGCTTTGATTTTGATTGGTGGTAATGGCAGTTTGTCATTGGCGTGGGCAAATCGTGATATATATCGGGATTTGCAACTGGTTTGTATCCCGAAAACAATTGATATGGATATGCCACTGACAACACGGACAATTGGTTTTGATACGGCGGTCCAACAATTGACGGCGTATTGCGACCAGTTAATGTTAACGGCGCGAAGTCATCACAGGTGGTTTGTTGTCCAGGCAATGGGACGCGACTGTGGTATGTTGGCGTTGTATGCAGGTGTAGCGGTAGGGGCGGCGGCTGTTTTAATTCCAGAAATTAAGTTTGATGTCGATGATTTAGTAAAACATATTAAAAATTCGGCAACCGATTATGGTATTATAATTGTGTCCGAAGGAATTTCTTTGCGTGGCCATTCGGGAAAGCCGGCGGATATGATTGCACGAAAATTAACAGCAGCAGGAATTGTAAATCGTACAGCGTTTCCAGAACATACCCAGCGTGCCGGAGATACGATTGCATCGGATAGAATTTTGGCAACGCGATTCGCGGATTGTGCGCTGAATGCTATTGAAAATGGCGAAACATATGTGATGACAGCATTGGAATGTGATGATGTTCATACTGTGGCATTGGCAGACTTTGTTGCGGCGGGTGATTGTGCATATGATCCCAAGGTGCCGGAATTGTTGACATCAAATGCTTATGTCAGTGAACAGGAACCTTTGTTAGAGGTTGCGTATAATATGGGTATATATATTGGTATGCGCAGGTAATTATTTCTTGGTTGCCCAATACAGTGCCCAAATCCAACCAATTATTGACCAGCCAAAAACCCAACTGGCCAGACGTACTGCGTGCATGTCCGGTTTGCCTTTGCCGTTTTGACGTGCAACCCATGCAGGGGCCATAATTACGCCAGTAACAATCAATATGCCAATGGCATATTTGGTTATTAATAAGATATCAATTCCCAATATCATCTTATTATCTTTTATGTAATATAGGGGGGCATGTAGCCCCCCCGTGTTTGTTCATTCCGCGTGGATTATAAACCATATTTTGCGGATTTGTCCAGTTCTTCTTCTATACGAATTAACTGGTTGTATTTTGCCATGCGGTCTGTGCGTGACATTGAGCCGGTTTTTATTTGGCCGGCGTTTGTTGCGACCGCCAGGTCTGCAATTGTGGTGTCTTCTGTTTCGCCACTGCGGTGAGAAATGATTACGCCATAATTTGCATTTTGGGCCATTTTGATTGCGCGTAATGTTTCGGTCAATGATCCGATTTGATTTACCTTAATCAAAATTGCGTTTGCAATGCCGTGTTCAATACCACGTGCCAGACGGGTTGGATTTGTCACGAACAAATCGTCACCAACTAATTGGCATTTGCTGCCAATTTTTTCTGTCAGTTTTTTCCATCCGTCCCAATCTTCTTCGGCCAAGGCATCTTCAATAGAAATAATTGGGTAGTCTGAAATTAATTTTTCATAGAATTCAATCATTTGGTCAGATGATAGTTTTTTGCCTTCGAAATCATAAACTCCATCAGAATAGAATTCAGATGATGCGACGTCTAAACCAATTGAAACCTGGGCGCCTGGTTCGTATCCTGCGGAACGAATTGCCGCAACGATTGTGTCTAATGCTTCGGCGCATGAATTAAAGTTTGGTGCAAATCCGCCTTCGTCGCCAACATTGGTTGAGTTGCCACCTTTCTTTAGGATTGATTTCAGGTTGTGAAAGATTTCAGAGCCCATGCGGATTGCTTCGACTTCGGATGTGGCGCCGTTTGGAATAATCATAAATTCTTGGGCATCCAGACCATTGTCCGCATGTGCACCGCCATTTATGATGTTCATCATCGGGCGTGGTAATACACAAGGATTATCGTTGCCATATACATCTGCAATATATTTATATAATGGTATGCGCTTTGCGTTTGCAGATGCGTGTGCCAATGCCATTGATACCGCCAGGATTGCGTTAGCACCCAGTTTGTCTTTGTTTGGTGTACCATCCAGTGCCAGCATCTTTTCGTCTAATTCTGTTTGTTTGGATGCGTCCATGCCAATTAATGCAGGGGCGATGATTTCATTTACATTTTTTACTGCGTTTGATACGCCTTTGCCCATGTATGCGTTGCCACCGTCGCGCAATTCCAGGGCTTCGAATGTGCCTGTTGAAGCGCCAGATGGAACGGCGGCACGACCGAATGCACCCCCAGATAATGTGATGTCACATTCGATAGTTGGGTTACCGCGGCTGTCCATAATTTGGCGTGCATGAATTTTTTTTATTTCAAACATACTTTTTCTCCTATTAGATACTAAACAATGTTAATTTCGTCTTGCCTTAATAAAACGAAATGTGCAATGATATAACCATATTTAGGATTGGAAGGAAATAAAAAAATGATCAAAAGGTTGATTTCTTTTGCTTGCTGCCTGTTGCCATTGGGCGCGGGGGCTGTTGTTGTTAACCCAGAATTGGGAAATACATCCGTTTCTACAGAAAGTGAGGCATGGCAAAATGCAGGTGCACAATCAATTGTTATTAAGGCTTCGGATGATTTTCCTGTGATTAATGGTATTGTTTCGCAAAATGGTTTTTCAATTGCAAATAACTTGTATCTGGGAATGGTAGAACAGGGCAGCGAATCGGGTGACTTGTATATTTTAAGTAATGTGTCTAATCCTTTTACAATTGTATCACAGGGCGATGTTTCTGTTGGTGCAATTTTGCAGGTTTTAAATGGTAAAAATTTGACAATAAAATCAAACGATAGTTCGGCAAATGTGTTTGATTTAACAATTGGAATGCCGGGTGCGCAGAACCAAGGTGTGTTTGTCGGTACGGACAGCGCGTCTGCATCTTTTGCAGCAGAAGATATTGATGCGTTCACAGTAAATGGTTCTGTGCAGGTGTATGGTGATTTTTCTGTTGTGGCCAATTCTGTTAATGTAACGGGTGGTATTAACGCAAATTCGGGTGATACAAATATAAGCGCGACAGGTGCAGTACAGTTTGCGGGGTTGACCACAACTGGGGCGGGCACAACCGTTGTCAGCGCGGGTGGCGCGGTGTCGTCTGATGGTGCGATTCAGAACAATGCCGGTGATATGACAATTAATGCTGCGGGCGGAATTGAAATTTCGGGCGCGCTGGAAAATACCACCGCAGCAGAGTTGGATATTACCGGTGGTGATATGATTGTTTCAACAACGATGACTAATAAATCGCATGATGGAACGATTCGTATAGATGTAGATAGTTTAAAGGTTAATGGCGGAACCCAGGCCACATATTCTGTGGTTAACAATGGTAATTTTTATGCGACTGTGTCTGGGGCGACGATGTTGGCCAATGGTATTAATCTGGGCGGGATGAGCGCGGATAATGAATTTAGTTTGGATACAGGTACGTTGACGATTGCAAATAATTCGTTTGGTGCATTTTCTAATTTTTTAAATAATTTTAATTTGCAGGTTCGCAGTGGAGATATTGATACAGGTAAGATTCAAAACGGTTTGAATGCCGATGGTGTTGCAAATGCCGGGGCAAATATGACCCTGGGGGCATTGAATATTTCTGCTGATTCAATTGTAAATTCTGGTGATGTATTTTCTGCCGTTGCTGGTGGAGATAATGCCGGTGCCAGTGATGGTAATTTTGATGTTGCAGACCAGGTTGTTGGTATGGCTGGTTCGGATACAACTTTATCGGCCCAGGGGACATTGGATATTGATGGGGCGGTATCAAATGCTGGTAAAATGGTTCTGAATGGTAACACTGTTTCTGTTTCTGATGTTGTTAATGCGGGCGTTGGGGCAGATTTGACGATTTCATCTTTGACAGCCCCAACAGGCAAGGTTGTTGTTGGTGGCACCGTATCTAATACAAATGGCACAACGACAATTTGGGCCAAGGATGTTAGTATAACAGGGGTTGTTACAAATAACAGTGGTACAACTACGATTTTGGGGTCAGATACGAATGGAACTGCGGTTCAGATTGGTGCAATTGATGTCGCAGGCGGACAGGTTAATTTGGATGCTTTGGCGGGTGCTGTCCAGGTTTCAAATGGAATTTCTGTATCAGATGGAACGCTGAATCTGGGGGATAATTTAAAAAATTTGGATGTGATAGGTTCTGTTCAGGTTGATGGCGATATTGTTGCCAGTGGTGCAGGGTCTTTTGTTGCGGGAGATATGAATATCGCAGCTGATGGGAATGCGTTTACATTGACCACAGATTCTGTGACGGTTGGTGGCGATATTGATGTGACAGCATCTGATGTTGTTAGAAATGTGCGCTTTGATGTTGGGGTGACACAGGTTGCTGGAAATGTTAATGTCGCGAATTTGGGGTTGTTGACATTGGGGACAGATGCAACAGCAACTGTTGATATAGCAGGGGATTTGGCGGTTAATAATGGTGGAAGTTTTGAGACGTATGCCAATAATATTGTTGCAGCGGATATTTCGGGTGATGGGTTGTTCTTGTTTCATGGCGAAAATGTAATGGCTGATGATGGCAATATTGATATTGGTGGTAATTTGTATTTTGATCCGTCTAATGATCCGTTGTATATATCTTCGGGTGTGAAGGTTCGTGATACAAATGAATTTACATTAAAGACAACTGCGTCAGGTACAGATATTGCTGTTGGTGCGGTGTCGATAGGCAGTGTAAATACATTAAATATCGAATCGGCTGATGCGGTGACAATAGATGGTACGATTGTAAATAATGGTGTTGTTAATATAAATGCAAATGGTGTGGTGGCTGTTTCTGATACAATCACAAACAAAGACGATATGTCTGTTTCTGGCGCATCGTTGAATTTTGCAGATGTCACAAATACTTCTGTTTTTTCAGCAGTATCAACGGGTGATGTTGTTGTGGGGAATGTTTCAACCAGTGGCGAATCGTTTGATATAACGGCGGGTACAAGTATTACGGCAGATTCAATTTCACAAACAAATGGCGTTATGAATCTGGGGGCGTATATTTTGTCGGCCGATTCTGTCAGTGTCAATGGGGCAAGCAGTCAGGCAAATTTGAATGCAGCAAATGTTTATGTGACAGATACCGTCAGTGTTGGTGGTGATTTTGTCCAGGGTGGAAATGATGGGATGCTGAATCATTCTGCAAACATTTTTGCGACAAATAATTTAGTCGTTGGTGGTGATTTCAATATTGATAGTGGTAGTACCACCTATAATATTGGAACGGCGTTGCGTGCAAATGGCGTAATGAATGTTATGGCCGGGACAGATTCTGCAATTCAGGCGGGCAGTACGATTGCTGTGGATGGTTTGATAAATAGTGGTGAATTAACACTGGTAGCGAATAATGGGTTAATCCTGGGGAATTTGGTTAATAATGCGGATGTTCTGATATTGGACAGTCGTACAGGTGTAACTTCATTAGAGACCATGGCACTGAACGGTGGAAATATCGTGTTTAGTGGCGCAGGTTTGGATTTAGAATCTGCACTGAATACCAGTGGTATGTTGTATCAGGCATATCGTGGCGTATTGAATGACAAGGATATAAATATTAGTGCGACAGACTATGTCATTAATGCATCTAATTTAAATGTTTCCGGGATTAAACAGCAAAGCGGAAAGTTGGTTATAAATTCCAGTGATATTGATGTCGGTGGTGCTGTTAATGCAACAGATTTGCGTTTTGTTGCGGTGCCAACTGATAACTGGATGAATGTCAATGTTGATGGCAGTGTGTCTGGTGGGGTTGATTTTATTGGTTTGGAAAAAATGACGGTTTCTGGGGATTATATCTTTGATTCTAATAGCAATATTAACGCAGTGATTTTGCCATATGCTGCGGGCAGTACGTTGGATTCCACGGATGTTAATTATTGGTCAAATGTTGCTTTGGGCGACGACAATATCGTTCGTGTTGAAAATGCTTCTGATGGGGCTGCGATGATTAATGTTGGTGGTACCTTTACTGCAGGAAACAGTGCACTAGATCTTGGAAATGATGTAGCAGGGACTGTGTTAGAAGGTGGGCAGATTGGTATTTCTTTGCGTGATATTGTTGAACAGGGTACAGCAATTTGGTTTGTGCACGCAGATGGTGGTGTTGAAAATGCTGGTTTGTTAGAAAAGGTGCGTAATTTAGATGTGCGTTATTGTAATGCTGACGGGTCATTGTGTTATGATTATTTAGAATCTTTGGATGTTAATAATGGTACAGGTGGTGATGCGGGTGCGTATGTTGCGGCGCGTGATAATGATCTGTATATTGTGTTTGATCCGCGCTTTGGTGGGCCAATTGAAGTATTTAAATTGCAACCAATTGTTGCAACTTATCCTGAATATACAAATGGGGAATTTGTGTCTGCAGGTGCGTTGGATGATATGATTGCGGGACGTTTAAAGGACAAGAAGTTCTTGAACCGTACACCGATTGAGGTTATTCCACTGGTATTTCGTGGTACAAATATGCAAGAAATGGCAAATCAATTGTATTATCGTATGGAATACTATGCAGAATCAGATCGTAATCCAGATGCCATGGCGAACTTTAGTCGTCTGTTCCAGGCGCGTGAATTGGAACAAATTGCGGGTACAGTTGTTTTGAATGAACATACAGCGTTCCGTTCGTTTGAAGATCGTATGTTTGATGAATTTATTTGGAACCGTAACCGTAATTTGAAAAAGGCCTGGGTTGATGTAGATTTTGGTATGCTGTATCAAAATGTTGCAGATGGTAAACATACAGATGGTAATCGGTTTAGTATATCTGGTGGTTTTGACTGGCAGGAATCAAATACATTGCAGTTGGGATTGACGGGGCGGATTGCACGCACTACATCCAAGGTTGGCGATAAGATGGATTTAGGTTATATTCCAGGACAATCAATTGATGGGCGTGTTGATATTGATGTTACAGATACCAACATTGCTTTTGGTGCATATTTGATGAAAACTGCCAGTGAAGAGGCACGTGTGTATGGTAATGCCTTTGTTGATATGCATGTTTTGGATGTAAATCGTACCCAGAACTATGTTGGTACAATTGATGGGGATGGAACGGCATTTAGTTTGATTTCTGAATGGGGCGTTCTGCACGATATCTTGAACCAATATGTTGTTGGAAATCTGTATGTTCGTGGTGGTTATAACTTTGGCTTTAATGTCAAAGAAAAGGTTGGTGGTGGCGATTATATGCGTCTGCAATCAGATGGATACTTTATATTCACACCGGGGTATTCGTTGACGGCCCAGAAACGTATTTATCCGTCTGCGTGGTTCCAGATTCGTCCCTATGCATCAATTGGTGTTGAATATGATGTCTTGGGCGCGCCGGACAAGGCGGAATACAAATTTGCCCCGGCAGATGCGTATACTAAGTATGGGGTTGAAATTGACCCGCTGTGGGCAAATATTGGCGGTGGTGTTGAATTGCTGTCTGCGAATGGGCTGCAATTTGGTGTTGATTATCGTTATCAGTACAATAGCGATATTCAATTGCACAATATTAAAATTTCTGGTTCATACAGATTTTAAAGTAAATCCCCCAAATGGGGGATTTTTTATTTGTTATAGAAAAAACTTGACATTTTTGTCAATTTTGTGTATTATGTCTGGGTCAAAGGACACGGGTCTGTGTTCGTTATCCCCAAAAGTTAAGGAATTTTTATGCATATTAATGAGTTAAAGGCAAAGTCGCCACAGCAGTTGCTGAAAATGGCAGAAGATATGGGTATTGAAAATCCATCGCAATTAAATGTTCAACAGTTGCGTTTCGCGGTTATGCGTGTTTTTGCAGCTGATAACAAGGTGACACTGATTGGTGATGGTGTGTTAGAACGTATGCAGGATGGTTTTGGATTCTTGCGCGCACCAGAATCAAACTATCTGGCGGGACCAGATGATTTGTATGTGTCGCCAAATCTTATTAAAAAATATGGTTTGAAAACAGGTGACTATGTCGAAGGGCAAATTCAGGCACCGGCCGCAGAAACGGAACGTTATTTTGCATTGGAAACAATTGAACGCGTTAATGGTGATAATCCAGAAAAGTTAAAACATCGTGTGTCTTTTGATGATATGACACCATTGTATCCAGATGAACAATTAAAAATGGAAGTTGCTGATGACAAGGACAAGGGGCGCAACCTGTCAGCGCGTGTGATTGATTTGATTTCGCCAACGGGTAAGGGGCAGCGTTCGCTGATTGTTGCGCCACCACGTACAGGTAAAACCGTTATGTTGCAGAATATTGCGCATTCAATTGCAACAAATTATCCAGATGTGAAATTGATTGTGTTGTTGATTGATGAGCGTCCAGAAGAAGTGACCGATATGCAACGCAGTGTCAAGGGTGAGGTTATATCTTCAACCTTTGATGAACCAGCGGCGCGTCATATTCAGGTTGCAGAAATGGTTATCGAAAAGGCTAAACGTTTGGTTGAAGCGGGGCAGGATGTTGTTATTCTGTTAGACTCTATTACACGTTTAGGGCGCGCATATAATACATGCGTTCCTTCCAGTGGCAAGGTTTTGACCGGTGGTGTTGATGCATATGCTTTGCAACGACCAAAGCGTTTCTTTGGCGCGGCGCGTAATATCGAAGGTGGTGGTTCGCTGACGATTATTGCGACTGCTTTGGTTGATACGGGTTCTAAGATGGACGAAGTTATCTTTGAAGAATTCAAGGGTACAGGTAACAGTGAAATTGTTTTGGACAGAAAATTGTCTGACAAACGTGTGTATCCAGCAATTGATATTACCAAGTCAGGTACACGTAAAGAAGACCTGTTGGTGGGTAAGGATATTTTAAGTAAAATGTATGTCTTGCGCCGTATTATTAATCCAATGGGTACGTTGGAGGCAATGGAATTCTTGTTGGATAAATTACGACTGACGAAAACAAATGCGGACTTTTTCAGTTCGATGAATCAGTAAAAATCCCCGCCAAATGGCGGGATTTTTTTGGAGATGTGGAAATGTATAAACTGTATATTTTATTGTTTTTATTGGTGGTTGTTTGTGGCGCTTATTTAGCAGGCGGCCAGTTGGGGCGACAAAGATGTAATGCGCGTATGGTGGCAGGCATTGTTGAACAACAATCACAAATAATCAAAATTCAAGGGGATATAAATGCCGAGGCTTATAATCGTAATACTGGGGATATTCGTCGCTTCTTGCGTGAAAAATACACCATTGCAGAATGATGTTTGTGTGCCGACAGTTTGTATGCCAATTTATGGGTGTGCGAATGATTGGGATGTAATTAGTGACGGTTTGGCGCGTAATATCTATCGACATAATAGGTTGTGCGAACAGTATAATGGCAAAAGTTGACATTGTTAGTTTTTTGTATTATATAACACGCTATGTTATTTAGTGATAGGATTTTAGTCAAAGATATTAATGCGCCACGGATCAAGCATCGGGCGTTGACAGGATATTTGCGTAGAAATTGGAACCGAAATCCCTATGTGTTAAAGCGGATAGTATATAATACATATGTGTCGCCCTATATCGGTGCGTTGCCACCAGAGTTGCGCCGTCAGTTAGTGCGTAAAGATATTGCAAATGTGACCGCGCAATTTCGTGAAAATTTGGAAGATTTTTTAATAAATAATGCCTTTGATTTGCGCGATATGAAGTTAGATTGTGTTTATGAATTGCCGCAGTTGGGCGATTTATTTGGGCAAAGGTGCATTTTAACAGCGCGTGGTGGTGTAAATACTTGGGCGGGGGCGTGTGGTGTTGTGTGTAAAATGTCTTTTCCGGGTATTGATGCGCATTATGCGTTGAAAATATACTTTGGCGGGGCATCTGAATTTATGAATTTTAGTCATGGTGCTTGGTTTGAAGTGGCGACAGCCCTGGCGGCGAATAAGGCAGAACCCCGCGATAATACCCCAATGTATATGGCATCGTTGAAATATGATATGTATATGCTGTCAAAATGGGCGGGGGATACAGATGATGGTATTGCGCCACGCGAAAACAAGAATAAAATATTCTTTACAAAGCCTGATGAAGATGAGGCGCGAAATCGTCGTTGTGGACGAAGAATCGACTGGGGTGAGACATTTAAAACAAATTATGGTGAAATGTCGTACCGGGCGCGTAAACTATATCGTCAGTTAATGAATATGGATTCCGGGGCGGTTCAGAAATCAGCGGTTGTTGCACGGGATGGTATTGCGCAACGTGATTTTTCAGACGCAATAAAATTGGCAGAATTGACTGCCTGGTATGATGATAATACCAGGTTGTACGACTTTATAATTAATATAAAGCAGCGATAATTTATTTATTCGCGGCCAATTTAATTAATTCATGAACAATTTGTGCGCTGGCGGGGTCACCGGATGGTGCATATTCTACGAATTCAAAACTGTGTGCGTCGCGGAATGCGTGTACCAAGTATTTTGCAGCATCAACTGTTATGCCAAAGCCGGCAGGCACCAAAACATCGCGGAAATATTGTGGATCAATAACATCAAAGTCCAGTGATACAACGAATGGGCGATTTCCAATTTTTTCGCGGATTTCCTGAACTGCAGTTTCTAAATCCGATTCACTGTGCAATTGGTCAGATGTGCGCATAAAGATATTGTTTTGCTGAACAAATTCTATTTCGGCAGGTTCATATGAACGCGAGCCCAAATAAAATACATTTTCAGGGCGCAGGGCAGGTGTGTTTTGTTGTAATGTCAGCCAACGCGCATCCCCCATTCCCATCAGTGCGCGAACATTTGTTCCGTGTGGTGCACCAGATGCCTGATGTAATGCAGATTCTGGTGTATGGATGTCAAGGTGGGCATCAATGTATATCAGGCATACATCTGATTGGGGCATTTGATCGCGTATAGCGGTAAAATGACCATAGTTTACGGAATGGTCGCCACCAATCATGATGTGTGAATCTGTTGGAGTGTTGGCATATATTTTTTGCTGAATTTCAAAGTTTTCGCCAAATCTGTCCTGGGCGCATTTTTCTGCGTCAAATGGCGCAGGTGTTATCATTGTCCAATTGTCGTCAGGAAACATTTTTTGTACATCGGCAGGGGCCAAAGCAGGACCGTCGGGGATTGCGTTTTTTAGACATCCACGACCATATTCAATACCAATAAATTTTGTCATTTGTAAGCCTCTATAATACTTTCAGCGGCGCTTTTAAGCCGTTGTAATGATTCTTCGTATGTTGCGCAATCGCGTGCAATTTCGGAACGATATGCGTCACGCAGGTTTGATGCCATGTATGAACATCCGCGTAAATGCTGGATGCAAAATTCGTGGCCGGTGTTAAACGCGCCCTGGCCACGGACGCGGCTTTCCATGTCGGCCCAGTTTATATCCAGGGCGTTATCCATATTTGTCCATGAGTTTTCGCCGCCTGTATATTTGCCGATGGTGTTCATCCAGTATTCGTTCATTTCAGTGTCTGACCAATTGTTTTCTGATTTGATTGTTAATATTTGAACAATCAGCGATTCTATTGTGCCTTGGTACTGTGCATCAATTTGTGACAGTTTGGAACTGCAATAGCAGCGATTATATTTAGTTTTTTCGCGTTCGCAGTATCCATTCATGCATTCTGTATAATCTGTCAGACAACGTGCCGAGGATATGCGATTCGTATCGGTTGTTGCATAATTTGCGGCGTTGGCGGATGCACGTGCTGTATAAGAAGCGTTTCCTCGTGAAGATGTGCGCATCGTTGCTGTTGGGCGTAGGCCACTGCGTGCAACAACACGACGGTTTGTATTGGTTGCGCGAACGGGGGCTGCTTTGGTGCCTGTGCGTACAGAATTTGTAGATATGGCGCGTCGCGCAGTTGTTGTAGTTGCACCCCGTGCTGTGTTTGTTGGGCGTGGGATAACACGTCGTTGCGATGACAGGGGGATTGTTTTTACAACTGTATTAATTGGGTTCGCGGATTGTGATGTTGTGACCCCGGGATTCAAATTTGTACGCATTTGATTGTTCATGTATGGATACATATAGTTATAATTATAACCTGTTGTATCGGTCAGTTTAGCATCACGTGTCATGGCGTGTAGGTTAGCCATTGTTGTTAGAAAAATTATAAAAAATACAATTCTTTTTCTCATTACTTGTATGATAGAAAACTTGGGCGTGGTAAACAAGCAGAAAATTTAAATAAAAATTTGCATTTTAAAAAAATGCTGTTATAATGGGTCTTGTTTTCGGGGTGTAGCTCAGTCTGGTAGAGTGCTTGGTTTGGGACCAAGATGTCGAAGGTTCGAATCCTTTCGCCCCGACCAGAGATGAAAAAATACCGCATTTAGTGCGGTATTTTTATTTATTATGCTGGAACTGTGGATTCGAACGACAAAATTCTTTTGTCATGTTCAAATCTTTCCCGTGTTCGATACAGTGTGTCGGTTGCGAGGTATTTCTGATAATTTGTTTGCGTGATACTTGGTAAATTTACTCATTGTTGTTTTGGGCAGAAAGAAATAAAAATACCGCACTAAATGCGGTATTTATATGGAATGACTATATTTTTTACTAAGCTTTATTTTACTTGGAATCAAGACCTGTCCCAATTCCTGGATCGGGAGCTTCTTCAACGGGCGCCCCTGATTGTGTCTTGTTTTCTATACCTGTGGCGCATTCTTTAAATGATATTGGGTCAACGTGTTGCCAGCATGCGCGCAATTCTTGTTGTGTCATGGTCTTGTATGCGCCCTGGGGCTTATGTGATGTCCAATAGTCACCACCTGGACAGATTTTATCACTGGGACACGAATCGCAATTTTCTGTGTTCGCAGGCAGATAGTATCCCTGGGGGCATGTAACCTTGACCGCGTCTTTTAGCCCCAGCGTATCTTCATAGGTGCCACTGTCGCAAAATGTTTGTTTTACGCCCGGACAATATTTATCATGCGGACAAGGAAGAAGCTTTTTATAAAGCATTGATTTTTTTGTTCCGTCATCAAATTTTTTTATGTCGCAATAATTGCTGGTTAATTTTTCAGACATATAATACCCGGGTTTGCAGGTGACATAATATGGGTTGCCCTTTAAGTCGTATTTGTTTGTAGAATCGTTCCAAAATACGCTTTCGTCGGCGGCATAATCGCTGCGATTGTTTTTGAAACGATAAACCATTCTGCAATCTGTTTTTTTTGTTTTTCCTTTTAGACTGTCCCATTTTGGTATGTAAGAGTTGTTACCAATAATAACAGAGCCTTCGCCATCGGCAGCATAATAGTTTTCAGGATATGTAGATACGTTGCGCCAATGGTCGGGGATTGCTTCGGGACAGGGGGTTGCGCCTTTGGTGCCACCTTCACAATAGTAGCCACCAGGGCAATCAATACAAGTGTTCCCATCTTGGGAGTATTGACCGGCCGTGCAAGATTTCTTTGGTTTCTTTATGCATGCAGATTTGCTGGCGCTTTTTGTGGAATTTGTTGTTTGGTCTGATGCGCATGCCTTGATGCCCTGGTCAGATGTAAAGCTGGGTAATACATCTTTTATGCCTTCACAGTAACTGCCAACAGGACAATCGGTGCAAATATTAAATTTTTTCGGCAGGTATTTGCCCGCGGGACATGTTACCTTTTGATTAAATATTCGCATGCCTTGTTCGTTAATTTTGTAACAATCTGTGGCATTTCTGGCGCCTGCAAGTGATAGTGGAAAATCGGGCGGACATAAATATACGCCTGCTTTGTTTATGTTGGAAACCTTGCTCCATCTTTCTTTGCAGCCATCCCTGATATCGCCAGGCCACCAGTTGGCGCAAGAGTCAGAACCTGTGCAATAGCAACCAGGTTGGCAAACGTGTTTAAAGATAATAGCTTTGCAAAATTGGCCTGCGGGCGCTTTTGCCTGGGCTGCTATGGTTGTGCAGGTAATGAATAACATCAAAGACAGTTTTAAAATCTGCATAGTGTGGGTTAACCTTTCCTTAATTGGTTGATAGTGTATCATATTTTGTTTTTTTGTTCAATCTCTTTATTTAGATGTTTTTGCTTGATTTGGTTTATGTATATTAACTATTATGGTTAATATTGGTAAACTATTAAGAAAGGCTGTCTGATGTTTGATTTGTTTTTGTTTTGTCATAACTGTGCGCGCGGTATGGAAAAGTTGCCGTTGCGTTTTGGGGATATTGTATTGCTACATATTCTTTGCGGTCGTCCGGGCGGGCATACGCCGGCAACTTTGGCGGCGGATTTAGGGGTGTCAAAGCCAATGATAACGGTGCGATTAAATAATCTTATTCGGGATGGTTATGTTGTGCGTTTGCCATCACCAACGGATGGGCGCAGTGTGTATGTTATGCCAACAAAAAAAGCAACAGATGTTATTGCGCAAATAGAGCAGGCACCAGTGTTGCAAAAAATAAAAGGAAAGTTAGGTGCGAAAAATTTTGATAAATTTTTAGAATTAATAAATCAGGCCAACAAGGCGATTAATTAAGGATTTATACCCGGCGAAAATGCCCCCAGAAAATCTGGCGTGTGTAAAGATATTTTTTGTGTCTTTGAAAAACTTGAATTTTGTAAATTTTAGTATAAAATATGTGTTGTTGCGCCCTTAGCTCAGCTGGATAGAGCATCAGATTTCTAATCTGCAGGTCACAGGTTCGAATCCTGTAGGGCGTGCCAGAAATTTAACCGTCACGAATGTGGCGGTTTAATTTTTGTTTTTTGTAGAACTGGTCTAAGTGATAGATTTAAACCGTAGTTTTGTATGTTATGGTCAATTAAACTTTCCGCGCAAATTGTTTATAAGAATGAAAAAAGTCCATTTGTCGGACTTTTTTTGGGGATTCATTCTTGGGGAAACGTGAGAGGTGGTGTGATAGAGTATTAGTAAAGGAGTGAAAAATGAAAAAATTTTGGATGTTTGTTTTGGCAATAGTTATTTCTTTTATTCCAGGTATCATCGGTGGATTCTTTTCACCAATGTCACCGGGGGCCAATGTGTGGTATAACACATTAAATCAATCGGTATTAACACCGAATGGATGGGTGTTTATGATTGCATGGTTTATACTGTATACATTGTTGGGAATTTCTTTGTTCTTGGTCATGAATAATGAAAAAACGCGTCTGAACAAAGGCAAAGCGTATGCGCTATTTGTGATTCAAATGGGATTAAATGCGTTGTGGTCTTATTTGTTTTTTGGGTTGCAGATGATTGGTGGGGCATTGTTGGCCTTGATTGCGTTAATTGTGGTTGCGATATGGATGATGGTTGCTTTCAAACCAATCAGTCGGGCGGCCTCTTATCTGGTGTGGCCGTATATAATATGGTTAGTTTTTGCACTGTATCTGAATGGAACAATATTGTTCTTGAATTAAAAGAAGTCCCCCGAATGGGGGATTTTTAAATCTTTAATATTTTTGTTTTTGGATCACCGATGTTCAGGTATTTTAACCCTAGCTCTTCAATGTAATCGGGGCTGTATCCCTGAAGCAGTTCGATGTGTTTTTTTATCTCGCTAAGATTTTTTTGTTCGGATTCTAATTGAGTGCGTTCTTGGTGCAGGCGCCACACATTCATTGAAAATCGCTGAACGTTTACATCCCCCCAGAACAGACCAATAAACATAAAGGCTGCAAATGCAGTTAAAGCAACCCCTAACTTACCCTGGATGCCACCAGACCAGGCGCGCCCGATAAAACTAAATAAATTTTTGATTTTTCCTTTCATAGATGGCATTATATCACAAATGTTTAGTAAGAATCAAATTTTTGTGGCACCTTTGGCGGGCGTGACCGATCGGCCGTTTCGTCGTATGGTGCGAAAGTTTTCTCCAGATGCGCCATTGGTGACAGAGATGATTTCTTGTCATTCGTTGGTTGGGGCGCATAAAAACTGTTTGCGTAATTTTGATAATTATAATTCTGAGGGAAATGTTGGTGCACAAATATTTGGTGCAGATGTTGCTTTGATGGCGGATGCCGCCCGTATTTTACAAGATGCAGGGGCAAAGTGGATTGATATTAATATGGGTTGTCCTGTGCCAAAGGTTGCAACCCGTGCGGGTGCAGGGGCGTATCTGATGCGTGACCATGTTCTGGCGGGAAAGATTATGTCCGCGGTTGTGCGGGCGGTGGAAATCCCGGTATCTGTTAAGACACGCCTGGGGTGGGATGAAGAACACAGGGATTGGCGTGAACTGGTTGAAATTGCGGCGGATTCGGGGGTGCGGTTTATGGCGCTGCATGGGCGTACGCGTGCGCAGTTGTATCTGGGAAAATCCCAATTGCCAGATGTTTCAGATTGTCCAATTCCAATCATCGCAAATGGTGATATAAAAACCGCAGATGATTTGGTTGTGCCAGAATCCTTGGGGTATTCGGGTGCAATGATTGGGCGTGCAATGCTGGGGCGGCCGTGGCTGATTGCGCAATTGCATGGTATGGATGTGCCACAGAATATTGGTGAAATCGTATTGGAACATTTAGATTGTGCAATCGAATACTATGGAGAAAAAACAGCTGTGCCGATGTTTAGAAAGCATGCCGCATGGTACAGTGCAGGTATGCCAAATTCGTCAGAGTTTCGTATCAAAGTAAATCAAACGGAATCTGCAGATGCCTTAAAGGTTGCAATTCGTGAATTTTGGGGTATTATTTAGGCAAATCAAATAATAGGGATTGTGAAAAATGACAGAAAATATTGAAAATAATGAAAATGTAGTGGCGACAGAGGTTGTAGAGGCACCTGCAGAATTGACGGCGGGTCAGATGTTGCATAATGCGCGTACAACAGGTCGTCGTAAACGTGAAATCCCAACAATTGCAAAACAGTTGTGCATTCGGGAAGAGTTTTTAGAAGCCTTGGAAAAGGGTGATTATGCGGTGATACCAGAGCCTGTATATATTTTAGGGTTTGCGCGAAACTATGCAATGGAATTGGGGTTGGATCCAGATGAAATCGTTGCAAAAATAAAAAAAGAAATGGGTTTGACAGCGGATTGTACAGATTCTGATGATGTGACAGCGTGTGCAATGCCCAGCATTGAAGAAGAAAGTTGGGCCAAGGTTTATTTTGTAAAGGTCTATCAGTTCATTTACCAACATTGGATTTGGTTTGCGGGTGCAGTGGTTGCGATTGCATTGGTTGTGTTGGGGATTGTTTTATTGTCGGGACCGGAAAAGGCAGAAGAAGTTGCGACATTGGCGCCTGTTGTTGAAGAGGTTATTAGTACAGAACCTGAATATAAACTGACGGTGCGTGAAAGATTTGGTACAGATAATAGAGATAAGGCTAATGTTATATTGCAGGCATCCCAAGAATCGTGGGTAAAGGTTGAAGATGGGCGCGGTAATACGGTGTTTAGTCGTGTGTTGGTGCCAGGTGATGTTTATTATGTTCCGGTTGGTAATAAGTACAAGGCAACATTTGGTAATGCAGGAGGTATTGATATTTGGGTAAATGGAAAATTAATACCAGACGCAGGTGCAGATCATACCAGGAAAAGCGGTATTATGCTGAATCCAGACAGTTTGTTGGGAAAAAATAAAAAATAAGTATACGGGGCGAAAGGAATTTTCGCCCTTTGTATTGAAAAAAATAATCAGATAACCTATATCTTTGTTATGGCAAGTTTTATAAAAGTTCGCGGTGCGCGCGAAAATAATCTTAAGAATGTTGATTTGGATATACCAAAAAACAAATTGGTGGTTTTGACTGGTGTATCAGGGTCGGGAAAATCTTCGTTGGCGTTTAATACTATATACGCCGAGGGACAACGCAGATATGTAGAGTCGCTGTCCAGTTATGCGCGTCAATTCTTGGATATGCAGAAAAAGCCAGATGTTGATTTAATAGAAGGGTTGGCGCCTGCGATTTCAATTGAACAAAAGACAACATCTAAAAACCCGCGTTCAACTGTAGGTACTGTGACAGAGGTGTATGATTATTTGCGTTTGCTGTGGGCACGTATTGGGGTGCCGCATTCGCCTGTGACGGGGCGGCCGATTAAATCGCAGACGGTTGCAGAAATGGTTGATTGGACCATGAAAATTCCAGCCACTACCAAAATCTTTATATTGGCGCCATTGGTGCGTGAACGCAAAGGCGAATATCGCAAGGAATTAGCATTCTTGGTAAAGCAGGGCTATCAACGGGCGATTATTGATGATGAATTGGTTGATTTGTCTGCGGTGCCGCCGTTGGATAAAAATAAGAAGCACACGATTTTGGTTGTTGTTGATCGTCTGCAAATGCCGGATGAAGGCGCCGATGTGGAAGAATTCCGTTCGCGCATGTATTCTTCGTTTGAGGGTTCGTTGCGACTGGTGCCGGGGTCTGTGTTGGTGCGTCGTTTGGATACAAATGAAGATATATTGTATTCGCAAAATTATGCATGTCCGGTCAGTGGTTTTACTGTACCAAAAATTGAACCGCGATTGTTTTCTTTTAACGCCCCAATGGGTGCATGCCAGAACTGTGATGGGTTGGGTGTACAGTTAAATATGTCTCCAGATTTGGTTGTGCCAGACCCGTCTAAGTCAATTCTGGGTGGTGCAATTGCGCCATGGTCGCGTAGCGGTATGTTAAGTCAGTTTGAACATCTGTTGGATGCGTTGCATAAGAAGTTCAAGATTCCGCTATCAAAACCATGGCATACACTAAGTCAAGAACATAAGGATTTGATTTTATATGGCAGTGGCGATCAGGCAATTAAGATAAATTGGAATGGTTATGTTTATGAAAAGCCATATGAAGGTGTTATCCCAAATATAGAGCGTCGTTGGCGCGAATCGGATTCTGAGGCAATGCGGACAGAACTGGCAAAGTATCAATCTGAAAAACCGTGTCCGGTATGTCATGGCAAGCGATTGAATATTCATGCGTTGTGCGTGCGGATAAATAATGCGGATATTATGGATGTTTGCGACATGTCGGTTGATGATTCATTGGAATGGTTCCGGGCTTTGCCAAATCATTTGTCGCAAAAAGATAATGAGATTGCACGTATTATTTTGCGTGAAATCACAGATAGATTATATTTCTTGCAAAATGTTGGGTTGGGGTATTTGACACTGTCGCGTATGGCGGGGACTTTGTCTGGTGGTGAAGCCCAGCGCATTCGTCTGGCATCACAGATTGGCAGTGGTTTGTCCGGGGTGTTGTATGTGTTGGATGAGCCTTCTATTGGATTGCATCAAGCGGATAATGACAAATTACTGGAAACGCTGAAAATGTTGCGAGACAAAGATAATACAGTTATTGTGGTTGAGCATGATGAAGACGCAATGCGTGCGGCAGACTGGTTGGTTGATATTGGGCGTGGCGCAGGTATAAATGGTGGAAATGTTATTGCGGCTGGAACGCCGGCTCAGGTAATAAAAAATAAAGAATCAATTACTGGACAATATTTGTCGGGCGTGCGTAAAATTGCGGTGCCGTCGTCGCGACGTGTGGGCAATGGACGGTCAATTGTTGTGCATGGTGCACGCGAAAATAATCTGAAAAATGTGACGGCGGAATTTCCGCTGGGGAAATTTGTGGCGTTGACGGGTGTGTCAGGGTCTGGCAAATCAACGCTGTTGTTGAATACATTGTATCCGGCATTAATGCGTGCGCTGTATAATTCAAAAATAGAAACTGGGGCGCATGATATTATAACTGGCATGGAAAATGTAGACAAAGTGGTTGATATTGACCAATCGCCAATTGGGCGCAGTCCGCGCAGTAATCCGGCAACCTATACAGGTGTGTTTGGTGATATACGCGATTTCTTTGCCGATTTGCCTGAATCCAAGGCGCGTGGATATGGACCGGGACGCTTTTCGTTTAATGTCAAGGGTGGGCGATGCGAAGCGTGTCAGGGTGATGGCCAGATTAAGATCGAAATGAACTTTTTGGCAGATGTGTATGTGGAATGCGATTGTTGTCATGGTTCGCGTTATAATGAAGAGACCCTGGCGGTTAAGCATAAAGGGAAATCAATCGCAGATGTACTGAATATGACGGTTGAAGAGGCATACAGATTCTTTATTAATGTGCCAAAGATTGCACGAAAACTGGAATTGTTAAAACGTGTGGGGTTGGACTATATTAAACTGGGGCAAAGTTCATTAGATTTATCCGGGGGCGAGGCCCAGCGTATAAAATTATCCAAAGAATTGGCCGCGCGCAGTACGGGGGAGACAATATATATTCTGGATGAACCAACAACAGGTCTGCATTTCGAAGATATTAAGCTGCTGCTGTCGGTTTTGCATGAATTAGTAGAACAAGGAAATACGGTTATTGTTATTGAACACAATCTGGAAGTAATCAAGACTGCTGATTGGATTATTGATTTGGGGCCAACCGGTGGCGCGGGTGGTGGGCAAATTGTTGCCGTTGGTACACCAGAAGTTGTCGCAAGTGTTCCGGAATCAAAAACAGGAAAATATTTAAAGAAGTATCTTGATAAATCTGGAAAAGACAATAAAATAAACAAGCAAAAAAAGGAGTAAGTAGTTATGTTTGGTTTTGGTAAGAAGAAAGAAAAAAATAATTTTACAGAGGCTGATATCAAGGCGGCAGAAAAGGATTTAGGTGCAGATAAGATGCCCAGTGGTATGAAAGAAACAGCCGCGCGTATGATGTCGGGTCAGTTTGACATGAACGATATGTTGGCACAGTTGAAACAGATTAAAAAAATGAGTAATTTTAGTGGTCTGCTGAAAATGGTGCCGGGGATGAAAGATGCGGTTGGTGCAATGAAGGAAAAGATTAAAGATGGCAGTGTTGATGCCCAGATTAAAATTTTAGAGGCGATGACACCTGCCGAACGCGCAGAACCAGAAAAGATTTTCGCAAATGCCAAGGCGCGTATTTCTCAAACAGCCGGTTGCACTGTTCGTGAAGTTGAACATATGATAAAGCAATATACAAAGATGAAACAGCAGATGGCAATGATTCAGCGCATGGGCGGAATGGAGGCCGTTATGGCACGTATGCAATCCCAGGGGGGTATGCCAGGCGTAAAACCGCAGGGGAACTAGTAATGGCTTTCAAGGATACGCTGAAAAATTTAAATCATTTGTTTGATTGGACCGCGCTGGAGGTGACAGAGCCGATAGCGTACCATAAAGAGTATAATGATATGGGGTGTTTTTTACTGGGGTATCAGGTGACGGTTAAGTACAAGTATCATGGTATGTATGAATATATCTTTCCGGTTGATGATAAATTAGGATTAATGACACCGGAAAGGGCGTTTAACCGCGCTTTGAAATTCAGTCAGCGTTTAAAACAAAAAATGCGCTAATGAAAATAACAAATAAAAATTCCGTATTCGCCCTGTGACTGCACTGCAGGCGCGTAATACGGGCGTTACGGAATGGTAAACAATGAAAATAACAAATAAAAAAATTGCAAGTAAGAAGTCTTCGGTTGCATGGTTGCAACGCCAGGCGGCGGATCCATATGTTGCGCGTGCGCACAAGGATGGTTATCGCGCGCGTGCAGCGTATAAATTGATTGAAATGAATGAAAAATTCAAATTCTTGCGCAATGGCCAGGTGGTGGTCGATCTGGGGGCGGCACCAGGTTCGTGGTCACAATATATTGCGCGGACATATCCGAAATCAAAAATATTTGCAATGGATTTATTGGAAATTTCCCCGATTGTTGGGGTTGAAACGTATCAGGGGGACTTTACGTCAGATGCGGCACTGCGCTGGCTGGAAGAAAAGTTGGAACTGGATGCCGATTCGGTTGGGAATGGCACGGCAGATGTTGTTGTGTCAGATATGGCACCAAATACCGTTGGGCATAAAAAGACAGACCATATTCGCCAGATGGTTTTGTTGGAATATGCGTTTGATTTCGCGTTGCGCGCATTAAAGCCGGGCGGGACATTTGTGTGCAAGTCTTTTACCGGTGGCACAACCCAAGATTTATTAAAGCAGATCAAGGAAAGATTTGAATCTGTACATCATATGAAACCACCGTCTTCGCGTAAAGACAGTGTGGAAATGTTTATTGTCGCGATGGGATTTCGTGGATAGTATTTTGTGTTGATTTATTTTTGTCTGTGTGTGATAATGTATGTGTCGTGATGTGTTGTCACGATTGGGGGTGGAAACCCGTGAAGTTGGTGTCCGATTATATTCGGGCATATCTCTTCTAGTTTCGAACCTCCAACCGCTTTTGATTTATCAATGCGGTTTTTTATTGTGGTGATGCGACCCATTTTGATGACCCGTGTTGTTGTTAAAATACATTCTATTAAATTCCGCATCACCACCAAGATTGAAATGAAAAGGGAGAGATTCGTATGCCATACGATGTAAAGCGTTTTATATTTACAGTATCGCTGTGCGCCATGTTGGCGGTAAACCCGGTATTGGCAACCGTACCAACAAATGATGAAGAATTGGGTACAACGCATGATGTATATGTTGAATCAACATTAAACCAGGCAACGAATGGCATTGCGGGTGTCAGTTATGTAAATCGTATGGTAAATGCGGCGGGCAATGCCGCCGATGCGGCCGAAGCACACGCCGCCGCCGCGGGCGCACATGCACTAAGCGCCGCCCAATCCGCAGACGAAGCGCACAAGGTTCTGGCAAACAAAGTTAATATTGACCAAGGGGCAGATAAGAAAAATCTGGCCATGGTTACTGACGATAAAGGGACGGTTTATCCGGGATATATCAGCACGGATATGATTGAAAAACCAGACCAAACATGTTATGTCAATGCTAGTGGTATTCGTATTTGCAGTTATGAAAATCAAGTTCTTATTTCTGATGATGACGGTAATGCTAAATGGGAGCAAGTGGCGAATGCCATTCCCGACGGTGCAGTGACACTGGATAAAATTTCATCAATGTATTCTGCTGATGGTGGTGGTCCGGTGACAGGATTCCTTTATGGTAATGGTTCGGGCAATGGTGATGTTGAAATATTTGCGGTCCCTGGTGGTGATCCCGCGCTAATTGGTTGGGATAATGGTGCGCCTATTGCGGTTGTTGCATCGGGTTCAGGTGGGGTTCTGAAGGTAGATGGAGCAGGTGTTGATAAGAGTATTGAGTTTGCACAGATTACCACAGATGATATTGCCAATGGTGCGGTGACGACGGATAAGATTAGTTCGTTTTTATCTTCTGGTTTGGGTTATCAAACCGGTGTTCTTTTGGTGGATGGTATTGGTGGCGCAGAGTGGGGACAGGTTGGAAGTGATGCTATTGCCGATGGGGCGGTGACAAGTGATAAGATTGCCGATGGGGTATTATCTGGCAAAGTTAATATTGACCAAGGGGCAGATAAGAAAAATCTGGCCATGGTTACTGACGATAAAGGGACGGTTTATCCGGGGTATGTTGATACAGATATGATTGCCGACGGTGCGGTGACGGCGGGTAAGATTGCCGATGGTGCGGTGACATCTGGTACGATTGCTGCTGGTGCCGTGACATTTGGAAAATTTGAAGGTTACCAAGGTAGAAATTATGATCCCATTACTGGTAAACTTTTGATTGGTGACGGAAATTTTTTTGGTTGGGGATGGATTTACCCAGCTATGATTACGTCTCCAACAGGAGACTCTTTACAGACAGGTCTTTCTGGACTGGCAATAGTGTCCGATGGTAAAGGTAATACGTATTGGGGGCAGGTCTCTAAATATGGTATTGAAGACGAAGCGGTGACAAGTGCAAAGATTGCCGCTCGTGTGGTGACGACGGATAAGATGAGTTCAGCGGGGCAGAGCGCAGGGGTCGCGTTGGTGGCCGATGGTAATGGTGGCGTAAAGTGGGGGGAGGTTGGAAGTGCGGGTATTGCCGATGGTGCGGTGACAAGCGGTACGATTGCCAATGGTGAGGTGACGGCGGAAAAATTATCTGCTGGTATTCCTGATGGTTTTTCTACTACGGGTTTTTTGGCATATACCGGCAGTGCTGATGATGAAGTAGGAAAAATGGGCTGGCGCAAGGTCGAGACCAATGATATTGCCGATGATGCGGTGACAAGTGATAAGATTGCCAATGGTGCGGTGACAAGTGCAAAGATTGCCGATCGTTCTGTGGTTGCGCGTGATCTTGCTTTAGACCGTACATTGGATTTGCAACCAACGACCGGAGTTTTGTTGGGGCTAAACAGTGACCAAGATCTTGGCAAGGTGTTTGGAATTACACAAAATTATATTGTGCCTGGTGCAGTACCAATTAGTAAGATTGGTGTGGGGGAGTATTATGATCATCATTTAGGACAGACTATTACTGGTGCTGTTAATAATGATGTTATGGTTGTTTCAAATGGGGAAGCAGCCTGGTCAAAGATAAAACCAGAAAATACAGAGGGTGTTGTTGGTATGGTGCCGGTTGGTGGCGAAGGTGCAACCACATACATTTCATTTTGGATAGAGTAATTAACAGCCCCTTTTTTGCCCTGTAAAGGGGCTTTTTTTTATAACCTGGTTCCCGTGGTTAAGCCACGGGATGACAAATATGAAAAATATGTGTTTTATTTAAAACTTTCGGCGGCGGTGCGTGCCAATACATCAACGCGTTCGTTCATTTCATTGCCGGCATGTCCCTTGACCCAGTGCCAATGTATCGTCTTGGCTGATGCCAATTCGTCCAGTTTTTGCCACAGGTCTTGGTTCTTGACCGGTTTTTTATCAGCAGTGCGCCAATTATTCTTTTTCCAATTTTTTAGCCACGACTGCATGCCGTTTTTTACATATTGGCTGTCGGTGTGAATTTCCAGTTCGCTGTGACGTGCGGCCGCCGTCAGTGCGCGTATCACCGCCATTAATTCCATGCGATTGTTTGTTGTGTTCGCTTCGCCCCCGCTGCGTTCAGCAATGTTTTTGCCGTCTGTTGCAATAAATCCCCATCCGCCAGGACCGGGATTGCCCAGGCATGAACCGTCTGTCCAAATTTTTAACATTTTATATGTGTCCTTTTTATGATATAATATCACACATGAACTATAATTCCAAAGATTTAAAAGAAATGTCAAATGCTGTACGGGCATTGGCTTTACGGGCAATCCGCACTGCGGGCAGTGGACATGTTGGTATCGTGCTGGGGTGTGCAGATATTATTACGACGTTGTTTGTGAACTTTTTGCGCCGTGGTCATGATCGCTTTGTTATGTCGGCGGGGCATGGCAGTGCGTTGTTGTATTCTGTGTTAAAGTTGGCAGGATATGATATCGGGGATATGAATAACTTTCGTAGAATTGGTGGCTTGCCAGGACATCCGGAATATGGAATGCCAGGGGTTGATGCAACGACCGGACCGTTGGGGCAGGGGGTTGGAAATGCTGTTGGTATGGCGTTGGGTGCAAAAATAAACAGGTCCGATTCGTTTGTGTATTGTTTGTGTTCAGATGGTGATTTGATGGAAGGTGTGGCCCAGGAATCAATCGCGTTTGCTGGGCGCTATAAATTAAATAATCTGATTTTGCTGTGGGCGGACAATGGTGTCAGTATTGATGGTGTGGCGCAAACTGATCTGGATGTGCCGGCGCGTATGGTGGCGGCCGGGTGGCGCGTAATCACGGTGTCAGGGTATGACTTTGTGCGGATTAATCGTGCAATTGTTTCGGCCCAGAATTCTGATTGTCCGGTGTTTATTCAGTGCAAGACCGAACTGGGGCATGGGTCTTCGTTGGCGGGGTCGCATCGTGCGCATGGTATGGCGTTAAGTGATTCGGAATTAGATAAACTGATTAATGAATTTTCTGCGCCACATGGGGAACAGGTTTGGCGTAATGTTGTGATGGAGCAGATTCCGGTTATTGGTGCAGTGCGTGCGGATGTTGTGCCAAATGTTTCGTTGCCGGAATTGGATCGTGATGTTTCAACACGTGAATTGTCGGGAATGTATTTAGATGCATTGCTGAATGCCGGTGCGACAATCATTGGGGGCAGTGCAGACCTGGGGGGCAGTACGAATGTGCGTGTTGCATCATCACATGATATTTTGCCAGATGATTTTGTGGGGAATTATATAAACTATGGCGTGCGCGAACATGCAATGGGGGCAATTATGAATGGCCTGATGATTGCGGGGGTGCGGAATTTCGGTTCTACTTTCCTGGTGTTCAGTGATTATATGCGTCCCAGTATTCGTTTGGCGGCAATGTCAAAGTTGCCGGTGGTTTATGTGTTTACACATGACAGTGTGGCGGTTGGCGAGGATGGGCCGACGCATCAACCTGTTGAACAGTTGCCGTCACTGCGTATGGTGCCGGGGTTGAATGTGTATCGCCCGTGTAATGGGGCCGAGGTTATATTCGCGTGGCGACGCGCGTTGACTGAACCTGAACGTCCAACGTGTATCGTTTTGTCGCGCCAGAAAATTGCGCGCATAGAAACGCCGTTGGGGGCGGATATTGGGCGTGGTGGATATATAATTCGTTCGGCGGCTGCAAAAAATGTGCGTGCGACTATTGTTGCAACCGGGGCCGAAGTTTCGTTGGCAATATCTGTGGCAAAAAAATTGGGTGATGCGGTTCAGGTTGTGTCTATGCCGTCTGTTGCAGATTTTCGTATGCAGAATGTTGAGTATAAACAAGAAGTTCTGCGCGGAACCGTAATTGCGATAGAGGCAGCGGCATCTGCGCCATGGTTTGAATTTGCGGATGCGGTTGTTGGGGTTGATCGATTCGGTATGTCGGGTCCGGGAGATATGGTGTATTCTGAAATGGGATTTGATGCTGATGTAATTGCAAATGATATCAAAGATAAGATCAGGTAATGAATGCGCAGTATGTGTTTACTTTGTCATCAGGCGAAGAAATTCCGGTTATTATAACTACGCGACGGGGTGTGCGTAATATTACACTGCGGCCTAGGGTTGTGCCAAAGCGTGAAATTGATATTACTAAGCCATGGTTGGTGTCTGAACGGGCCGCGATAAATTTTTTGATTTCAAAACAAAGCTGGTTGGAATGCGTTTTTCAAAAGTGTCCGACTAAGGTTGTGTTGCGGCCGGGGGATGAAATAGAATTTTTGGGGCGGTGTGTACAATTGGTGCATAATCCAGATATGCGGTCTAATAAATTCAGTGCAGATGGTTCGCAACTGGTTATTGGGGGCGCGTCAGATATGTTTGAACGCCGTGTGCGTGATGTTATCAAGGCCGAATTTTTAAGTGCAGTAAAAAATATAATACGCAGTGTGCCATCTGAATTTTGGCCACGGCGTATTGCGCTGCGTGATACGACCAGCCGTTGGGGCAGTTGTTCAACAACAGGAACAATGTCTTTTTCATGGCGGTTGGCGTTTGCGCCAGTGGATGTTATGCGATATGTTGTTATGCATGAATTGGCGCATGTAAAACACATGAATCATTCGCCCGAATTTTGGATGACTGTGCGTGAATTGTATGGCCCGGGGGTAGAGCGGGCAAAGCGTTGGCTGAAACAAAATGGCGGACAATTGCACCAGTGGTTTTAAATTTTATTTTTAGTGTTTGTATAATTCTTTTTTATGTTGTATAATTGCAATGTTGTGGCGGGTTGCCACAATGGGGTGTCGTTACCCTATTTTCAGGTGTTCGCATCATGTGGATGTGGACATAAATCTCCAACCAAAATGGGTTGGAGGTCGCTTGAATATGTTGAATAAAGCGAACAATTTCCTGAAAGTTGTAACGAACCTCCAACCGCCTTGAATTGTTTTGGGCGGGTTTTGTTTATGGTGGGGGAAATGAAAAAGATATTTTGTTTGTTGTGTTTGTTGACTTGTGTTGGGGCGTCGCATGCCGCAACCATGTGTGTGCCAGATTTAAGTACATGTGAGAGTTGTACGCCAGTTTCTACATCTGGAAGTCAATATGTGGTGAATTGTTGTGGTGTTGATGTGTCTGGTGTGGCGTTGTTTTGGTATGGTAACACCACTGTAGTGCCATCGTCGGTGCCTGTAGATAGTGTAAATGCTATATATCGTAGTTATCTTTTTGTTGCGTGTTATATGGTTAGCCCTTTTGCCGCACCTTATATGCATATTGTGTCGTTGAATTTGGCTTCTTGTGTTGTTAGCGCATATCAATATGTGGATATTGCTGATTTGTGTATGAATAGTTTTAAAATAAAATGTGCTTTGACCGAGTGTGTTGACACTGTTGGTTGTTCTTCGCAAAGTTATGGTGGTGCGGATTGATGAGGTGGTTGTATTTTGTCTTTTTGTTGCCATTTGTTGCGTTTGCGCAATCTTGCCCGACGGGGATGGTTGCGGTGGAATATGACAATTATGTGGCGGCGGACGCCGGGGTGTGCCCCGCGGGGTATGTTGCACATGATGTTGCGGATGTGTGTTCAGATACATCAACCAGTGTGTGCTGGTTGCTTAAACAAATGCGCGCGCTGTGCGGTGCGGGGGTGAGCCAGATTAAGACAAACAGCGGTGTGGTTGTGCCGTTGTATTCAAATCGTGTCACCACACCATCGTTTTGTGTGCGGTATAATGATACGGTGTGCTATGCCGATATGGTGTTGGGACGCGCCAGTGGGACGATTAATGTAAAATATGGTGATGGGGTTTATCATCTGGAATAAAATGTGAAAAGGTACCTGTTGTTTATTGTGTTGGGGTGGGTATTATATGTGTGTCTTTCCGGGGCGCAAAATGCAACATGTCACAAATGTTTTAAGGCAGGAAATCTTTTCTTTCGTCATTTGTGTGTGGGTGTGATGCGTCCCGCCTGAGTTTTTCTGTGTTTTTACTTGAAAAAAAATTAATTTGTACTAAAATTAGTGTGAAATGTTAGATAAAAACTATATTTTGTTTGTTTTTCATCACGCCCAGGCGGGCGAATATTAGCATATTACCTTTTTCTGTGATATAATTGACATTAGTAATGTCGTAATTCTTCGTGTATAAACAATAGGAATAAATAAAATGGATTTAAAACCAACAAAACCTTTGTCGGGATTTATAGAATTATTACCAGTGCAACAGCGTTGTGTAGATTTTTGTGCGGCGCGTATGCTGGAAGTGTTGAAAGTGTCCGGGTTTAATATGCTGGATTTGCCGGCGATTGAACGCGCAGAAGTGTTGACAGACAAAGATAACTGGGACGAAATTGAAACGCAGATGTTCTTGTTCCAAAAGGGCGATACCAAGATGGGGTTGCGATACGATGGGACGGTCGGGTTGTCGCGATATGTTGCGGGGCACCTGAATGATTTGGTATTCCCATTTCGTGCCAGCCAGTTTTCAAAACGCTATCGTGGGGAACGCGCACAACGCGGTCGGTATCGCGAATTTTATCAGATGGATATGGATATAATGGGCGTAAATTCGTTAAGTACGAATTATGATGCGGAAATTATTTCTGTGATTCAGCGGACTTTAAATTCTGTGTCCGAATTTATCGGCGAGAATGCGGTTCGTGTCGGTTCGCGACCGTTCTGGGATGCGCTGTTTGATTATCTGGAAATGACGGACGGGCAGAAAAAAGATGTCTTCGTTTTGATTGATAAAAAAGACAAAATGGGTGATGAAGATTTTGCCGAAGGGTTGCGTGATACACTGAATAACGCAGAAAAAGAAAATCAAATTAAATCTGTGTTTATAAATGGTTATTCGGATTTCTTGAACAAGTCTGACAAGTTGGATTCGGCTGTTGCGGAACTGAATGATTTCATGAAAACATTGGATTTGTTCGGGGTAAAAAATGCAGAAATTGATTTGTCTATTACCCGTGGGTTGGCGTACTATACCGGTTTGGTGTTTGAATTTAAGTTGTTAAGTCATCCAGAATTGGGTACAGCGGCCGGTGGTGGGCGATATGCAGACCTGGCGGGTAAGTTTAGCAAGACCAAGATTATCGGCGTTGGTGCGGCGATTGGTTTTTCGCGAATCTTTGTTGCGCTGATGGAATCAGGGGCGATTGATTTGTCGCAATTTGAATCGCCAGTTGATGTGGCGGTGCTGTGTATGGGGAATGAAAACCTGGGGTATGCGGTGTCTGTCCTAAATGCGTTGCGCGATGAAAATATTGCAACGGTGTCGTTCTTGGATGCAGATAAAAAGTTCAAAAATCAAATTGAATACTCTGATAAAATAAAAGCAAAATTCAGTTTAATAATCGGTGAAGATGAAGTTAAAAATCAGGTTGTTGCACTGAAAGATATGTGTAGTGGTGCACAACAAAATCTGACCATTTTAGATGCTGTAAAAATGATAAAGAGAGTCTAATATGATAATAGAACAGAAATTAAAAGATATTCAAAATCGTGCATCCGAGATTGAGGCACAAATGAATTCAGGTGAAGTGTCGGGTGATACGCTGACGCGTCTGTCTAAGGAATATTCGCGCCTGGGGGAAATTTTGCCGTTGATAAATGAATATTTTCAGACTGTTACAGGGATTGCGGATGCCAAGGAAATGCAATCTGATCCAGAATTGCGCGAAATTGCCGCCGAACAATTGCTTGAATTAAATCATGCGTTACCGGATATTGAAAAGCGTCTGCAAATTGCGTTATTGCCACGTGATGATGCGGATGATAACAGTGTTATTATGGAAATCCGTGCCGGTGTTGGTGGTGAAGAATCTGCGTTGTTTGCAGGGGATTTGTATAATCAATATAAATCGTATGCTTTGCGCCAAGGTTGGAAGGTAGAGGTTATAGAAGAAAACGCTACTTCGTTGCGTGGGTACAAGGAAATTGTGTTCAAGATTGATGGTGCGGGTGCGTATGGTCGTATGAAGTTTGAATCAGGGATTCATCGTGTTCAGCGTGTGCCTGAGACCGAGGCGGGCGGTCGTATTCATACCAGTGCGGCATCTGTTGCTGTTATGCCAGAGGCCAAGGATATTGATGTTGTGATTGAAGACAAAGACATTCGTATTGATATTTTTCGTGCGTCGGGCGCAGGTGGTCAACATGTTAACAAAACCGACAGTGCCATACGCATTACGCACTTTCCAACGGGGATTGTTGTAACCTGTCAGAATGAGCGATCTCAGTTGCAAAATAAGCTGGCGGCTATGGCGGTTTTGCGTTCAAAATTGTATGAAAAACAGCGTACGGAACAGATGAATGCCAGCAATGCGTCACGAAAGTCTATGGTTGGGTCTGGTGATCGCAGTGAAAAGATTCGTACATATAATTTCCCAGAACAGCGTGTGACAGATCATCGTATTAAACTGACTCTGTATAAACTGGATGATATTTTGGCTGGTGGTGCAGGGCTGGATGAAATGATTGATGCACTGATTGCGGCAGATCAATTGGAACAATTGGCGAATATGGAGTAGGGCTGTGCGTTCGCTAAAAACGATTGAGATGGCGTATTCTATTTGTGCGGATTCTTTGGGGAATAAGCCGATGTCTGTTTATACGGTGCATGATTTTGATTTGCGCGCCCAGCGAAGTGCATTGGAAAAGATTGTACGTCAGTATAATGATTATGTGGCAAATAAAGATTCTGTGCGCGAATGGTGTGCGGAATATGCGGCAAAACAAGATAGGGTAAGTCATGTTATTGCGGGGGTGTGGCGTTGGGCGTTGGGCGATGCGCCCAGGTTGCCGGTCGCAATGGTTAAAAGTCGTTAAAAAATCTCCCGGATGGGGGATTTTTTAGTTGTTAGTGTAAGTGGTTAGTGGCGGTCCCCGCGGGGTAATGGATACCGGCCGTTGCCGGTATGACGGATTCTTTTGTTGTTCAACTAAATTTTTATTTATCTTTATATTTGCATTTTGGGGTGGCGGGTGTTATAATTTTTGGTGAATCCACAGGGATGTGGGTTCGGGGCCTTAGAAAAGCCCGTATACAGACTGTGCAATGTTTTGTTGCATTGGTATCCGCATAAAAATTGACGCGGATGCGTCTTTTTTTATGTACAACCCGGCCGTTACCGCTT
The DNA here is from genome assembly GCA_017629245.1 of Alphaproteobacteria bacterium. Lineage (GTDB taxonomy): Bacteria > Pseudomonadota > Alphaproteobacteria > Rs-D84 > Rs-D84 > Enterousia. The sequence goes on along the minus strand of JAGBXO010000007.1, from coordinate 101,302 downwards.
TCTGGCTCGGGGTGCCGTCGGCTATAAAACAGGGGGTAACCCCAAAGGCCGACGGGGTCATGTCTGTATATGATTTTTCTAACACCCCGACCGCCATATTCCCGTGGCGGTTATTTTTTTATTGTGGGGTTGGGGTTGAGAAGGTTTTGTTTGTGTTTTCTTTGTGTGATTGTTCCGTTGTCCGATGCAAAGTCTGTGCCGGTGCTGGAAGGTTATGGCGAGGTTGAGCATTGTTATAAATTTCCCGATAAATCAATTCCGACATGTGATGGGTCGGATTATGTTGAACCGATATATGATGGTGGAAATTATTGCTATATCCCTTCGTTGGGGTGTAATCAATGGGTTGTTATGGAGGGGGTATTGTCTTATATGGTGGGTGAGTATGGAAAACAGTATGAATCAATAGAGGTGCTTTCATCAGAGGAAGAGCAGGCGTTTGAGTCTGCACTACGAAATGGAGAACTAAACTGGTTGGAAGATGGGGTGTGTATTTATTGTCGTATGGTTTATCCGTATGTTGGTAAATATGTTATGGAGCCTGCGTCGCTGCATGAAGGAAAGTGTAGCTGGATTGATATTTATGGGGGGAGGCGGGCGTGTGATCATTTATTTGCTGATTTTTCATCGTATAATTGCTATCAGAATCCAGCAGATGCAGATGAACGTTGTTGGGATGATCTAGAAACTGCTCTTTTTGCGGATGAGGAAGAAGAGGAACTTTTATTACCTTTGCTTTTTTTGTCTGAAATTATTTTGGACGAAGTGCCGTGTGAACTGGGGATAAGTTATTTTAAAACCTCAACCGGGTTGTCTTTTTCGTTGTATGCGGAAAAATATACAGAGCCGTCGTTGGTGGTTGGGTATAATGACGGAAAATGCTATGGCAAGTTAGAAGCCGGCAAGGCCACCGGTACCATCAACTTTAATTATAATGGCACGGTTTATCATTTGGTTGATTAAAAAATCCCGCCGAACGGCGGGTGTTTTTTTGTTCGTCTTTTAGAATAGGTATTTGAAATTTAACCCGCCGGTCCAGCCGTTATGGCTGCCTTCGCGACGGCCAATGTTTGCGCGCAGGGTTATGTGGCCAACTGATTTTTCCAGGGAAATTCCGTATTCTGTAAAGTTATCATAATTCAATGTGTCAACGGCGGTGTCGTTAACGGTGATGTCGCCGTTGTTTGCGAAAATCATAACGTGTCGTACATCCAGTGCGCCATACCAGTTGTTGCCGATATGCTTGATTGCGCGGAATGTTGGTGTGACTTCGAATATATTAAATGCATCGTTTGTTATAATGTCGCCAGATGCAGATGTGTAGTTTTCTGATTTAATCCATGTGTAGCCCGCCTGGATCGATGGTTGCAGGGTGAATGTATTGTCCATTGCGATATTGTATGCAATGTTTACTGTTCCTGCAATCCAGAATGTTGTGTGTTCGTCTGTACCAAATGTGGTATCGGTTATGTTGTCGACAACGCCGCCGTTAATCGTGCTGGATATATTAAAGTTCTGGGTTGCGTATTTATTATATATACCAAAGAATCCGCCTTGGGCATTGGTGTCTATGTCTTGGTTGGTCAGGTTGCCGTCAATATATCCTGTGTAAATTCCCCAGGCGGTGTGACCGTATTTAAAGTGGGTTTCGCCACTGGTTAAGCCACCTATATATAAATCAAAATCTGAATCCAGGCGCGACAGTTCGTCAAACTTTGTGTCGTTACCCAGGTGTTGCCAATTAAACCATCCGTTGTTCAAGGTTTTTCGTGCATTTGCATAGTCGCCGCCGCTGCGCCCGTCATCGTTGAACTCGCCGTACAGGGACATTTCGCCGTACATGGGTGCGTGGCCGTATGTTGTTTTGGGGTCTTCGGTCGGCATTGCGGGTAGGGTGGTCTTGCGCCCGGTGTCAATTGACATTGGGCCGGCAAAAGATGCAAATGCTGTTTGTGCGATTGTGTGTTGTAATACGGCGGCGTTGTGTGCCGATACATTGTTTGCATAAATATGTGTTGCGTTGGCGTTGCCAATGCATGCGATTGTGCCTAATAGAGTTAAAATGGGTAAGTGTTTCATTTCTTTTTCTCTCTGCTGTTTTTATTCCTTGCTGTTTGTTATTATAGCATAAATTCCCATGTGAAAAAAGTTGTTTGAGTATTTTTTATTGTTTATTGGTGTTTTTTTGATATGATAAATATCATTATGGTAGATAAGATAACAGAAAATGAAGAGTTTATAGACCGGCCTGTAGTTATGGTGGGCTTAATGGGGGCGGGTAAAACCAGCGTTGGGCGCGCATTGGCGCGACGGCTGGGGATTCCGTTTGTGGATTCTGATAAAGAAATTGAAGCGGCGGCGGGTTGTAGTGTTGTTGATATCTTTGCGATGTATGGCGAAGAAGAGTTTCGGCGTGTTGAACAGCGGGTTATTGAACGTTTGCTGGATACGCCGCCAGCACTAAAAGTTATTTCAACGGGCGAGGGGGCTTTTATTACGCCTGCAATTCGGCAGATGATGCAGGAGCGGGCCTTGACGGTATGGTTGCGTGCGGACTTGGATTTGTTGGTAAAACGCACCAGAAGTCGCGATACGCGCCCGCAGTTGTTAAATACGGACAGTCGGAAAATCTTGGGCCAGTTGATAGACGAACGTTATGATACTTATGCGATGGCGGATATTATGGTTCAAACCCGGGACGAGAATTTGCGCAAAACATTAGGTAAGGTTTTGCGTGCGATAGAAGATTATTCTAATAAGCAAGAAAAGGAGTAAAAATGGCAAAAAAGAATAATATATTTAAAGGATTTAGTACTTTTGTTCAACGCGGAAATGCAATAGATATGGCGGTTGGTATCATTGTCGGTAGTGTTATGACCGGGGTGGTAAATTCGCTGGTAAAAGACGTTATTATGCCGCCGATTGGGTTGTTGATAGGCGGTGTTGATTTTTCCCAGTGGTTCTTTGTGTTAAATAATCCGTCTGGTGGTCATTATGAAACGATTGCGGCGGCTCAAGCAGCAGGTGCGACAACCCTGAATATGGGTATGTTTTTAAATTCTGTGGTTAGTTTCTTTATCACAATGTTTGCGATATTCTTGTTTGTACGTACGATGAATAAAATGCGCGATAAGAAGCCGGCGAATACCCATGCGTGTCCATATTGTAAATCGACTATTAATAATGCGGCAACAAAATGCGCGTTTTGCTGTTCGGATGTAGAGCCGGTTGAAACAGGAGTGGTCGTAGAAAGTGATTTGAAGAAGGGGTTGAAAGGATTAAAGAAAGTTGCAACAAATGTTGCAAGTGATTCTTTGAAAAAAATCAAAAAAATAACAAAGGCTTAAGTTTGGTTTGTTAAAAACTTGGTTTAAGAGCAGGTGGCGTTGCGTCATCTGCTTTTTTTATGGTTGTGGTCTGTGTTGTGACATGTTTTTGTTGTTTAAATATGGAGGGGGTATGAATTTTTTTGTGGTTGTTTTTTTTTTGTCTTGTGGGTTGTCGCTTGGGTTTGGGTTCTGTTTAAGTTGGATAAGGGTTAATAAGATTTTAGAAGAAACAAAAAAGAGTAGTTACTTGAATGCTTGATGGTAAAAAAGCCCAAAAATCAGCAGAGTAGTGGTTTGGTTGTAGGTAAATATAAAAGGCGCATAATGTATATTATGTATAGTCTATAATGCTGATGCATGTAAATATATACATACGCAACATATATATTTTGTTGTGGTGTGTTGTGTTCTGGTGCAGATGATTTGTTTTAAGCGTATGTTTATGTGTTCGGGTTGCTGAAAATCGTCGTTGTGCGTTTGGGGCTTTGTTGTTGGTTGGTATTTTTCTGTCTGGTGAGAATGATTTTATTTGTGTGATCTGGTTGTTGTTTGTTGTTCTGTTTGTTTTTCGGTTTGTTTTCTGATATAATATGTGTGTAGTTCAGTTTGAATTCTTGTTTTTTATTATGTTTGTTTGCTGGGGGTTCAAGTTGATATTTTATGTTTAAAGTCGTGTATAATGTTTTGTTATTAGGTTTATAAATTCGCTTTTGTATCTGATGTGTTTGTGGCGATTTTGTGGGGTTGGATTGTCTGGAAATATGGTAAAAATATGGAAAAATGTGGAAAAATGCCCTGCTCTGGCAGTAAAAAAATGAAAAAATGGCGGATTTCTGCGCTTTTTGAGTGTTTTTGTGCCTAAAAAGGGCGTTTTTTTGCGAAAAAATGCCCCAAAGTGGGGCGGTTGTTTGTTGTGCTTTATCGTTTTTTGGTAAATTGTATGAATTTGGCGCGATGTGCTAAGTATTGGTCGATTTCGAGTGCAGTCGCGTTTTGTGTTGTTTTAAACATTGGGGTAAACATTTTGCTGTTTTGCCAAGTTTTTTGCCATTCGGCCAAATCGTATTTTACAAAGAATATTATTTCGTTTGGTGCAGCATGGGCGTAGTTGTTGAATGTGTTCGTGCAGGCGGTGGAAATTCTGGCGCGGTCACAGGGGGCATCAAAGCCGGCGAGATCAATTGTTGGAATTTGTTTGTTGTAAATTTGTTGGTTTATGTAATCGATTGCATAGTAGATGTCTGGATCGGCGGGGCCAAATTCGTATGCGTGCCATTGGATGGCCTTTAGCGGTGAATCTGTGGGGATTTGCGTGTATTTTTGTTCCAGTGATTGGTATTCTAGCCATAGTAAATACAGCAATGCCATTGTTTTTTCGTTGTTGATTCTGCGTATGTCAATTGGTTGCTGTATGATTTGATTTATCAGATATATCGCAGTTGTGACTTTGTCTGGCCATGCTGATTTTGCCGGTTTTGCCAAGTGTGGTAACTGATATTTGTCGCACAGGCGGCATATGGTGCGCGCCTGTTCGGTTGCGATGTCATAACTGGTCCAATCGGCGGTGTACGTTTTGACGCCATTTTGGTTTGTGTATGAATCAATTTGTGTGCCAGCGATAGCAGGCTTGTATCGTTTGTTTGCGTTCAGTGCGTCGTTTGACACAGGTGTTAAGTCGCAACGTTCGTTGCAACCGTCGCATTTTAAAATATTTGTGCGTTTGTTTTGTGAAAATGGCATGACAAAAATCCTTTTTGGGTATATTATATACAAGAAAACATGATTTAGCAAGTTGATTTTTCTGTGTTTGTGGGGTATTATCGGTTCTATGAGATTAGATCAAGCATTGGTTTTGCAGAATTTTTACCCTAGTCGGGCTAAGGCCGTGGCGGCGATTGACGCGGGGCTGGTGACCGTGAATGGTGTAATTGCCAGAAAGCCCAGTCAGGCAGTTGCGGAATCTGATGTGGTTGCGGGTGGTGCATTGCCCTATTCCAGCGGTCGTGGCAGTTTAAAGCTAGCGCATGCGTTGCAGTATTTTAAAATTAATCCACAGTCCAAGGTTTGTTTGGATGTTGGTGCCAGTACGGGTGGCTTTACCGAGGTTTTGTTAAATAATGGTGCTTCGCGTGTGTATGCGGTAGATGTTGGGACAAATCAGTTAATTCCTGAACTGCGTGCAAATCCACGTGTTGTGTCGCTGGAACAGACGGATATTCGTACCCTGCCCGTGCAATCTGTTGTGGATTTGATTGTGATTGATGTGTCGTTTGTGTCGTTAACGAATATTGTAGAGGCGTTATGCCCGTGGGGGGCGAAAAATATAATTGCGTTGATAAAGCCGCAATTCGAAGTTCCGCGTGATGTGGCTGCAAGATGTAATGGTGTGATTAGGTCGAGTCAGCTGCATCAAGAATCGATTGTGCGTGTGGTTGAGGTGTTTGAAAAATATGGTTTTAAATCTGTTGGGGTAACAGAATCGCCGGTCAAGGGAGGTAGTGGAAACACCGAATTCTTGGCATGTTTTGAGCTTGATAAATAATATTAGCATATGTAAATATTGCTATGATTATAGCAATATTTTTATTGTCGTGTCTTTTGTATTTTTTGTAAGGCAATATTTTTCTTTCGTAGTTTTTTCTTGTATTTCTTTGCGGTTTGTTCCGTTTTTTTGTAATCGGCGTGCGAGAAATTTGTGATAAAGCCAAATGTGATTGCAGCAAGAGTGAGTAGCAATGTCTTGTCGTCTGTTATGCCGGATTCAATGGCGTTTACAATTGCGGCGATAGTGGCAATGCCGGTGCTGGCGCCAGCAAAGACAGATGCGTATTTAATTCGTTTTGCTTCTAGTTTATATGAATTGTGTTGTTTTGTGTATGTTTCTATGTCTTGTAGTAGTTTGTATTCTTTAAAGCGTATCATGGAATAAACCTTTGTTGTTTGGTGTTAATGTTAGCGGCTTTATAGTGTTTTGCAATGATTTTTACTTGAAATTAGGTGGTGTCGGCGGTAAAATTCGCCCAGCTATTATAAAACAACAGGATATAGACATGGCAGACGATATTAAAAAAATTCATGAACGCGAAGCAAAGTGGCAGAAAAAATGGCGTGAAGCGCGCGCATTTGTGCCAAAAAACGATGGAGAAAAACCAAAGTATTATAATTTGATTGAATTTCCGTTTCCGTCGGGTTCGGGGTTGCATGTTGGACATATGTTGCCGTATACGGGTATGGATGTTCTGGCGCGTTGGCGTCGTATGCGTGGTTTTGATGTCTTGTTCCCAATTGGGTATGATTCTATGGGGATTTCGTCTGAAAACTATGCGACGAAAATAGGTAAACACCCCAGTGAAAGTGTTGCGGAATTAATCAAGATTTTTGAACGCGATATTGATATTATGGGACTGTCATTTGACCCAGAATCAAAGGTGGCTACATCCGATCCAGAATTTATTAAATGGACACAATGGATGTTTATTCAGTTCTTTAAGGCAGGATTGGCGTATAAGTCTGAATTGCCGATGAATTGGTGCCCGGCATGTAAAACAAATCTGACCAATGAAGAATTGGAAGATGGTTGTTGTGAACGCTGTCATGGACCTGTTGAAAAGAAAATGAAATTGCAGTGGAATTTAGCAATTACCAAGTATGCAGACCGACTGATTGATGATTTAGAACATGTTGACTATCCAGAGCGTGTAAAAACCGAGCAGATTAATTGGATTGGTCGTTCGTATGGTGCGGATGTTGATTTTATGGTCGGCGAAGATAAGATGACAGTTTATACAACGCGTGTTGATACAATCTTTGGTGTGACGTTCTGTGTGATCGCGCCAGAGCATGCGTTGGTGAAAAAATGGCTGGATGAAGGCAAGATTTTGAATGTGGATGCGGTTAATGAATATATCGCTGCGGCACGTGCAAAGTCAGATATTGAACGTACTGATGTGACCAAGGATAAAACAGGCGTTCGTCTGGAAGGGGTTATGGCCAAAAACCCGTTTAATGGTCGTGAAATCCCGGTCTTTATTTCAGACTATGTCTTGGCGGATTATGGGTTTGGGGCGATTATGGCGGTGCCGGCACATGATGGACGCGATTGGGACTTTGCCAAGAAGTTCGGTCTGGATATTATCCCGGTTTTATCAGGGGGCGAGCCTGATAAAGTATGGGAAGGCGATGGCGCGCATATTAATTCAGATTTTCTGGACGGTATGGGCAAAGAAGATGCGATTGCCGCTGCGATTAAATATGGTACAGAACATGGATTTGCGCGCGGTACAACCAAGTATAAGTTAAAGGATTGGGGTTTTTCACGCCAGATGTACTGGGGCGAGCCTATTCCATTGGTGTATTGTGAAAAATGCGGATGGCAGCCGGTTGATGAATCTGAATTGCCGCTGATGCAACCATATATGGCGGATTATAAGCCAACAGATGATGGCGAAGGGCCATTGGCGCGCGCAACAGATTGGGTTAACACAATCTGTCCAAAGTGTGGTGCGGCGGCAAAACGCGAAACAGATACTATGCCACAGTGGGCGGGCTCTTCGTGGTATTTTATGCGCTATTTGGATTCAAAGAATAATGATGCGTTTTGTTCGCGCGCACAACTGGATAAATGGATGCCGGTTAATCATTACAATGGTGGGATGGAACATACGACGCGTCATTTGCTGTATTCGCGTTTCTGGTATAAGGCGTTGGCTGATTTAGGATATGTTCCAGGTGTTGAGCCGTATATGAAGCGTACCAGTAATGGTTTGATTATGGCGGCAGATGGGTCCAAGATGTCAAAATCGCGTGGTAATACAGTGCCAAGTTCTGATGTGGTTGCGCGTAGTGGCGCGGATGCGTGTCGTATGGCGATATTGTATCTGGGACCATGGGAACAAAGTGCAAATTGGTCCGAAGATACATTGCGTGGTGTGGAACGTTTCTTGAAACGGGTTGAAGGGCTGTCGGATAATTTGACCGATGATGCGATGAGTGCGGATCAAGAAAGACTGGTTCATAAACTGATTGCAGATGCGACAGACCGTCTGGAAAATATGAAGTTTAATACAACGATTTCTGCAATGATGGAATATATCAATGCGTTCCCAGGTGGTAAAATGCCACGCGTGGCGTATGAAACACTGTTGCAGGTATTAAATCCATTCGCGCCGCATTTGACCGAAGAAATGTGGGAAAAAATTGGTCATAACGAAATGCTGGTGTTCACACCGTGGCCGACATTTGACCCAGCAAAACTGGTTGAAACATCAATGACAGTTGTTGTGTCTGTTAATGGCAAGCGTGCGGCAGACTTTACCCTGCCCGCCGACAGTGACGAGGCCACAATTGTTGCCGTCGCCAAAGATGCCGCAGGCGCGAAATTGGATGGAAAAACAATAATCAAAACGATTGTGGTGCCAAAGAAGTTAGTTAACTTTGTTGTAAAATAAAAGCTAATGGCACATCTAAAGTGAATGGGGGTATCTCATGTAGCGTTTGTACACTACGATTCCCCCATTCACTTTATCTATATCATTATTTTTTATTTTATAAAATCCTGGGTTGTAAATAACAAAATCCCCCGTTTGGGGGATTTTGTTATTTATGAGATTTTTTCAACGCGGCGGATGCGACGTTCAATTGCGTCAAATGGGCTTTCCAGGAATGTTTGGGCGACCAGGAATGCAACCTCTATATCAATATCGTCGGCCGCCAATGCCAGGACGTTTGTGTCGTCGTGAAAACGGTCGTCGCGGGCCTGGGATGGTGTGTTGCAGCGTGATGCGCGAATGTGGCGATAGCGGTTGGCGGCAATCATTACGCCTGCGCCGGTGCCACAAATAATAATGCCACGCGAATTTTTGTCGTCCAACATCGCATCGGCCAATGTGGCGGCAACATCCGGGTAATCTGCAGATACATTTGGGTCGTCAACCCCCAGATTTACAACATTATAGCCCGCGGCTGATAACATTTCGATTAAGTATAATTTTAGCCCTGCCCCACGATGATCGGCGGCAATAAAAACCTTAGAAACTGTTTTATTCATCGTCTTCCCCCTTGCGTTTAGATAGTTTACATTCCAGACCGGTGTTCCCGGTAATATTTAGTGTGCGGTATGACAGTGTGCCCGTCATTTGTGCCGCGCTGAATACATTTGCAGTGTTTACAATTGCCGGGCCGTCCAGCATTCCGTGCAGGAACAGGACCGGTGTGCGCACTTCGCCAACCACGCGTCCGCCACGGCCAATTACAACTGTTTCGGCGGTGATTGTGCCGACAACTTCGCCGTGGATTTGAACGGTGTGGTCGGTTTTTATGTCGCCGGTTAATTTGCAACCCGCCCCAATGATGGTGGGTGATTGTTTTTCTGATGCGTTTGTAAATGCTAACATTTTATTATTCTTCCTTTACAAATTTTGTCGGATCAAATGGGGCGCCCTTGTACCGTATTTCATAGTGTAGATGCGGTCCGGTTGAACGACCAGATGAACCTGCCAATCCGATTACTGTGCCAGGGCGTACCCAGTCGCCACGGGATACCAATATCTGTGACAGGTGGGCGTACAGTGTTGTAAAGCCCAGGCCGTGGTCTATTTCAACGGTTGTGCCATATCCAACACGTTCGCCGGCCGATACAACACGACCAGGGGCAACCGCCATTAATTCTGTGCCGATTTTGCCAGCAAAGTCAATGCCGCGATGTTTTTTGGGTTTGCCCGTAAATGGGTCGTTACGCGTGCCGTAATTTGATGTAATGCGGGATTTTACGGGTTTTCCCAATGGTAATACTTCGTTCAGGCGACGCAATCCGTTCCAGCGTTCCAGTCCGTCGGCCAGTTTTTGATACTTTTCGTCCAGTTTTGTGTCAAATTCAATTGGTGTAAATGCAGAACCAACCAAAGGATTTGTATATTTGTTTGCGTTGCGTAACAGGTACTTTTCATTCAGTCCCAATGATATAATTGTGCTGTTGATGCGTTTTATGTTTTTTTGTAGTTCATCAGTATTTTCCTTGGTCAGGGCTGAGACAGTGTCAACAATTATATTATCAGCGTCGGCGATTTGTGCCATGGACTCAATGATTTTATTGTTTCTGCGTTTTAATTCTTCGTTTTCGGCACGTGTTAATTCGTATTCGGCAGATAATTCAGACAATTTTGTGTATTCTGGTTCAAAGTCTTCGTTCCCCAGCATTTCAACAATTCGAGTGCGCAAGAAATCCAGTTCTCCCCATGTTTTAATGCGGGAATTCATTAGTTTTTCTTTTTCGCCATCTTTTAATTTATTGGAATTTAGAACCTTGTCATCAATTACATTCAGGTCACGAACTAACTCATTATATTTTGTCAGATATGTTTGTAAGTCTGACATGTGGCGGTCGTGTGCGGCACGGGTTTCTTCTAATTGTTGGGTGCGTTTTTGTAATAAAGGACGGTGATATACGAATACATAGGTTGACCATGAAGCCCATAAAAACAGCCCTATTTTGCCACAAAAGCGTGTGAAACGCCAAAAACTGCTTTGGTTAAATGTGTAAACATTGCCGCGTGGTGTGTCCATTACGGTAAATTCACGCGGTGGAAATATGCGCGAAATCGCGCGCCATATAGCGCGAAATGGAGATGTGATAAAAGCCCACAGTGACGTAAAGTACCGTGTTATAAAGTTTATCATTGCTGGTCCAGTCTAGACAAAAAATCTGCAATAGTCAAGCCGTCGCGCAAAATTGGTTCGCAATTCATAGGCAGACCTTGGTCCAGGATGCTGATGCCGCGTGTGCCCAGACGGCCTGAAATCAAAACGCGTTCGGCGGTGCGTTTTGCGCCAAATAGCGGCAGTATATGTATATCACCAAGTTTTTTCGACATTTCTGCAATAGTGGTGCTGATTGTTGTGGCGTCTGTTATTATACAGAATGTGCCCATTGGGCGAACGCGCGCAATGCAACGCGAAATCCATTTTGGCAGGTCTGCGTTATGGTGGGCGTTATGGTGGGCGGGCGTGCCGTTGAAATATGGTGGATTGGTCAGGACTAAGTCAAATGTTTCGGATGTGCGCCATGTGGTTATGTCTGATTGGATTAAATTTATATCTGTGTTGTTTAGTTTGGCGTTTTGTGTGCACATGGTCAGCATTTCTGGCGAGGTGTCAATGCCGGTAATTATTGCGTCTGGGTTATGTGCATGCAGGCACAGTGATACGCCACCTGTGCCGATGCCGACATCCAGTACGGTTTTTATATTCGTTGGCGCAAAGGCTGCCAGCCAGACTGCATCGGATGTTGGGTTGTAATTGCTGCGGTGTATTTTTACGCGCCCACCCAACAGGGTAAAAATTTCTTGTTTTGTGCTCATAGGTATTTATAATAAAACATAGAAATCAAAAGGCAAGTTTATGTTTGAAGATATTGTGGTTGTGCAAAGTGCAGTCAGTGCGTTTAATAATGCAGCGTTGGTGGCACCTGCGTTTTTATGGTGGGCGATTTTGGCCCTGCCCTTGTTTATTGTTTCGTGGTTGTGTGGACGTGATATTGTTGCACGCATTGGGTGGAGATCAGATAATTTGTTGGTGCGTGTTTCTGTTTGGACAGCTGGGTTGACATTTTTGTGGGTTATTTTGTTTGGTGGAAATTATGCTGTGTTGCGGGACGAATTGTCTGTTCTGCCAATGATGAATGCGGTATTGGTTTTTTTGGCTGCTTTGTTTGTTAGTTCGTATGTGTCGTGGCGTGCCCTGCCCGGTCATAAATGGATGCGGTGGATGGGGCTGCTTGTCGTTATTGTTGTGGTTGGGTTGTCTGATGCGCATGTATGGTGGGGGCCGATTTTGCAAATTGGTGCATTTTTATTGGGGGTTGCGCTGGGGCAAGGTTCGCGTATGGAAATGCGACCGATTTCAGGTGTTGCGTTAATCCTTTTGATGACGGTATGTGCAATATTGATGCAACCTGAATTTTATCGTTTTGGACAGTTGGGTAATTTAACAGCGGCTCATTTGTTGGCTGTGTTAATTGTTGGTTGTTTTGCGGTTTTGACCGTTATTGTGGCGAATGTACGTGCGTGTGGCAAAGTTAGTCGGGGGATTTTTATAAAGTTAAAATGGTTGATGCGTGTGCTGTGTCTGTTGGGGGCGGCATTGTTTGTTTTGACCGAGGCATTGCCAGTATTCTTGGGGACATTGGGGGCGATTGCGATATTGGCGATATTGTCTGTATGGCATGCCAGAGAAATAGATGTGCGTTTGGTGGATAAATTGTTTGCTGGTATGCTGGTTGGATTTGGTGTAATAACAGTTGTGCCGGCGGTGACGGTGCTGGGAATTTTGTATTGGGTAAATACACCGCGTGTTGATTTTTGGCGGGAATTTCGGCGTTTGTTATAATTTGTTATATTTATTGAATACAAATTTACGTAAGTATGATGTATAGTTTGTGCTGTAATTAATTAAAAGAAGTGAGTTTTATTATGGCGATACATCCAACTGCGATTATTCATGAAGGTGCAAAACTGGGCGCAGATTGCAAAATTGGTCCATATTGTATTGTGGGTGCAAATGTGGTCTTGGGCGACCGTGTGGAATTGGTTTCACATGTTGTTATTGACGGCAAGACATCGATTGGTGATGATTCTATTGTTTATCCTTTTGCGGTTGTTGGCGTGATGAGTCAGGACCTAAAATGGCAAGATGAAAATACTATGACCGGTGTGCGTATTGGCAAGCGTTGTAAAATTCGCGAATATGCGACAATCCATTCGGGGACACCGGCATCTGATGGTACGGTAATTGGCGATGATTGCCAGATTATGGTTAATGCCCATGTCGCACATGATTGCAAGGTTGGAAACAGCGTTGTGATGTCAAATTTGGTTCAATTGGCCGGCCATGTAGAGGTTGAAGATTTTGCAATTATCAGTGGTGGTGCAATGGTTCTGCAATTTGCACGTATTGGGCGTAATGCGTTTATTGGTGGTATGTCGGGTGTTGGTAATGATGTGTTGCCATATGCGATTTATGATGGCAGTCCACGTGCGGTTTATCGCACGATTAATCGTGTTGGGTTGATGCGTCATGGGTTTACAAACGAAGATATGCATGCGATTCATACTGTTTATTCTGCAGTGTTCCGTGGTGGCGAAGGGACGGTTCAGGAACGTTTGGCGCGGGTGCGCAAGGAAGTAAAGAATAATAAGTATGCAATGGACGCAATTGATTTTATAGAAAATCGTTCAAAGCGTGGAATTGGTACATCAAAGAATGCAGAATAAGAAATTAAAAGTTTTTATAATTGCAGGTGAAGTTTCGGGCGATGTCTTGGGGGCGCGCATTATGGGCGAAATGCCCGATGTGGAATTTGTGGGCATTGGTGGCGAAAATATGCAGGGGATGGGCTTAAAATCTTTGTTCCCTATGTCTGATTTGGCTGTTATGGGTGCGGTTGAGGTTTTGGCGCATGCACGAACATTGACGCACAGGATTAAGCAGACAACCGATGCAATATTAGAATTAAAACCAGATGTCGTTGTTTCGATTGATGCGCCGGGATTTGTAAAAAGTGTAATCAAGCAAATTCGTAAAAATAAAGATGGTCAAGTACTGATTAAGTCGGGACTGAAATTTCATCATGTTGTTGCCCCACAGGTTTGGGCATGGCGTGCAGGACGTGCAAAAAAATACGCGCGAACATTTGATAAACTGTATGCTTTTTTTGATTTTGAGGTGCCCTATTTCACAAAATATGGCCTGGATACGGTGGCGGTTGGACATCCGATAGCAGATGGATTAATTGGAAAATATAAAAATACAAAAAAACAGGCGGAAAAAATTATAACCCTGGTTCCAGGTAGTCGTATGAGCGAGGTGAAGCGTTTGTTGCCACTGATGCGCGATGTTGTTGATATGTTGTGTCGCAACGGCTATATGGGGTATAAATTTGTTATTCCAACGGTTGAAACGACGGCAGAATATGTCGCGCAACAGGTCGAAAGTTGGCGGATAAAGCCAGAACTGGTGCCGGCATCAAAGCGATATGATGTTTATGCAAAAACATATATTGCGATTGTGGCCAGTGGTACAGTGTCGGCAGAGTTGGCAATGTTGCATGTGCCGACGATTGTTGTGTACAAGATGAATCCAATAACAACATGGTTGGTGCGTCAAATTATTCGTGTTAATTGGGTGTCGTTGGTAAATATTTTATTAAATCATGGCGTGTATCCAGAATTTTTGGGGCCAAATGCCACGGCAGAAAATGTTGTTGATGCGGTACAGATTTTAACAATTCCATCAAAACGAGACAAGATGATCGCGGAATTAAAATCTGCAGACGATTTGTGGCGGCGGCCCGATGGTGTGGCCGGCGCACTGATTGCAGATGGAATAAAAAACGCCTGAATTTGGCGTTTTTTATAAAACTTATTATTTTATACCTTGTGGTATGCCAGATAAGATTGTTGGGGATACCGATTGGTTGTCGCACGTTACTTGGTTGTTTTCTTTTATAATTTTTCCTGTGGAACATATTTGGCAGTCCGTAAGTTTTTCGGATAAAATGGAGTTTAGTGGGCAAACTTGGTTAGACTGGGTCGTTGATTCTTGTGTGCACCATTTTGTTTCAGGGAAGGCGTTATTAATTGTTTCGGGTTTTTCAACAGGTCCGCTTGAACAATTATTGTCATTCCAGTCCGATAATACAGGCAAAGCGGGAACGCATTTTGCAGATTTACCCCATTTGCTGCGTCGTGCCCCATTTTCCCAACACAGGCATGCCCCCCATGATTGTGTGTCAACGCTTAATGCATAGTCACGTGGGCACATATCTTCATTTTCGCCAATAGAGTAATATTTTTGCAAATTTTCCTCAGGTTTTGCCATTATACATGGGGTTTTTAGATTATATATGTTTTTGTTTATCCAATGCTTTTCCAGGAAGCGGCCCTGCATATTTGTGCACTGGGTTGTTAATATTGATACAATTTGGTTATATACCTCAGTGGCGACTCCACGTGGACGTGGTTTGCTGTCACAATCTTCGTTTTCGTTGTTGTTATATTTTGTGCAAGTGCCATATGGGGTAGCTTCATAGTCTATATTAGACCTGCTGGTTGGGTATTTATTAAAGCCACCAAATACATTTTCTATAAGTTCTGGGTCGTTGCATGCAGGTATTTTGCTTAACTGTTTTGCACATTCGGATTTATATGTGGTGGTGTCTGAATTTTCATCTTGGTATTCGTATAATGTGAACCAATCCAGGGCGCGGCCCTTTTCAAACAGACCGCTGTATGGGTAAAAGAAATTTTCATAGTTGATACCGCCATAACGGTCAAAGCATTGTTTTACAACGGCACGACATGCTGTTTCCAGGTCTGTTTGCTTCATGTTATCTACATATTCCTGGATGATATTGTTGTCAAACATTCCATCGCATGATTTTATGTAATCAGTACATAATCTTTGATTCAGAGCAATTTTGTCTGGTTGTAAAACAATTGCATTTTCTTTAGAAATTTCAGACAGCGCGGATGTTATTGCGGCGTCGCCGCTGGCGTAACACGCAGATATGTATTCAAAACAACCTTGCTTAATTTCGGTAACCTTGTCCTGTTGGGCATAATAAATTGCCAGCATCGCCTTGTCTAGATATTCTGACCATACTGTATCTGCGTTTTCAACACATTTGTCCAATGCGCCTGCGGCAAATTGTTTTACGCGCTTTTCAAAGTTGGTGACAAAAGGACGGTTTTTTTGGTTTTTTGCCAGTTTTTGATCAGCTGCCTCTACACCTTCACTGAATTGCAACAGACTGGCCAGTTTATAGAAGTCTTCTACCCCGATTATAGGTTTGCCGGTTGATATGTCAATAAATTCACCGTTGTCCAGGCATTTGTGATAATTTGCACCGCATACTTGTTCGCTAAGGATCGCTGCCTCGACTTCATTTATGCATGTTGTTATATCAGAAGAGTTGTGTTTTTTACGATTCTCAACTCGCGCTAGATCTAACATAGCGCTGCCTTCGCGAACGGCCGCCTTCATTTGTTTTTGTGTGTTTTCGATTGCTGTTTGTACGGTGTTGCAATCTTGCTCTATCGCCATAAGATATGCGGTGACAGCACGTTGCAGTGATGCGTTGTTACAATCTTTGCGGACAGCTTCACGACATTGGGGATATACCGCGCTGTATAATGCGTTGCCATTGTATGCTGCAATTGCCTGGCCAGAGTCGGTCATGCCAAAGGCGTTTACAGTGTCAAAGGATATATTAATACTGTTTAAATCTGAATATTTTCCGCCAACATTTGAATCTTTGCCACTGATCGAGTTCATGATTGCCTGCAATAGTGCCTTGGACGTAGAGTTGTCGTTGGTTAGCGCAGATTCGCCGTCGGATTCGTTTCGCATTGCGGATGCCTGGGCGGCGGTCATACCAACAACCTCTAGATTTTCGGTAAATACATTTAATTGTTCGCCGGCATCAGTTAGGGAGTTGCGTTTTTCTGCCAATGCAAAGATACGGTCATTGCAGGAACAGCGACGGTATTGATCATTTTTTAGACTGCAAAATTGATCCATGCATGAAAAGTATGTGTTTTTACATTGTTCGTATTCTGCGCCTATGCGTGTGCTGGACATGGAGAATTCGTTATCTGATGCGGCACGTGGAATAACGGTTGCTGGTTTTGCATATGTTTTACTCTTAGTGACGCGTGCGTTTTTTTTAATAGCACTGCGTTCCTTTGTGGCTGGCTGATGCGATGGTAATATTGTTGTTCGTGGTGTTGCTGTGCGACGTTGTACCGTCGATGTACGTGATTGGTTTTGTACAACATTTTTTTCTGATTTTGTGCGTGAAATCGCCGTGCCATCACGAATTGCCCCATTGGCAATACCAATGCAGGCCAGCAGATTTCCAGCAAAAATCAGAATTTTCTTCATCTCTGATGAAATGTTAGCAAATTTATCATTTTTAGCGCAAGTGAATAATCAAGTCATAGTTGTGATTTTATCCCAGGTGTGTGAAATATTGGGTTACGATTAATAGTTTTGTTGCAATAATGTGACTTTCGCTGGATCTGGAATTAGAACAGGTGATGAACAATTAAAAATTGTGTGTGACGTGATTTTCTTGTTGCAAATAATCTAAAAATAATATAATATACCAGTCGCCTGTGCGGATATGGCGGAATTGGTAGACGCGCTAGTTTCAGGTACTAGTGGTAGCAATACCTTGGAAGTTCGAGTCTTCTTATCCGCACCATTTTTGATTGGGGTTGTAGCTCAGTTGATAGAGCGCTACGTTCGCATCGTAGAGGTCGTGGGTTTGAGTCCCATCAGCTCCACCAATTTTTCAAGTCTTCGGGGATATGGCGGAATGGTAGACGCTGAGGACTTAAAATCCTTTGGTCATTGCGACCGTGTGGGTTCAAGTCCCACTATCCCCACCACACTTCGCCGCGATATTGGCGATTTTTTTGTTTGGATTAATATGGATGTGTAGCTCAGTTGGTTAGAGCGCTTCGTTCACATCGAAGAGGTCGTTGGTTCGAGTCCAATCACATCCACCAATGTGTTTTTTTGTTTGACAAATCTTTGTGTTGTGATAGCTTTTGGTACTATGAATATTAAGCAAAAGCCTTTGAGTGGTGTTGTTTCTTTGAAAGACATGGCTAGATATAGTCTGACGGGGGATTATATTTTTCACGGTTCACCTGTAAAATTAGAACCAGGAGTTGATTATTTGTTACCACACCGTGCATTGTGTGAACGGGTTGAGCGGTTGTATTTGGGTTGTTTGGCAGCTGGTGTGCGGTTCGCATTGGTGCGTGGGTGGGGGAGTGATCAAATGTATGGTTCTGATTTTTATGTGTTTGCTGATAAAAAGTACAGGTTGGTAATTTATTCTGGGTACAGTATGGGGACGCAATGGCATAATTTGCCCGTTGATAAAGCAGCGTATTTATATGCAGTGTCGCGTAAAGATTTGGATACAGATATTGAAGTTGCAGGGTGTGCGTATAAGAAATTACCAATCGCTGCACGTGCAATGATTAATCAAGAAACATTGGCTGATGCTGGGTTTTTATTTGCGGTTGAAAAATCTCGCTCTACTATGTATTGGTGGGGTGTGAAAAATACAGATGATGTTATTGCGCACAATG
This sequence comes from Alphaproteobacteria bacterium, assembly GCA_017629245.1. Lineage (GTDB taxonomy): Bacteria > Pseudomonadota > Alphaproteobacteria > Rs-D84 > Rs-D84 > Enterousia. The sequence continues at coordinate 82,815 of JAGBXO010000007.1, read as the reverse complement.
TGATACCATTGCTGTCAATGGTTGAAAAACGGAATCAGCGTTAAAAAATCGCCGTGATGGCGATTTTTTTGTTTAACGTAATCCTTTGGCGCGACAGCATGCAGATGCGGCAGATTTCCAATCTGAAAATGTTTTTGATGGGTTGCGTAAATCACGCCATGCCTGCCATCCGCTGCATTTTTTTTGCGAGCCGTTACCAGTGCATTTTGCATATCGGCGCAGATTGCAGGTTTGGTTTGAAACACGACCGGTATCAGTTGTGCATTTTACAACAATATTTTGATTCTTGGCATCGTTTTTACCCAATTCCTTGGATGATATAACCTGGTATGCGTTTGCAGAAAATATTGTAGTTGTGGTTATTAATAGTGTTATAAAAAATTTTTTCATTGTGCTGTCTCCCTTTGATTGTTTGTATTATAATTTAATATAAATGTAAAAACAATAGGATTTATCGCGTTATTGGATCGGTGGTTTCTGTGTGACATCCATTTTCACGCATTAATTGTACGCGATTCATCCAGCCCTTAAGAAATTTTTTATTGTTCCCTTTTTTTGATACCTGAATATACCAATTTTGCTGGTCGTCCAGAAAGTCATTGTGTATATCGCCGGGATAACTGGTTGCGGCCAATACAATATTTTCGTCTATTTTTGTTCGTTCAGGTATTTTTAAAAACTTACAGAATTTTTTTACTGCTGTGGCTGGTCCGCTGGCCCACCCCAGCATAAATACATTGCCACGTAAATTGTCGGGCAGTGTATTCATATTATATTTTGTATAGTATTTGTTGTACCCTATTCTTTCTGCGTCTGCGCGGGTTATGTTGCGGACATCAATTTCTGGATTATTTTTTTGTGATATGCCATAGCAAGTATAGCCACCTGCGTCGTCGGGGTCATTGCTGCATTCGCCTTCGGTTCTGAATACGGTAATCATCGCCTTTTCAAAAGCGGGGTCTGATTGTGCATATTGGCCACTGGTTAAAATTTTGTTTACAAAAATTTTGCTGCGTTGTGGTGGTGTGCAGGGGCCATTAAAACTGATATTGTTTTTTGTGTATGTGGATGAGGTCTGTGGTTGTGGGGCTGTAGACGGCGTTTGTTGTTGTGGAACCATTGGCTGTTGTGGAACCATTGGCTGTTGTGGTATGGCTTGCTGTTGCTGGGGTTTTTGTTGTTGAGGAGCGGCTTGCTGTTGTGGTATGGCTTGCTGTTGCTGAGGTTTTTGTTGTTGAGGCGCAACTTGCTGTTGTGGTTTGCGATTTCCGATTGCAATAATAGATTCTTCCAGTCCTGGGGTTTGTGGGCATAATTTATCATCTAATGGATATTTGTCACAGTATTGATTGCGTGGCAGATTCATTGCGTCGCGTTGGCTTTGTATTTCTTCACGACGTATCATGCGGTTAAAATATTCTTCTTCGGATTCTATGTCGATTGTTTGGTACGCGCTGCGGCTTGCAAAAGGTTGGTACCCCTGTGCGGCATTTTCTGTGCGCGCGGTAAACGATGTGTCGGCCACGGTTGTTGGAAAATACTGAGGTTGTGCTTGAAGTAATGATTTTGCCGCAATTGCAGGATGTGTGAATATAAGCGCAAAAATAAAACAAAAAAACTTATTCATTTGTTGTCCACGGCGTATCGTTCATTATCAGGTAATACAAAGCGGCAGATTCTGTGCCAGGATTTCGTAAAATTGGTCGGACGACAAAAATATCAACATTGCATGGCGAATTTGAGTTGCTTTGTTGCTCTTTTAAATCTTCATGAAATTTGGCGGCAAAGTCCATTGCCTGCAGGTATGCGGCATCATCATCGGCGGCACTGACCGAGTCGCCAGCCCACATTAGCCACATTCCATAGTTTATAACATTTTCTTGTCCCTGAATGTCATCGGCAGATAACAGCAGGAATGGTGAAAATTCAACCCCGCTGGTATAATCGCCGGTGCTGGTTTCCGTATAGTCATACATATCGCCGGCAATTTTTAGTCCTGTATAAAGCAGACCAGTTGTCGCCCCTACTTTGGCGACGGCGCCGATGTTGCGTGTCGTTGACATGAACAGCCAATCGCGAACACGGCCGGCAATCGAACTGCTGCGTCCCAATTTGGAGGCGTGACGGATTAATTTATTGCCGGAAAATGCAGATTTTGTTGCACGTGCCAGTCGAACCAGTGTGTTGCCACTTTTTGCATTGCGTAACAGTCGTAACGAATTTCGATACGCGCTAAGTTTTTTTAATGTTTCGGCCTGGTCTGCATATTTTTTTACATCGTCAATTTTTTCCAATGCTTTTGCGCTGTCTTTTAAACGGTCTAAATCTTTGGTTAGATCTGCGATTTTTGCCGCGTCTTTAACCTTGTCCAGTTTATTAATTTGATTGGTTATAGTTGTTATTTTATGTGTTGTTGTTGCCCAATCTTTTACTGTATCTAGTTGACGCAGGGTTTTCATTGATTTTGTTAGGTTTTTTAGTGCCTTGGATGCGCGGACAGCCTTGGTAGCGCCGGCAATGGCGGCGTAGCCACCAAAGGTGACGATTGTGATTGCGATATCCAATGCTACTTCTGCCCACATAATCCACCCCAGGTCAATGTCGCCTGCGACATAATAATCGTTACTGTCTTCTTCGCCTGTGGTTTCTTTGTGTCCAACAGTTTTTGTGACGGCCTGGTTTATGGCCTCGTTGTCATTGGCCAGTGCGCTTTTGCTGGTGCAGGTAAAACCACTGGGGTATAAATCATCAATATTTTCGTATATATATGCCATGGATACAGTGTTGTTTTTATCGGGGCCAACAAAGTTATCAAGACTGCCATGTTCAGCTACGATAATGCCGTACCATGCGGGGTCTGTGTTTGTCCATACGTCTTCGCCAACGCCAACGCGTGGGTTTGGATCAGACAGTGGCAATTTGTGTTTGTTTGCAAGTTGAATTCTTTGTTTGAAAACCTTGGGCTGGGTTTCATAGTTAACGATTATTTCGCGACCGCCCGGGAATTTGTAAATAATGGGCAGTAATTTTATGCTTTCTTCTTCGTCAATTGCCTGGATTTCAGGACATTCCAGAACGCGGGTTAATACATCTTTGTCCGCCATGGTGACCGCAATCCATTGTTGAATTGTTGCTTCGTCATCTGTTTCATTTACATTGCTGGCAGTTGCCGCCAGTGCGTCTGCAAATATTTTGGTTGCACATTTGGTGTCGGCGGGTGCATTTAATTCCTGCAGTTCATCGTATGTTATTAATGTTTCTGGGTCTGGGGTTGGATCGTTTCCTGTTGCCAGCCCCATTTCCGCATGTGCAGTCAGCGGTAAAAATAAACATATAAAGATACAAATTAGATGTTTTAGCATTATCGAATTAAATATGGGCCGTCCATAACCATAACTTGTCTAATGTCTGCTAATTCGCTGGGAATTAATGATATTGCGCCTGCCGTCGCAGCAATAACGCCGGCTGCAATCCAGCCCCATACAGGGACAGAACTTGCAACGCCTGCGACAGAAAGCAAGCCGCTAACAAGGGCGGAGCTGCCAGCGGCTGCTGCGGCTGTAGAGAGTGTGGCGGCATACGCTAGCCCTAAAAAAGCCATTGTTCCCCCTGTAACTCCTGCGCCAACTGCCCATGCGTCTCTATCTGTATCGTCTGGTTTGACGTTTAGAGCAACGACATATGCAGATAATCCGTCGTTGGAACATGAACTGCTGTTTAATGCGGTTGCAAAACTTTGTGTCGCTGCAATTGCGCTGTGTAAATTGTTAAAAGATACGATTTTTTCTGCGGTGCTTCCTGTTTTGTCCATCAGTACCAGACCGGGAAACGCGCGACGGTCGTTGCCTTCTTCGAAGTCCAAGAAAAATTCGTTGTCCGAACCACCGTATTGTGAAAATACTTTTTGGCCGGCAATGTTAACAGAGGCGTCATCGTCCAGATTGTCCCATATTGTATGGTCAGAACATTCGTCAGACCAGTATAATTTTGGTATATCTGATAATTTTATTACATCGCCAACGGATAGACTTGGTTTGTTATAAAGCATTACACCAGTTTGGATGTTGATGTATTGAAATAATTCTTCCATCTTAAATTGAAAAGCGTATTTTTTATTATCACGTTCATACCAGACCTTGCCGTTGGCAGATTTTGTTAATGTGCCTAGGTTTGCAATGCAGTTTAATAAAACTTCGCCCGCAATTAGTCCCATGATTTTTGATTTATTTTGGGTTGCACCTTCTTGGGTTAACATATTGGGGTCTTTGAAGATTTCTTCTGTCATAGCTTTTTTGAAATCTGCATTATCTGAAACGCGACGCATGCAATCGTTCAAAATGTCAGCGTGTGCAAAATTGTTTTGAAATAAAATTGCAAATATGATGAAAAAAAACTGTAAAAATTTTTTCATGTTATAGCCTATAGTATAAACAATATTTCTGTTGGTTCGGTGTCAACAGGGTTGTCTCTTAATTCCGGAGGATTAGATGTCGGAGATTTAGAGATTTCGTTGCGGACATTTTCCCATTTTATAGTCATTCGCACCTTTGGTGTCTCAGACAGGGTGATGTCAATATCTTTCTTAAACTGATCGGGATATTTTGAACATGTCGAAAGTGATGTGACCGCATTTGCAATTGCGCCTTCGTAATTGGCCCCCAGTCCAGCAAGAGCTTTTTCCACCTGTAGAGCTAGTTCGCACGCAACCAACATATCACAGTCAGTGTATTTTGTGCATTCGGTGGATATGTTTGCATAAGACACCTGATGTGTGGTCAGCAATATAATAAAAGCGAAAAAGATTTTTTTTGTTAATTTCATTTCTTTGCATCTCTTAATGCTTCTATAATTTTTTGCATCAGTTCTTCATGTGTTTGTTTTTTGCAACTTTCATCTTGGGGATATTTTTTGCAATATTCTTTGTTGGATAGCTCTTGTTTGTCACGTGCTTGTTGCTGTTTCTTCTGAAGTGCCAGATATTCTTTACGACGAGCCTGGTATTTTTCTTCGGATTCGACAGTTATGGTTTTAAATGCGCTGTTGTCTTTAAAGGGGTCATAGCCTTCTTTGGCGTTCTGCATACGTTGTTCAAAAGACAAGTCGGCATATGTTGTTGGAAATTCTGTGTCTAGATCAACACCAACAGGTTTTGTGCCGCTGGCCGCTTTTAAGGCCTGCAATTCTTGCTTGCGCATTTCTTGTTCAACCATCCAATCTGGTTTTTGTTGTGGAAATGTATTATTTGTATTTACCTGCGGCTGGGGCGAATTAGCACTGGGGTTCGGAATAGTTGGTGCAGGGAATGTGGCGCCTGCAACATTTGTACCGGCATGCCCGTATTTTTTCACATAGTCATTGAATGCAGAGTCTAGATAGCCCGCGCACGCGGTTCCGTAATTCCCACCAGGCATGTTCGTTAATTGCATCATTAATGCGGGGCGTATATCTGACAGACGGGTTGATATGCAATTGTTTCGTGTCATGCATTGGGCGGCAATCAGGTTTGCAGTAATGCGTTGGCATTCCGCGGTTTCAATGCTTGTGCCTGTGGCATAGACCGGTGTTGGCATACGTTGATTATATGGGGCATCTGGTGTCCAAAATGGGTTTGATGAATAGTTTTGTACGGTTTGGATGTTGCCATAATTTGATAATGGCTTGGCCGCCAATGCATCTGAAAATATGATGCATAAAAAAATAACAAAATTAAGTAATATTTTGTAGTTAACTCTCATCCTGGGGCCCTGGTTGGTTTGATTATAACAAAATTGTAATTGTAATGAAAGATAAAAATCCACCCAGTAAAAAGAATGGCGCAAATGGAATGTATTTTTGTTTTTTGTTATGCGCCCAAATTGCGCCAGAAATGCACGCGATAATCAAAGAAATAGACAGCCCCATTGTTCCCAACCACAGTCCGCCAACGCCAATTAGTTTTATATCGCCCATGCCGATAGGTGGTGTGGTGTTTTGGTTCTTGTTACGCAATTTGTAGTCGAATATGATGCCGATAATCGTTGTCATGACATAGCCAAATGTTGCCCCCAGAACCGCATCAGATAATGATACGGGAAATGGAAAAAAGCATATTAGTAGTAATCCAGTTAACATTAGAGGGAATAGGTATTTGTCTGGAATTAATCTGTGACGGAAATCATTCAGTGAAATTTGAATTGCGCAATATGCGGCAAATGCCAGTAAAGCAATAAAAAATATGTAAAAAATCATGTTTTTAACCCTTGCCTTTCGAATCGGATATGTGTTACACTGTCTATTATAGTATATAACAAGGATTTTGTGAAATGAGTAAAGGCTGGGATAGTGTAACGCTAAAAAAGTTAAAAGCTTTGACGGGTAAAGGGCTTTCTACTTCTGAAATTGGTAAGCGTTTGGGGATGTCCAAGAACGCTATTGTTGGTAAGTTGAATCGCCTGGGGTGGAATGCCAAGGCGGGTGGTGCGTTGACGGCAAAAGATGCGGAAGTTAAGGTGGTGGGCAAGAAAACGGCCGATAAATCATCGGTAAAAAAGGTGACAACCACTAAGGCGGAGGCCAGTGTCAAAGAGGCAACAAAAAAAGCAGCGGTGAAAAAAAAGGATGCTGTAAAGGTTGCTGTGAAAAAAACGATTGTTGTAAAACAAGAGAAGAAAGTGGCAGAAGCTGTTAATGAAACAGAACAAGCCGAAGTTAAGACAGGCAAGACCGATGTAAAAAAACTGGCGATACATCAACGTATTGTTCAACATTCTTTGGAAATGGCTAACTTAAAGCCGAACCAATGTCGTTGGCCAATCGGTGATCCGGATTCTGAACATTTTCATTTTTGTGGCGAAACGGTTTTTGTTGGTAAACCGTACTGTTATGAGCACTGTAAACATGCGTATCAGTTTACACCACCAAAGAAAAAATAGTTTTTAGGGATTGGGTATATGCAAAACGAGAGAGAAAATCTTTATCAACCATTAACTTCTGTCGATTTTGATATTTCGGGCAATGTGTTGCGCGCGTATTATGATGCGGATGGCAAGATTGTTTTTGTTTTGGACTATACGGAATCGCAGGTTAAGCCGAATGTTTTATTGGTGATTAATCCGGTTGGGGATCGTAAATGGGATGATATATTGGCCAATGACTATGGTGTTGACCTGGAGATGGTGCGTCCAAAAAAGGATAATAAATATCAGAAGCTGGATATTGAATATGCAGGGTTGGCCCAGTATGATGATTTAATTCGTGCAAATGATAATGGTGATGGGCTGGATGTGGCGTTGCAGAATTTGGCGGTGTTTCGTAATGAAGCGGCACGACGGGCGGCTTTTGAAAGAATGGGGGCTGCGGAATTAACGGCAGATCGTGCGCGTGAAACGGTTGATAAAACCAAGGATACAATTTCTGAATTGCAGGGGCGTTTAAAGACTTTGCGTGCAAAGTTGGTTGTGCAACGGCGCGAGATTGGGCGAGAGCCTACTAAGCAGTCTGCAGCTAAGATTCTGCGAACAGAAAACCAAATTGAAACAGCAATGGGTAAGTTGGGGCGTGCAAAAAAACGTTTGCATCGGGCGCAACGGCGTTTAGATGTGGCGTTGGAAGAAATTGATGTTGCAAATAATATCTTAACGATTTTAGACGCAGATGATGTGGCGTTGCCTGTGGCACAGCCCAAGAAGTCAATCCCGCTTGTGGTGGAAAACAAACCCAAGGAATCAGAAGGGATTGTGTTTGCGCCACAAATAAATATAATTAACAACAATGATAATTTAGAACCAAGGGCAGAAAAGATGGCCGACGAAGAAGTAAAACCTTTATTTGATACGGATCCAAAAATATTAGATGATGAAATTGCATTTAAACCGGTCGATTTTAGTTCAAGTTCGACACAGGGCGATGTCTCGTCAACACATATAATGGATGCAGATGTGGAAGATGATTTGTTGCCTATGCCCGTGCCACAATCAGCAATTGAACCAGTTGTCTTTGAACCTGTAGCTGATATTCCGATGGGGCAAGAATCGGGGAATAATTATGATGATATTGTGTTGGGCAGTTTTCAGCCGCCGGTGCTGGAACCCCAACAGGATGTAGAGCCTGTTGCGCCTGTGTTGGATACGATAACATCCGTATCAGAGCCCCAGGTTCAGATTGATTCTGAATTGATGCCGTCTATTGCGCCAGTTGAAATTCCACAGATTGCGCCGGTTGAAGTTCCGGCCGCACCACAGGTGTATGCGGCGGACAATGTTGATTATGATGCGCCAGTAGTACCCCAGGCGGTGGTTGAACCGTTGCCGGCACCTGCGCCTTTGGATGATATAGAACCGGCCCCGATTGATTCTGGAATGCGACCTGTGTCGCCAATATCTGGTGGCGATGGCGATGCGTTGCCCCCTGCCCCTGTGGCAGATGCGACGATTACACCGCGCAAGCCAACAATGCTGTATTATGTATTGTTAATTATATTGATTGTTTTGTCTGTGTTTACATTATGGTTCTATCAAAATACGACAAATAAATCTGTTCCAGAATTGGGGGCAAAAACACAGCAAGAGCAAGTCGTGGCTGCAGAAGAGCCTGTGGTAGAGGTGGCGACGGTAGTTGAAGAAGAAGTGTCAGAAGAGCCAGTTGTGGCAGAAGTGACCGTTGAAGAGGTGACGCCAGTTGTTGAAGAAGAAGTGGTGGTCACAGAACCAGAGCCTGTACCGGTTGCAGAGCCAGAACCTGTGGTAATCCCAGATGTTGTGCCGGAACCTGTTCCTGTTGTTGAACCAGAACCTGTTCAGTTAGAGGTTGCAGTTGAACCAGAACCAGTGCCCGTGACGCCAGTTGTGGAAGAACCTGTAACAGTTGTGCCAGAGCCAACAGTTGCTGTTATTGAGCCCGTATCGCCTTTCTTGACGGAAGAAGATGCGCAGCCTGCAAAAAAAATTATGACAGAAGAAGAAATTCTGGCCAGCAAGCCGGCATATGGTGTTTCGCAAAATGAAAAAATGTTTGTGGCGGATGAAGAATATGAAACGGATTCTGCGACAGTTGTTCAAGAAATTGATGAAATGTTGGAAGAGGATATGGGGGTTGATGTTATGGCAGATGCCCAAATTGTTCGCCCAACAATTGTAGAAGAACAAGAAATTGAACCTGCGACACATCAATATGTGACACAACAGGTTTTTGAAGAAACAGAAACACAAGAAACCTGTGCGGATGGAAATGCGCCAGATGCGGATGGGTGCTGTGCTGGGGAAGAATTGGCAGATGTAGATGGCGAATATTTATGCTGTGCCATTGGAACAGATGATTGTTTTCCACCAATGAATTAAAAAAAAAGAGGCGCCCTGTTGGGCGCTTTTTTCTTATCGTGCAACATCGCCACGCAGTCGTTCGTGACAAACATAGTCTTTTAGTTTAAAACCACCGTCTGCGTGCCAATTTAACATGCCATGCCAATTTTCATCTGGTATTTCAACAGATGGCAGTTTGTATGGTGTGCGCTGAAGTTGCTGGGCAACCTGGGGCAGATGGTTTTGGTATATGTGCGCGTCATGTAGTTCGCCTTTTAGAATGCCAGGTTTCAAGCCTGCTTCTTTTGCGTATAATAACAGCAATAATGCATAGCTGGCGATATTATATGGAATGCCCAAGAACATATCGCATGACCGCTGGGTCCAGATTAGATTTAATTTGCCGTCGCGCACGATTAATTGGTGCATGACATGGCATGGTGGCAATGCCATTTGTGGAAAATCAACCGGATTCCAGGCCGAAACAATTATACGCCGGTCGGTTGGATTATTCTTTAATTTATCTATGGCGTTTGCAACCTGGTCTATGCCGGGTTTTTGTGGGTTAAAGTTATCGGTTGGATTGCGTTCTATGCGTCCCAAATCCCACTGGTATTCGCCACCAAAGTGCCGCCATTGAAATCCATAAATTGGCCCCAGGTCACGTTCGTTATCCATTATGGAATTGCGCAGAATTTTTTGTTGGTTTGTGTCTAGTTTGCGCTTGCCCTGGTATTCCAGTAATCCGCGTTTTAGATTGTATTCCTGTTCGACCTTTATTGGGTTTGCCCATTCATTCCAGATTTTACAGTTGCGGTCAGTTAGCCATTTTTTATCGGTAATTCCATGCAGGAAAAATTCTAGTTCTGTTGCGATGTTTTTTAACCCCATTTTCTTGGTTGTAATCAGTGGAAATCCCATGTTCATATCGTGGACAAATGTTGCGCCGTGCCCCAGACCAATGTCAGGAATGCCGGTGCGATTGTTGCGATATTCGGTACAGTTGCTGTGTATGTTTTTTAATATGTCAAGGTATGCTTGCATAGTTATTCTCCATAATATAAGAAAAAGCGCGCCGGTTGGCGCGCCACTAATTAACGGACAGATGCTTGTTTAAACAATTCGTCTGCTTTGACCTTTTTTTCTTTGGTCTTGACATTTGTTAACATTGCATCCAGGGCCTTGCGTTCAAATAACATGCCACGCAACATTGCCAAGGCATTTTGATTCTTGTTATAGAATTCAAATACCTGTTTTGGATCTGGATAGCGTGCCGCTTCGGCCCAGATTGCCTGTTGCAGGTCGTCGCGTGTGACCTCTACATTATTTTGTGTACCCCATTCTGCCAAAATCAGACCTAATTTTACGCGGCGTTCTGCGTCTTTGCGTTCTGATTTTTCGTCCCATTTGTGGTCGCATTTTTCATCGCCACAGTGTGCATGGTTGCGGTCAAATTCAGATTTTGCCATATTGTATTCTTGTTCAACCAATGTTTCAGGCAGGTCTAATTTTACTTTATCGGCTAAAACATCCAATAATTCGTCGCGCATTTCGCGTTGTGCAACATCTGCATATTGTTCGTTCAAGATATTGCGAATGTGTTCGCGCAGGGCATCAACCGTTTCCTGGCCAACCTGTTTTGCCAATTCGTCATTTAATTCTGGCAAGATATGTTTACGAATTTCATGAATTTCGACTTCGAAGCGCGCATCTTGGCCCGCCAGGTTTTCAGCATGATAATCAGATGGGAATTTAACATTTACATCAAATTTGTCGCCAATTTTATGACCGATGATTTGGTCTTCGAAACCTGGAATAAAAGCACCAGAGCCTAAAATAAGGTGGTGTTTTTTTGCTTCGCCACCTTCAAAAGCTTCGTTATTTACAAAACCCTTGAAGTCAATAACAGCAACGTCGCCGTTGGCAGCTTTGTATTTTTCGTCTTGTTTTTCTGCAACACTACGTGATTTGCGGATGTTTTCCAGTGCAGTTTCAACTTCTTTTTCATCCAGCTCTGCAACCTTTTTAGTGACAGTGATTTTGCTCAGGTCAATTTCTGGCAATGTTGGCAGAATGTCAAATTCTAATGAGTATTCTGCGTCTTTGCCAATTTCCCAACCCGCCAGGTCAGCCTTTGGTGCGCCAGCCAAGCGAATTTTCTTTTCTGCGATATAGTTGTTTAAATCGTCGTTCATTAATTTATCAATTGCTTCGCCATATGCAGATGCGTTGTATTTTTGACGCAAAATTGATAGTGGAACCTTGCCTTCGCGAAAGCCCGGCATTTTAACCTTTTTGCCGTATTCTAATAAAATTTCGTCGGCTGCGGCCTGCAAATCATTCGCAGAAATCAGGCCATTAACGGAATAATGTAAATCTTTGATTTTTTCTTTTTTAAACATTTGTTTCCCCTGTTAATAGTAGAATTGCCCCGTGATTATACAATGTTTTTATATGAAAGCAATAATAAAAAATCCCACCAGAGTGGGATTTTTTTTCTGTACAGAAACGAATTAACGTTTGCTGAACTGTGTAGAACGACGTGCCTTGCGGAAACCGTAGTGTTTACGTTCAACAACACGGCTGTCGCGTGTCAAGAAGCCTGCGGACTTTAACGCTGCGCGTAATTCTGGTTCAATTTTTTCCAATGCCTTGGAAATACCGTGTTTTACTGCGCCTGCTTGGCCAGACAAACCGCCACCTTCGACCATTGCAACGATGTCATAAGATGTTTCGCGTTTTGTGATGCCAAATGGCTGTGCGATAATCATCTGTAATACTGCACGACGGAAGTATTCGCTGGATGGTTTACCGTTAACTGTGATGTTGCCCTTGCCTGGCATCAAGTATACGCGTGCAACTGAATCTTTACGTTTGCCTGTTGCGTATGTTGCATCTGTCAATTTTGGTGCAACAACCTTCTTAGCGGTTGCTTTCTTTGCAGGGGCAGCTTTCTTTGCTGTTGTTTTTGCTGCTGTTTTTTTTGCTTCTGCCATTATTCGCCCCTTTTGTTCTTGCGGTTCAAGCCTGCGAAATCAATAACTTCTGGTTTCTGGGCTTCGTGTTTATGTTCAGACCCTGCATAAACATGCAGTTTTGTTAAACGCTGGTTTGCCAAAGCAACTGCTGTGCGGCGGCCCATCATGCGTTTTACGGCGTTGAAAACCAATTTTTCTGGTTTTTCACTGCGCATCTGACCCAATGTGCGTGATTTCAAAGAACCAGTCCACAATGAATGCCAGAAGAAACGGTCTTTGTCAGCCTTGTGTCCAGATAATGCAACCTTATCTGCGTTGATGATGATAACGTGGTCACCACAATCCATGTTTGGTGTCCATGTTGGCTTATGCTTGCCACGCAGGATGTTTGCGGTATATGCCGCCAAACGACCCAATGTGCAATCAGTTGCGTCAATCAGATACCATTTGGCTTCTAATTCGCACTTTTTTAACGATTTTGTCGCTGCCATTTTTGTTTTCCTTGTTTATTTATTGTTATAGCGGTGCGTATTATGACGCAAAGCCCCAGAAAAGTCAAGAAAAAACATTGCGGTATTATTGTACCGTGTAAGTGTTTTGAAATAAAAACGCCCAGGTGGGCGTTTTTATTTTGATTACATTTCGCTAGGAACAATTAGTCCCATTAAATCAATCGTTTTCAATAATGTATCATGTGCCACGTTTACAATATGCAGGCGCCCTGCCCGTATATCTGACGGCGTATCTTCACGTAGGATTGGGCAATTGTGATAAAATGTGTTAATTAATTGGCACAAATCATACGCATAGTTCGCAATCATGTCTGTGGCGCGGTTTTCAAATGCGTTGATAACTGTGCGTTCAAAATCCAATACGCTGATTAACAGATTGCGTTCGTCTGCATTCATTGGCATATATGTGGGGCTTGCAGTCATTGTGGCGCGCTTTAATACGCTGTTCAGGCGGACGGCAGTATACAGGATGTATGGCCCTGTGCGACCTTCGAAACTGGTGACGGATGCAGGGTCAAAGATATAGTCAGAACGTACATCGTGCATTAAATCGTTGAACTTTACCGCGGCCAATGCGATTGCACGGATTGTGCCTTCGTCCAGTGTTTTGCCAGATTCTGATACGCGTTCACGAACGGCAATATTAACTGCGTCAATAATGTCATCCAGGCCGGCGGCATTGCCATCGCGGGTTTTGAATGGCTTGCCGTCGCGACCGTTGATTGTACCGTATCCTATATGTTCCAGGTTGTTGTAATCAAATATTTCAGAAATTTGGGAAGCGCGGAATAACTGTTCAAAGTGCAAACTTTGGCGCAGGTCTGTGAAATAAATGATTTTATCTGGATTGTCTGTCATTTTACGGCAATATACTGCTGCCAGGTCAGTTGAGTCGTATGTATCTGCCCCACGTGAGTCCGTCCACATATACGGTGGCATTGGTTTATTGTCGTCTTCACGCTTAACAACGATAACCTGGGCGCCGTCACTTTCAGAAATTAAATCTTTGGCGCGCAGGATTTTTTCGACTTTATCTAGATATTTTGCGGCGTTGCGTTCGCCCAAGTCATAATCAAATGGTAGAATGTTCAGACGGCTGACAGTTTCCTGCATCATTTTCATGGATATTTTCAGGAATTTTTCATATAGGGCAAAATAACCAGGGTGTCCATTTTGGAATTTTGCCTTGATGTCTTGGGCGTGGGCCTGAAAATCAGGATTTTCTTTGGCGAAAGTGCTGGCTGCAGGATAGTATGCGTTCAATTCTGTTGGGTTAATTTCAAAATCAACCGGTGTAGCTGGGTCGAAATTATCGCTGAAATACGGCAGTTCCGGGTGCAACCGTTCAATCCATGCAATAATTAATGCCATTGGTTTGCCCCAGTCGCCAATATGATTCCAAGAATATGTTTTATGTCCCAATAATTTTGCAATGCGATTAAATGTGTCGCCAACAATAGATGTGCGCAGGTGGCCAATATGCAAGGACTTTGCAACATTGTATGCACCATAGTCCAAGTCGATAGTCATGGGGGTGTCAGATTTAGGTGACTGTGGGGCGCAGGCGGATTCCCAAATAAATTCGTCTTTTAATTTAATGTTGATAAAACCAGGGCCTGCAATTGATGCGTCTGCAACAAAATCCAGTTCGGTTATTTTTGGCAGAATTTCGGCCGCCAATTCGCGTGGGTTTTTCCCGGCGGATTTTGCCATTACCATGGCTGCATTTGTTGAAAAATCGCCAAAGTCACGATTACGGGGTACTTCCAGATTTACAGATGTGCCCAATTTTTCATTTATTGCATTTGATACATGTTTATATAAATTCATTTCTAAAACCCTGATTCTGTGATGTTTGTATTATATTGGTAAAACAACCCTGACCCGTAGACCACCGAATTCGCTGTCTTCCAGGAATAATTGGCCGCCGTGATTTTCAATTGCGGTCTGGGCAATGGATAGCCCCAATCCGGTTCCGCCGGTGTCGCTGCGTCGTGCATCGTCTAGGCGCACAAATGGGCGCAGTGCATCTTTCTTGCGTTCGTCTGGGATTCCGGGACCGTCATCTTCAATAATAATTTCGGCGGTTTCGTCTGTGTCGCGTTCGGTTATTTTTATGATTTTATGCGAATACTTGGCTGCATTTTCAATAATGTTGCTGAACGCGCGTGCCAATGCCATTGGGCGTGCATAAAATTGAACCGGCGCATCAGGGAAATCAGTGATTATGCGTTTGTCAGGTGCCGCGTCGCGCGCAATGCGTGTCAACATTGGTGGTAATTCTGTTGCCTGTTCTATTTCGGGGGCTTCGCCACGTGCGAACGCCAGGTATCCGTTTACCATTTCTGTCATGCGGTCTATGTCGCGTATCAGGTCTGTGTCTGTTGCGCTGTTAGTTTCAATGGCCAGGCGCATACGCGTCAGTGGTGCCTTTAGGTCATGGCTGACCGCGTTCAGCATGTCTGTACGTGTGCGATTGTATCGATCCAGACGTTCTTTCATTGTTATCATAGATTTTGCGGCTTCGCGGATTTCTTTGGAACCGGTTGGAATAAACCCGGGTGCGTCCAGGCCACGGCCAAAGCGGCTGGCGGCGTGTGCGATGCGACGAATGCTGCGTGTGTGCATGATGATAAATGGTGTAATCAGTATTGATACGATTAATATTGAACCCAATAACCAGATTAAAAAGACTTCTGTACTGGTTGAATATATTCTGTACAGTGATGTGCCAAATGTCGCAATGCGATTGTCGCGTGTTGGAACATCAATGTAAACCAAACGCTTGCCACGGTCGGTGTAGATTTGTGTGCGACGTTGCAGACGTTTTGATAATTCTGATGCCAGTTTACCTGTTTCACGGGCGTGATTGTCGTTATGCTTTGGGCGGTTCAGTTTGTCATGGAATGTGACATTTATACCAATGTCGCTTGCCATTTTTTCAACAGCGTCTGTGTTGCCTTCGTCAATAAATTTGGTCATTGTTGTAATTTCGCCGGCCAATGTGCGCGCCAGCGTGTCGTGTACACGTGACCAGTGATTGCCAAAAAAGGCGTTTGCAATAATTGCTAATGCCACAATCAGTGGAATTAAAATCATCAATATTGTGCGCCATAAAAAAGTTCGTGGTGTTAATCTCATTCTTTTACCGTTTTTGTTTGTCGGCAGACAGGTCTATTAATTTATAGCCTTGGCCCCGAATTGTTATTATGTCCAGTGTAGATAATACAACATTTAATTTGTTGCGCAAGCGTTTTGCAACCATTGGTGATGCAGATACGATATTACCAATTGGATGGGTTAAACTGTGCAACAGTTTCTTTTCTTCGCCAGACAGAGCAAGTAATTTTTGTTCCCCAGTATCGGGTGCGGTTGCAAAAAAATCATTGTTGATAAGGGCCAGGCCTGTTGGCATTGTGATATTTGTAGGTTTTATAATATTGTTCAGACGCAAAATTAATTCGCGAATTTGAAAGGGTTTTGCCAGATAGTCGTTTGCGCCACCAGATAATCCATCAATGGCGTTTTCAGGCCCCGTCATTGCTGTTAGCATAATTGTTGGGGTTTGATTGCCAGATGCACGCAGTTGTTTTAAAAAACTTAATCCGTCCATGCCAGTCATCATTCTGTCCAATACAATCGCATCAACTGATATGCGATTTAATACATCTGTTGCGTTTTCAGCAGAATTGGCGGTTAGTATATAAAAACCATCATTGCGCAATCCACGTGCCAGTGTATTGCGCAATATATCATCGTCATCAACAATTAAAACGGTTTTGGTCATTTACTTCTTTAATGGTTCAACGGCGTATTCGCCAGGTTGTATTGTGCGCATGGCGTTATTTGCGCCCATCGTGTCTTCTTCGTAGACCGCGGCGCGGAACTGCATGCCACCGGTTGTAAATTCCGTCTTGAACAAGGCGTATCCTGTGCCGCCACCTGTTGTTGGACCCTGCATTCCCAGTGAATAATAGCCACCGATTATGCCATAATCAAGGTCGATGTAATCGATGCTTAATATCAAGGATACGCTGCTGATACCATCGCTGGTCATGTTGCAGGCGAATTCACGATTGGACAGTAATGCTTCTGAGTTTACAGGAACAACAATGTCCATTACGGTTGGTTCGCATACACGGTCAATGCCATTTACCAGAAATTCATAGGTCATACCAACAGTTGCCTTGGACAGGCCGGTTGATGTGCTGACCTGGGAAATGGTGGCCTTGGGGATTTTGACCATCGCATTTGCAATGCCGCTGCGTACGGGAAAAGATATGCCAGATTGTAAACAATCGCGCGAGAAAGGATCGGCTTCACATATATATACGCGAGAGTGTGCATTCATTAAGAACATGTTTGTCAGGCTGTTGAATAAGAACGAACGGGTAATGCGTTCGTTTAATCTGGTGCACCCAAAATTACGGCATATGACCATTGGGCGATCTGCAAACATTACGCCGGGGTGTGCGGCCTCTTCCGCGGCGCGTGCATCATCTATGTTTTGGTCGTAATCCAAACTGTCAGCGCGAACCATAAATTCAGATTCTGGGATAAAGTTTGGATCGTCTGGGTATGCGTAGTATGATTGTACAGGCGTTTGGGTGTATATTGTTTGAAAATCCTGATTTATAACTTCTTCGGTCGCAGAAAATGCGGAAAAACCGCAAAAAACAGTCAAAAACGCAATAGATAATAGTCTTAGCATGATATGGCCTTTTGTTCTCTCGTGTTGAATCTTAGAACATTTTAGATATTTGTGTAAAGTGAAAATTTTTTATTGAAATTTGATATGGGTTTGTTCTACTGTTGGTACAGAATTAAATAAGAAAGGTGGAAAAGTAATGGTTGATTTAATTATTTCTGGTGAGTCTGGTAAGTTGCATGCTGTGTATCATAAGTCTGCCCAGCCATCGGCGCCGTTGGCGGTGGTGTTGTCGGGTAATCCGCGTCAGAAATATCATATGAACGATCGGGTTTCGTATGCAATGTTTCGTGCGTTTATGGATATTGGTTTCTCGGTGGTGCGGTTTAACTATCGTGGTGTTGGCGATTCCGAAGGGGTAATTGGAACAACAACTGAAAATATGTTGGATATTGCCACGGTGATTGACTGGATTCAAAATCATAACGAAGACAGCGATAAGATTTGGTTGGCAGGACATCAATTGGGTGCCTGGTATGTTTTGCAGGCTATGATGCGCAGACCAGAAATTTCTGGTTTTGCGTTAGTGTCGCCTGATGTATCTGTGTCTGATTTTGCGTTTTTGTCGCCTCGACCAAATCGTGGCTTGTTGTTGCAAGGGGCAGCAGAATCGGATGAAGCGCGTGCATTTGCAACGCACCTGACCCAGGTTTTGAAAAAACAAGCACAAATTGATTTGGAAACAATTCGTGTGCGTGGTGCAGATTCAATGTACAGCCAGCCAGCAGACCTGCGCCAAATGTACAATGATTTAAAGGCCTATGTGGGACGTGAAAACGAAGAAGATAAGTTGTTGTAATAATGCAGAGTAAAGAACGTTTTTTAGATGCGAATATCCCGGATGAAATGGCAGCGACAATTCGTCCGCGGTCATTGACTGACTTTATTGGGCATGAAAGTTTAAAACAAAATTTGTCGGTGTTTGTTTCTGGTGCGCGTTCGCGTGGTGAGGCAATGGATCATGTGTTGTTGTATGGCCCCCCGGGGTTGGGTAAGACAACACTGGCGCATATTGTTGCAAATGAATTGGGAACAAACTTTCGGGCGACAGCGGCACCTATGTTGACCAAGCAAGGGGATTTGGCGGCTATTTTGACAGCGTTGGAACCGATGGATGTGCTTTTTATTGATGAAATTCATCGTTTGCCGACGGCGATTGAAGAAGTTTTGTATTCTGCAATGGAAGATTTCAAGTTGGATATTATGCTGGGTGAAGGTCCCAGCGCAAAAAGTGTGCGTATTGACCTGCCCCCGTTTACGTTGGTTGGGGCGACAACGCGTACGGGCTTGCTGTCGAATCCGTTGCGTGACCGATTTGGAATTGATTTAAGGCTGACGTTCTATTCCCCAGAAGATTTGGCGCGGATTATTATGCGCAGTGCAAATATTTTGGGAACACCGATTGATGCAGATGGTGCACTGATGTTGGCGCGTTCGTCCCGTGGTACACCCCGTATTGCAAATCGCTTGTTGAAACGCGCACGTGACTTTGCAACGGCGTTGGGTAAAAATCAAATAACTGCAGATACGATTAAGACCACCTTGTTTCAATTGCATATTGATGAATGTGGTTTGGATGAGATAGATCGTGAATACATGAATATGATTATCAAGTTCTATGCCGGTGGCCCAGTTGGAATTGAGAATTTGGCAGCAGCGTTATCGGAACCCGCTGATACGATAGAGGATGTTATTGAGCCGTATCTGATGCAATTAGGCTTTGTTCAGCGTACACCCCGTGGGCGCGTTATTACGGATGCGGGCTATCGGCATTTGGGATTGGAAAAATAAATGTTTAGGTTTGTCGTTGTCTTTGCTGTTATGCTGATTGTTGCTGGTTGTGCGTCAGATGTTGTTTATAAGAATAATACGCGTTCATATACAGTTGCTGGTAAAACATATCAGCCGTTGAAGAGTGCAGATGGGTATTATGAAACAGGTATTGCTTCTTGGTATGGGAAGAAGTTTCATGGTCGCAAAACTGCCAGTGGTGAACGATACAATCAGAACAAGATGACTGCAGCGCATAAAACATTACCGTTTGGGACACGGCTGTTGGTAAAAAATTTGGAAAATGGAAAAAGAGTAAGTGTTGTGATTAATGACCGTGGCCCGTTTTCCAAGGGGCGCATTATTGATGTGTCCCGTGCGGCGGCGAAAAAATTAGACATGATTAATTCTGGTACTGCGCGTGTACAAATTAGTGTGGAGGATTAGAGGTGAACAAAACGCATGTTTTCCCATTTACAATTGCGTATGCGGATACTGATGCCGAAGGGATTGTTTATCATGCGCGATACTTAGAAATTGCAGAACGTGCGCGTATGAATTGGTTGCGTGGACATGTTGTGGTTGGCGATGATGTTGGGTTTGTTATTCGCGAGTTGAATATCAAATATTTGCAACCGTTGCGTGCAGCAGATGAATTTGTGGTTGAAACGCAAATGGTTGATGTTGGAGCGGCAATTGTTAGAATAGAACAAAAGTTCGTGAAAGATGGTGCCGTTTGTGCTATAATTAATCTTAAGGTTGCGTACTTGGGGGGTGATATGCGCCCAAAGCGGATACCTGCGGAATTTATAACGGGTTTAGTTTAATTTTAGATAAAAAGGGTTAGAGAGATGGAAGGAAGTTTTTCTTTGTTAAGTTTGTTTACGGGTGATTGGTTGACAGTGTTTGTGTCAATCGTTTTGGTAATTTTTAGTGTCGTTTCATGGGCTGTAATTGTTGAGAAGATTCGCCTGTGGCGGGCACAAAAAAGAACTCCCATGAAAATGAAGCCAGATGAAAATATTGATGTCTTTATTCGTCCGTTTGATAAAAATCTGTGGTTTTTGTCGATGGTTGCGTATATTTCGCCATTTATTGGTTTGTTTGGAACTGTTTGGGGGGTTATGGATTCTTTTGCGGCGATTGGTGTTAATCAATCGGTCAGTATTGGTGTGATTGCGCCAGGTTTGGCGGTTGCATTGGGTACGACTGCGCTGGGGTTGATTGCGGCGATTCCGGCGGCGATTGCTCACCAGTATTTTACAAGAAAATCAGATGATTTGTATGAACGACTGGAATGTGCATGTAAAGAACATAAAAATCAAAAATAATGGTGTGATAGATGTCCAGACTAAGACGCAGAAATACTGACAGTTCAATTCAATTAACGCCAATGATTGACGTTATGACGGTGCTGTTGGCGGTATTTATGGTGACGACACCTATGATGACAACAGGGATTGATTTGGAATTGCCGCGCGCAGGTGCATCGGCAATGACAGGTAATGATCATGCAATTCAAATCAGTGTGGATTCGCGTGGGCGATACTTTCTGTCAGAGATGGAATTGCCAAGGGATGAAATTGTAAAACGTGCAATTGCAATGCGTGGGGAAAATCCAAACTTAACCATTATGATAAGTGGAGATACACATGCGGATTATGGCGCGGTAATGAGCATGATGGGTAAATTGAAAGATTCGGGTTTTCAAAAGGTTGGACTGCGTACGCAACCGGAATAAAATAAATGGCGAAATTTAACCGATTTTCATCAGAGAATATTTTGATTTCTGTCGCGGGGCACCTGGTTTTGGTGGCGGTTTTAATTACTTCTTTTGCGGTGGTGGTTAATCGTGCAAAAATGGTCGCGCCAGACAGAATTCAAATTATGGAAATTGATTTAAATGATGTTGTTGTGACGGGAGATGAAACAAAACTGTATAATGTTGGTAATGTTGCTGAATCAAAGCCAGGAGAGCCAACCCCTGTGCCGGATGCCAAACTTGATAAAAAAGAAGAAATATCGGAGACTGAGCCAGAAGAGATAAAACAACCAACATTGGTTGAAGAACCTGAAAAGAAACAAGAAGAAGCACCCGAAGAAAAAAAGATAGAAGATAAAAAGGAACAGGAAAAAAAACAAGAATCAAAACCGGTTGAAAATGCTCCTGTTCCGAAAAAACGCAAGGTTGTTCGTGTCAATCGCGAGGTTTTGTCGTTGGACAGAACGTTGACGGTTTCTGTTGTTGATGCGTTGCGTGTGGCAATGACGCGTTGTTGGGTGATTGATTCAGCGCGTCCAGATATAGCCGATATTCGTGCTGTTGCACATTTGACAATGCGAAAGAACGGTACAGTGCGTGATGTTTGGTTTGAATCCCAGGCACGTGAAGAAACAGATGCTGCGTTTGCTTATGTCTTGGGGACAATTCGGGATGCTATAAATCGCTGTCAGCCATTGCGTATGTTGCCAGAAAAAGAATTTTCAAAGTGGGAAAAAATTCAACTAACCTTTTATCCAACCCAGGGTAAAGTTATGTAGTACAGGGCCTGCGGGAGAGAGAAGAAAACCAAAGGCAAAATTATGTTTCAAGATTACTATTCAGAAAATTGGTATCAGGCAACGGATAAATTTATTAAAAATGCACAAGGTCGTGGTGTGTTGCGGTGGTGTGTTGTTTCAGGGCATGAATACGATATTCCATATCTGACAATTGGTAATGGCGAAAATCTTGTTGTGATTAATTCAGGTGTGCATGGAATTGAAGGCTATTTTGGCAGCGCTGCGCAAAATATGTTCCTGGATAAGATGGCGGATAATTTGCCGACAAAATTATTAGATGAATATAAAATTGTTTTGGTGCATGTTATCAATGGTTGGGGAATGCAAAACCGCATGCGTGAAGTTATGGACAAGACGCATGGTGGTTTGGTTGATTTAAATAGAAACTTTGGGGTTGATTTTGATAATAAATCTGCCCTGCCCCAAAATCCAAAGTACGATTTGGCACATGATTTGCTGTTGTCAAGACCAGACAAAATTAAAAAGAAAAACCAAATTAAAGAATTTCGTCAGAAACATTTGCGTGATGGTGTATGGAGTGCGATTAGTTATGGGCAGTATAAACATCCGTATGGGTTGTTCTATGGCGGTATGGCGCCTATGACAGAAAATAAAATGGCGTTAAGTATATATGATAATCTTATGTGTGGTGCAAAATCGTTGACTTCTATTGGTTTACATACAGGTCTGGGGCGATTTAACAGAAAACGTGCATACGTATCATCTCATTTGTTGGTGTCGCATCCAAAACAGCATGAAAATACGCGGTATTTTTCAGATATGTTGCGTGGTACGGAAATTGTTTCTGATGAGTTAGCGGTAAATGGACCAACCCTGTTGGGCGATTTGGTTGATTGTCTGGAGGCACGATATGCAACGCCAAAATTGCCTGTATATACAGCCGACTTTGAAATTGGTACTGGCGAGTTTCCAATTATGTCACCAATTTACAAAAGAATGGATATGGGTGATGCACGCTATGATTTGATTAATCATGGAAAAATTAATCCACAAACTTGGGCCAATTTAACGGAAAGTTGGTATCCATCAGATGTTAGATGGCGTGCGGGTGCATTAGAACGTGCGCATATTTTATTTAAAGAAATGTTTGAAGAATTGACAAAAAAAGCACAACGTTAAGTTGTGTCTTTGGGTTGCCTAAGAAATGGTTTGTCATATCTGTATATACAGCCGATAAAATAAAGTTTTTTTTATTATTTTTCACTTGCCCAAAAGGCTGTTTTTTTTCTAGGATTCATATTAATGAGAGGGTAAGTACATGAAATTGAAGCACTTAATATCAGGAATTCTGGCTTTTTTTGCGTCTGTTTTTGGCGCATCCGAATCGTTCGCTGTGACATATTTGCCTGGAGAAGTGATAGAAAACTTTAACTATACCAAAGATGTGACCTTTACGGCACTGTATTCTGCCAATGGCTGTGATGCAGGATATGCGTATGAAGGTAATGTTGCAAAACCGTGTCCGGCGGGTTATTACTGCCCTGGTGAAGGTAATATGAAGGATGGATGTGCACAGATGGAGTGTCCAGCTGGTTCTTATTGTATTTCTGGTGCGGTTGTAGCGACAAAATGTCCAACAGACTTCCCTTCTAGTGTATTGCAAAGTGATGAGGAGGGAGATTGCTTTGTTGCTAATGTTGGGGCTGGTCAATATTATGATGTTGCGAAAAACGCTTTTGCAACAGGGGTTAGCTCGAATGAAGGGCATTTGTATTATTATCCGGGTGGTAAAATTTATGCTGATCTTCGTACAGAAGATGGGGCGATTGGCAATGGAGCGGTCGCCTGTCCTGCCATTGGTGATTATCAGCTGAAAACATATGGTGATGTTGTTGCAGTATCGATTGCCGAATGCGAATTTGTTATGCCGGCAGGCAGTTATTTGAAGTCGGCAGATTGGGTTGATGGAGCTATTTCTGTTGGCACATGTGAAGCGGGCACTTACAGTGAAGGGGGATTGGTTGCATATGGTACAACGGGGACAGCTTGTACACCGTGTGAGGCAGGATATACTTCAGAGGCAGGTTCTGCATCGTGTGTGCCAGAATCTGGGGTGTTGGCGTCTGGTTATTATTGGAACGGCAGAGAAGTTCTTGTGTGCGAAGCAGGTAATTACTGCCCAGGTGGGGAAGAATATGTTGGTGCTGAGGCGGCTGGAATGTATGCCTGTGCCAATGGGGAAGTTTGTGTGTCGGGTGTGAGTGCACCTGCAATATGTCCTGAAGGCAGTTATTGCATTGCAGGTGTCGCATATTCGTGTGCGATTGGGTATACCAGCAACAAAGGAGCAACTGCAGAAAATCAGTGTTATTTGGTAACAACGCCGGGTAATTATGTTGCTTTAGAGAATGCAAAACAAGTTACCTGTAGTGCTGGGTATTATTGTCCGGGTGGTGTGACAGTGTATTATGGTTCAACAGGTGGCGCGAAAACATGCGCTCAGTTAGAGTATGCTGGCTTAGAATGGAAGGATAATGGACATGGTAAAATAGGTCTGTCTACTCCTAGCAATTGTGTAACATCTATCCAGGCGGGGCATTATTTTGATTTTGATGCAGCAGAAGTTAAGGTCTGCCCAGAAAATACTGTATTGCCAGAACATCCTGTTTTGTATGGAGACAAAGATAGTTGTGCAACATGTATGGATGGATATTCAACGAATGGGCAAACAGGTGCAGAAACCTGTACGGTTGTAAAATACAATATATCAATGAATGCAAATGGTGGCACAATTGTTGGAGGCAGCAGTGTAACACCAAGCTCATGTACTGTTGAAACGGCGGATATAACCCTGCCAAAGCCAACAAAAACGGGCTATACATTTGGTGGTTGGTATCAGAATTCTGATTTTACAGGAAGTCCGATTACAGTGATTGCAAAGGGTGCATGTTTGTCAGATTACAAATTGTATGCTAAGTGGACTGCTAATACATATACTGTGACATTTGATAAAAATGGTGGTGTCGGTGGTACCGCGTCCGTGATTGCAACATTTGGCGAGGTGTTGCCAGATGCTGTTATGCCAACGAAGACAGACTTTATATTCAAGGGGTACTACTCTGCACAGACAGGTGGTGTACAGTATTACAATATGAATGGAGTACCTGCAAAGTGGGATATCGATAGTGATATTACATTGTTTGCACAATGGATGGCAGATGGTGAATGTGCACCAGGTACATACTATAACAAAGAGTCTGGTCAAGTAGAGGAATGTCCTGCAGGCAAGTATTGTGCCGGTGGAAAATGGAGCACGGAAACATCTGAAACATGTCCGGTCGCAGAATGTCCGTCAGATTATCCAAATAGTGTTGCTGGCGCATCTGAAGAAGGACAATGTTATAAAGAAGTACCGAAATGCTGGTGTTCACATGATGATGCAGAATGTGAAGCCAAGGGCGCGAACAATTGCCAATACAATGATCTTAGATTTAGGGGAGTGACTTATAAAGCAAATCCTGATATGTGTGTGGCTGCACCAGGAAGTTCTGATAGTACCTATTGTGATATAATCAAGGTATCTTGTAAGGCTGGCACATACTATACTCCAACAGGAGATATTGAAGATGGTAGTTGTGTATCATGTACGACGTTGGGCGATGGTTCGTTCAAAACATCGTATCCTTCGTTGGTAAAATATGTTGCAGATTCTAATACAGGGGCAACAGCGTGCTTTAAGTCTGTTGATTTGCCATGTACTGCACCGATCTGTCCATTGGAAGAAATGGGAACATGTACGTATAATTCAACTCACTCTGTATTAGGCGGTGGATATTTGTTCTATGGTACTGATAAGCCGTTGCCTGGTTCTGCAGCTGCATATGTTTGCCCTGATTCATCGTTCACATGTAATACGGGCTATGATAAGAATGAGAGTGCTGATATAGATCCGACAGATGGTTCGGCGTCTGCGCCAGAGGAACTGTGTACACCACATGTTTACACCTTTACATTGGATGTCAATGGTGGCGAAACAGCAAATAATACTATATACGAGAAGTATAATACTGGCTGGTATAGTAATGCTGCAGCAACGGATAAGATTTCTAAGGTTGCGGTTCCGGTGCGTCCATGTTATACCTTCGCAGGATATTATACCAAGAGAACGGCATTGGAAGGTGGTGTTCGTGTGATAGATGCAATGGGGGCTATATTGGATGCGCCAGATGTATCCGCAGATACTACATTGTATGCATGGTGGAATGTGAATACATATACAGTTAAATACAATGCCGCAGGTGCTTCAGGGGTTATGGAAAGTGTTACTCATACCTGTGATGAACCATTGAATTTGACTCCGAATGCCTTTACTTCGGCAACGAATGATCGTCAGTTCATGGGATGGGCGACAGAGCCAAATGCAGCAACGCCGGAATATACCGATGGGCAGAAGGTTGTTAATTTGACACAGGTTAACAATACAACGGTTACGCTGTATCCTGTGTGGAAGGCGTGTACAGCCTGTGCTGCGGGTAATGGTGCAAAATGTAATTTGACAGCACCGTTAGGGGTTTGTACTTATGCAACGGAATGTAAGTCTAATTACGATAATTTGCAGAATAATGGTGCATATAATCCTGTTTGTGATGCGGTCGTATACGGTTTAACATTGGAAACAAATGGGGGCAAGATAGGTAGTAACTATACCCAGGTTTCACAATGTACTGTTGAAACGGGGGTAATCGTATTGCCAACGGCAGCCCAGATCTCGCGTGAGGATTACCGCTTTGAAGGTTGGTATGATAATGTTGCAACCGCAGGCAGTGCGATATCATCAATCCCAGCGGGCGGGTGCACGGCAAATAAGACCTTGTACGCAAAATGGGTAATAAATGTTGAGATGTGTCAGCCGGGTATGTACTATAATGGGACTTCTTTTGTGACATGTCCAAAGGGGTATTATTGTCCTGGTGAAGGCAAGGTAACAATTGGTGTTGCAGGTTGTCGTACCGAATGTCCAAGTGGCTATGATGATGGTGGTACAGGGTACAGTGATGAATCACAATGTCAGATTTCTGTACCTAAGGGCTCTTATCTGGCTACGGCAAAAGGGGCGGAAATGACGGTTTGTCCAGCAGGAAACTATACATCGGATGCGGTTTTGGTTTCTTATGGGAATACCAGCAGTTGTACAGCTTGTGAAGCGGGCAGTTATTGTAGCAATGGTACGAAGCGTAGTTGTGCAACCGAAACAGATGGAGTGTTTGCAAGCAGTGCAGCAAATAGCGATAGTATTGATGATTGCTATACTTTGACAGTGGCAGGCAAATACATTATGGATAACGTTGTTAAGACCTGTGTTGTGCCTTATTATTGTCCGGGTGATATAAAGGTATCGTATGGCAATTCTGGTGGTAACTTATCGTGTGCTGATTTGTCAGATGATGTTGCATGGCAAAGTGGCGTGACAGCCAGTGGGGCAAGTACACCTGACAAGTGTTATGTGGTGGTTGCGGATGGTAAGTACTGGAATGGTGATGCGTTTGCAACATGTAATGCAGGAACATACAAGACCGAACATAATGTATATTATGGTCAGAAAAGCAGTTGTGTAACCTGCCCTGCGGGATATACTTCGGAAGCTGGTGCGTCAGAATGTTATCTGATTACGACCGCAGGTAAGTATGTTGCGACCGCTGGCAAGGGTGAAGTTGAATGTAAGGCCGGTGATTTCTGTCCGGGTGGCACCAAGGTTATGGTAAGTGGTGTTGGTGGAAATACAGCGTGTAAGACACTGGCTGGTGGTAAATATAGTATGTCGGCTGCTGGTACAAAGACCGCGGATATGTGCTATACAGAAAGTTGTGCGTTGACGGAAAATGCGATAGCGATGAGTGGTAAAGATTACTATGGCGCAGATGTTGCGGATACATGTGTGGCTACATTATGTGAGGCTGGTTTTACAGTCGCAGGTGGCGCATGTAAGGTATGTCCTGCGGATAATGTGTGCGACCCTGCCAACGATAATGGCGCGCCACATAAATGTTCTGAGTTGACAGGTGGAGTTTATACAAAGTCTGCGGCACAGACAGGTACAGTTGATAATTGTTATCTGACCACGACGGCGGGCAAGTATGTTGCGACTGCGGGTCAAGGCGAAGTTGACTGTCTGGCAGGTGGATACTGTGCGGGTGGCGTTGATGTAAATCGCACAGGCACAGGTGGTCGTGAAGCGTGCCCATTGGATTATGCAATGTCTGGAACGGGGGCGTCTGAGAAAAATCAGTGCTATACAAACTGTGCAATGTATTCACATGCTACACAAATGACTGGAAAAGACTTCTATGGAACAGGTGTTGATACATGTGAGGCGGTGCAGTGTGAGACAGGATTTGTCTTGTCGAATGGTACATGTGGCAGCTGTCCGGCCAATAGCGTGTGCGATCCAAACTATGATGGTGGCAAACCGCATACATGTTCTGAATTGACCAATGGTAAGTATACCTTGTCGTTAGAGAACACTTCGTCAATAGATGGCTGTTATACGATAACTACACCAGGTAAGTATGTTGCGGTTGCGGGTCAAGGCGAAGTAGCATGTAAGGTTGGCGATTACTGTTTGGGTGGTGTAAAGGTTGTGTATACAGCCACAGGTGGTAATTCGGCATGTTCAGCGTTTGGTATGGGCTATTCATCAGTTGTTGGCGCAAGTGCAGAAACACAATGTTATCAGCGTTGTGCGTTGACGGAAAATGCGATAGCGATGAGTGGTAAAGATTACTATGGCGCAGATGTTGCTGATACATGTGAGGCTACATTATGTGAGGCTGGTTTTACAGTTGTGGGTGGCGCATGTAAGGTATGTCCTGCGGATAATGTGTGCGACCCTGCCAACGATAATGGCGCGCCACATAAATGTTCTGAATTGACAGATGGTGTTTATACAAAGTCTGCAGCGCAGAATGGGTCTGTTGATAATTGTTATCTGATTACAACAGCGGGTAAGTATGTTGCAACGGCTGGTATGGGAATGGTTGATTGTGCGACAGGTGGATATTGCGCAGGTGGTGTCAAGATAATGCGTGTTGGCACAGGTGGACGTGAAGTCTGTCCAGATGGGTATGCGTTATCTGATTCTGGGGCAGAAAGTGCACAACAGTGCTATACAAGTTGTTCTTTGGCAAGCAGTGCCCAAGAAATGCTCGGTCGTGACTACTATGCAAACGGTACAGATACATGTGAAATAACATTGTGTCGTCCAGGGTACACTTTGAGTGATGGTGTATGTAAGGTATGTCCAGCAAATAATATCTGTACACCGGATATTGAACGCGGCAAACCACAGCTGTGTTCAGATCTGACAAAGGGAACACATAAGTTCGCACCGGCGGGCTCGTCAGAGATTTCGGACTGCTATCTGAAATGTGATGCGTATGATATCACTTATGGAACAGCGATTCCTGTGTCTGGTACTGAAAATTATCCGGTACAGTGCAGATTTGACGGTATGTCTGTTACCAAGAATCCGTGCGACATAGTTAATGGAACATGTGTAGAAAGATCATGTAACTATAACTATGAAATGGTTGGTGGTAAATGTCAGGCATGTGCACGCGAAAATGCATTGTCATACAAGAAAGATGGTGGCAACTGTGTTGTAGAGTCGTGTGTCAGTGGATTCCATCCAAATGGCCAGGCGTGCGAAGTTGATACCGTAGAATGTTCTGTTCCTAATGCTGTTGCGGCGACGCGTGTCTGGGATGCCTCAAAGCAAGCGTTTGGTGAATGTGTAATCACAGAATGTGCGGATGGTTATCATCTGGGGGCAAATACATGTCAGGCAGATGAACAGGTCTGTGAATTAGAACATGGTATTGGTGTACGCGAATGGAATCACAAGAAGAATACATGGGGCGATTGTGTCGCAACCAAGTGTGACCCAGGCTATACGAATGACCGCAGCCAAACAAATGAACTGTGGAAGCAGTGTGGACGCTGCAACAATATGTACAGCGCGGGTGGTGAGTTGGCGGCTAGCAGTTATGTTGAAGGTTGTGAGATTGCGACCTGTATGTATGAAGGTGAATTGTACACACTGGAGAACAACGAATGTGTTCTGATATGCGACACCTATTCAGATGAAACAGGATCGCGAAAGTGGAATGCATCACGCAAGAAGTGTGAACGCACGTGTGAACCAGGGTATATGTCTTGGTAATGTGCAGGTAATCAAGGAAGGAAAAACCCGCCGTTTGGCGGGTTTTTTGTTATAAAAAAATCCCATTTAAGGGATTGTTTATTTTGCGCCCTGGGTGCGTGCGGAATGTAGTGCGTGTCGTAATGCCTGTTCGGCAATTTGGCGAATTTTTGGTGCGAATGTGCGCATGTTCATTGTGTCGGCGACGGTGTTGCCAAACAAGCGTGCGATATATTCAATTTGTGTTGGTGCAATAATGTAAACATCACTGGTGATATCTTTTGGATTTAAGTTATGAATTTGTTCTTGCATAATGCTAATCCTCCCCTGCTTTGCCATGGCATTTTATCAGATTTTTTTGCATTTTGCACTTGTTTAATTTAAATAATGTTATTATATCATAAAGTGATTGACCGAAAGGTGCAAAGTTGCTATATATTGCGTGATAAAATAAGGAAGAAAAATGATTAAAAATGTAATTGGTAAATTGTTGGGTTCTGCAAATGACAGATTGGTAAAAAGTTATGACAAGACGGTATCTTTGATCAATGATTTGGAACCGAAATATCATGCGATGACAGATGATGAATTGCGCGCGCAAACAGTATCCTTGCGCGAGCGCTTAATTGCAGGTGAACATGAAAAAGATATTTTGCCAGATGCCTTTGCGTTGGTGCGCGAAGCATCGGTTCGTACAATTGGGCTGCGCCACTTTAATGTTCAGATGATTGGTGGTATGGTGTTGACAAATGGTCAGATTGCGGAAATGAAAACAGGTGAAGGAAAAACACTGGTTGCGACATTAGCAATGTTTTTAAAGGCATTGCATGGCAAAGGGGCGCACCTGATTACGGTAAATGATTATTTGGCATCGCGTGATGCGAACTGGATGGGGGAAATTTATCGTTTCTTGGGTTTGACGGTTGGAATTATTCAACATGATATGACTGATGAGGAAAGACGCGCGGCATATGCGTGTGATATTACGTATGTAACAAATTCAGAATTGGGTTTTGATTATTTGCGTGACAATATGAAGTTTAGTAAGGTACAACAGGTATTAAGACCTTTCTTTTATGCGATTGTTGACGAAGTGGATAGTATTTTGATTGACGAAGCGCGTACCCCATTGATTATTTCAGGTCCGGCCGAGGATACAAGTGAACTGTATGCCAAGGTTGATGCAGTTGTTGCACAATTTACAGAAAGTGATTTTAAGAAAGATGAAAAAGATCGTCATGTAACATTGACGGAATCAGGTGTCGATACGGCGACACGTCTGTTAAAGGAAGCAAATTTATTGATTGGGGATAATTTGTATGCATCTGAAAATGCGCCGCTGGTTATGCATATTCAGCAAGCATTGTTGGCGCATCATTTGTATCAGTTAAATGTAAACTATGTTGTGCGCAATGGCGAAATCTTGATTGTTGATGAATTTACAGGTCGTGTTATGACCGGACGTCGTTTTGGCAAAGGCTTGCACCAGGCGATTGAGGCCAAAGAACATGTACCTGTTCAGCCAGAAAATCAGACAGTGTCCAGTATTTCATATCAGAATTTGTTCCGTTTGTATCCAACTTTGTCGGGGATGACGGGGACTGCCATGACCGAGGCCGCGGAATTTGAAGAAATTTATAAGTTGCGTGTAGTTTCAATTCCAACAAATCGTCCGGTTGCGCGTGTTGACCATCATGACGAGATTTATCGTAATAAAGACGAAAAGTACGAAGCGATTTTAAAACAGATTTCAGATTGTGTTGCACGTAAACAGCCGGTATTGGTTGGTACTGTTTCAATAGAAAAGTCAGAAGAGTTGGCGGAAATTGTACGTGAAAAGTTAGGTATAAATCCGGCAGTTTTGAATGCAAAACACCATCAGTCTGAGGCAAAAATTGTCGCCCAGGCAGGTGCCCCAGGCGCAGTGACAATTGCAACAAATATGGCGGGACGTGGGACAGATATTAAGTTGGGGGGTAATGCAGAAGAATTAATTGCAGAATTAGATGTCGAAGCACCTGACTATGAAGAAAAAAAGAAGGAAATTTATGATATAATAGAAGCCAACAAAAAGTTAGTTTTGGATGTTGGCGGGTTGTATGTTATTGGGACGGAACGACATGAATCACGCCGTATTGATAATCAGTTACGTGGTCGTTCAGGTCGTCAGGGTGACCCAGGTGATTCTAAGTTCTTTTTGGCGTTGGATGACGATTTGATGCGTATATTTGGTGCTGCGCGTTTGCAGGGTATGTTAACAACGTTGGGGTTGAAGCCAGGCGAAGCAATTACGCACCCGTGGATTACAAAAGCATTGGAAAAAGCGCAAAAACGCGTGGAAGCTCGTTATTTTGAAGCGCGTAAAGAATTGCTGAAATATGATGATGTTGCAAATGAACAGCGTACAGTTATTTATAAACAACGCGACGATTTGATGACAAGTGAAGATTTGTCGGATTTGGCACGCGAAATGATTGGTGATGTTGTTGAACTGATTTGCGAAAATAATATCCCAGAGAAAGGTACATCAGCGGATTGGAATATTGATGGCATTCGCAATTCTATGTTG
Source organism: Alphaproteobacteria bacterium (assembly GCA_017629245.1). Lineage (GTDB taxonomy): Bacteria > Pseudomonadota > Alphaproteobacteria > Rs-D84 > Rs-D84 > Enterousia. Next base: position 50,283 of record JAGBXO010000007.1, on the reverse strand, counting down.
CGTGTGTTTGCATTGGATATTACCGATGTAGAGCGTTGGAAGACAGATGAAAATATAACAGAACGTAAGGCGTTTGAAGTGTTGCAAAAATTGGGGCTGTATCGTTTTGAGCAACAGAAACAGAAATATGGTCCAGAATTGATGCAATTGGCAATGCGTCAGATGATGTTGGGGGCGTTGGACAGCGTGTGGAAAAAGCATCTGCAACAGATGGACTATCTGCAAAGTGCGATTGGATTGCGTGGTTATGCCCAGAAAAATCCGTTGTATGAATACAAACGCGAAGCATTGGATTTGTTCAAGAATACTGTGACGAACTTTAAGGTCTTTTCCATATCAACAATTTGCCGTATGGAATTGACGCGCGAACAGGTTGATGCAACTGAAGCGGAACATCAAAAGCATGATCAAGAACTTAATCAAGAGGCATTAAATTCGCGTCGTAATGCGCCTTGCCCGTGTGGTTCAGGTCAAAAGTTCAAACATTGCTGTGGTAAATTGCACTAAAATTATTTAGTGCAATTTATTGCGTTTTTATTTTTGTGTTGTTATTTTGCTGGTGATTTAAAGGTTAAAGGAAAGGGGTTATGCAGCAATTTGTTCATCTTCGTACACATTCGCGTTTTTCAGTTGGTGCAAGTACGTTGACAGTTAAGGGAATACCAGGATTATGTCAGGGCGCAGGAATGAGTGCCTGTGCATTAACGGATACAAATCTGATGTCTGGGTGTGCAGAATTTTCAGATGTTATGCCCAAGAATAAATTGCAACCAATCATTGGGGTTGAAATAACATTAAATCATCATAATGCAGATCCAAAAATATTACGGGCCGAGGCTTTGTCAAAAATCGTTTTGTTGGCCCAGAATCATGCCGGATATTTGAATTTATGCGAATTGAACCGTGTGATGTATATGCGCACAGAAAATCATCATCTGGGACCGTATATTTCATTTGATGAATTGACCAGTCATAGTGATGGATTGATTTGTCTGTCTGGGGCGCATTTGGGGCCGATAGGTATGGCGATTTTGAATAATCAAGATGAACTGGCCCGGGGGTATGCAAAGCGATTCTTGGAAATGTTTGGCGACCGGTTTTATATGGAAATTCAGCGGCATGGTCTGGAAAATGAAATAAAGACCGAACCAGAATTCTTGAATATTGCCCAGGAATTAAATATTCCAATTGTTGCGACAAACGATGTGTGCTTTGCGTCTGATAAAGACTATGAACCGGCAGATGCGTTAAGTTGCGTGTTGGGACAGACCAAGGTTATTGACCCAGAACGCCCCAGAAAATCTTCGGAACAATATTTTAAGTCGTACGAGGAAATGTCTGAAATATTTTCTGACCTGCCTGAGGCGATTGAAAACACGGTTGTTATTGCAAGGCGTTGTGGGTTTATGGTTAATGTACACGAAAAGCCTTTGTTGCCACGTTTTGGTGACGATTTAGAAACAGAATGTCAAATGTTGCGTGATAATACCATGAATGGATTAAAGCGCAGGCTAGAGCAGCATAACATTACAGATACTGCGCCATACTATGAACAGGCTGAATTTGAATTGGGTGTTATTATCGGTATGGGGTTCCCAGGGTATTTCTTGATTGTGGCGGACTATATTGATTGGTGCAGAAATAACGATGTTTTGACTGGCCCTGGGCGTGGTTCAGGCGCAGGTTCAATTGTGGCGTGGGCGTTGGGGATTACAAATGTTGACCCGTTAAAGTATGGGTTGCTGTTTGAACGTTTTTTGAATCCAGACCGTATTTCTATGCCTGACTTTGACGTTGATTTTGAGCCGACCGGGATTGAACGCGTTTTGGCGTATGTTTGTGATAAGTATGGGCATGATTCAGTGTGTCGAATTATTACATTTGGGTCATTGCAGGCGCGTGGAGCAATTCGTGATATTGGACGCGTGTATGGTATGCCCTATTCTAAATCTGATAGATTGTCAAAATTAATTCCACAGGATGCAAAAACGCTGAAAGATGCAGTTGGTATGTCAACTGAAATTCAAGATATATTGAATAATGACGAAGATTTAAGCAAGGTTGTGACGGTCGCTGAAGAATTAGAAGGCAGTTTGCGAAACCTGGGACAGCATGCGTGTGGTGTTGTTATTGGGGACAGACCAACAACTAAGATTGCACCGGTTTATCGTGATCCTGCCAACCCGTTACCATCATGTCAGTTTGATGGTAAGTATTTGGAAAAGTCGGGGTTGATTAAGTTTGACTTTTTGGGGTTGGAAACTTTGGTGGTGCTGAAATATGCAACACGGTTGATTCAGCAAACGCGTGGGATAAACATAGACCTGGACCAAATCCCAACGGATGATGAAAAAACAATGAAATTATGGCAACAGGGATTGACCGAAGGTATATTCCAGTTTGATGCCCCGTTTGTTCAACAGACCCTGCGCAAGATGCATCCGACAAATTTCTTGGAAATATCAGCGTTAAATGCATTAAATCGTCCGGGCCCAATTGCGTTTATTCCACAATTTATTGCCCGTATGCATGGTGAGGAAAAGATTGAATATGTGCATCCGCGCGCAGAACCGATATTGAAAGAATCTTATGGCATTATTGTGTATCAGGAACAGGTTATGCAGTTGACACGTGTTCTGGCCGGATTTACACGTGGACAATCCGATAATGTGCGTAAGGCGATGGGTAAAAAAATTATTGCCATGTTGGATGAACTGGAAGGAAAATTCTATGAGGGGTGCGAGAAAGAAGGGACACTGGACCGCGCCACAGCCAAGGATTTGTGGGAAAAGTTCAAGGATTTTGCAAAATATGCATTCAATAAATCGCACGCCATTGCCTATTCAATTGTAGCAAATCAGTGCGCCTATCTAAAGGCAAACTATACGCCAGAATTTTTAGCGGCATCTATGTCAAGTAATTTGAATGACACCGACCAATTGGCGATATTTGTGGATGATGCCAAGACTAATTTCGGTATTCAGATTGTTGCGCCAGATATTAATCAAAGTGAATCATTGTTTACGGTGCGTGATGGTAAAATTATTTATGGATTGGCGGCACTGAAAGGGGTTGGTACAGTCGCGACAGATGCGATTGTTGCAGAAAGAAATGCAAATGGTAAGTTTAGGAATTTAACAGACTTTGCAAAGCGTTGTGCGCCAATTATGAATAAACGCATTTTGGAAGCATTTGCCAAGACGGGTGTTCTGGATTCGTTAGAGCCAAATCGTGCGCTGATTTACCTGAATGCGGATGCGATTTTGTCGTATGCGGCAAAGTCAAAAGATGGTGCAAATATGCTGTCATTATTTGCGAATACGACCGAAGACGATGTTGACGAAGATAGATTACGCAAAAATTTGCCCAAGACAGACCCATGGACATTTGGACAAAAATTGGAAAATGAATTGTCTGCGTTGGGGTTCTATATCTCGGCACATCCGTTGGATCAGTACAAGCATTTAATCCAACGGTCAAATTTGGCGACCAGCGCAACCTTAGAGAAGATGGGCGACAGAAAACCGGTGCAGATTGCCGCAAATGTAAATAGTTTTGGTCGTCGCCGTACCAAGACGGGCAAGGAAATGATAACTATAAACGCTTCGGACAGTCATGGTAATATTGATGCGGTGGCGTTTGGCGATGCCTCTATTGAATTTGCCCAGATTTTAGCGAACGAAAATGCGGTTGTTATTTCGGGAAAAACATCAAATCGTGATGACAGGGTGTCTATATTTGTGGATTCTATCACTCCGCTGACAGAATGGGTGGCAAAAATTGCCAAGAAGTTAACACTGGACATACGGGACCAGACTGTATTACAGGATGTGAAAAAGGCTTTGGTTGCCCTGCCCCGTGGTTATACGCGTGTAGAATTGGTTCTGCATGGTGCAGAAAAAACAGCGACGGTTGCATTGCCGGGTGGTGTTGAACTGGGGGCGACAACGGTTGCAGACTTAACTGCATTAGGTTTAAAGGTAGAGGTGGAATAACATGAAACATATTCCTGTGTTATTGGATGCGGTGTTGGATGGTCTGGGGGATATTCGTGGCAAGACGATTGTTGACTGTACATTTGGTGCGGGCGGGTATTCGCGGGCGTTCTTGGTGCGTGGTGCAAACGTTATTGCGTTCGATCGTGATCCAAATGTTGTGGCAGATGCTAATGCGCTAAAGGGTGAGTTTCCAGAACAATTTGAATTTGTGGCAGCACCATTTTCAAAAATTGCGGATTTAGACAGAACAGTTGATGCTGTTGTGTTTGATTTGGGAATATCTTCTATGCAGATTGATGTGGCCGCGCGTGGTTTTTCTTTTCGTATGGATGCGCCGTTGGATATGCGTATGGCGCAAAGTGGTATGACCGCCCAAGATTTAATAAAAGAAAAATCTGTTGCTGAATTGGCAGAAATTCTGCGTGTTTATGGCGATGTAAAAAAAGCAAATATATTGGCGCGTGCGATGAAAGAAGCGCTGCCAGAAACAACATTTGAATTGCGTGATTTAATTCATAATCCCAAGGATGTCGCGCCAGTCTTTCAGGCATTGCGTATTGTGGTAAATGATGAAATGGGCGAAGTTGAGCGTGCCTTGGAGGCGGTGCCAGGTATGTTAACGCTTGGTGGCAAATGTATATGTGTGACTTTTCATTCATTAGAAGATAGAATTGTTAAAAATACCTTTCGAACGTGGACAATACCGCTTGGTGATCCACGCATGCCTGTGGTTGAAGACGCGCCGTTTAAAATGATAAAACCTGTTGTGCCATCGGAAATCGAGTTAGAGAATAATCCACGCGCCCGATCGGCGCATATGCGCGGGGTTGTAAAAACATATTGACCGTGCAAGTTGGTTTTTTGTACGATTGAAAAAAAGGAAGAAAGTAATGAAAAAATTGTTTGTGGCATTATCTGCTTTTTTATGTGCAATTTGTGCAGCAGATGCTGTTTGTCCGGTATGTACAATTGCGGTTGGTGCAGGATTAGAAGGGGCGCGCCTGTTGGGGGTTGATGATGTTATTACCGGAATTTGGGCGGGCGGATTGACATTATCTTTGTATTTCTGGACTGTTGGTTGGTTGAACAAGCATGGTGTTAATAATTTCTGGTGGCAGATTGTTGTGCCTTTTGTTGTGTATTATGCTTTGTTGGGAATGGTTTACTTAATGCCAGGTATAGATTTTGGTGCGATTACACTGTGGGGCATCGACAAGTTCTTGTTGGGTGTTATCGTTGGTACGGTTGCGTTTTATTTTGGGGCGCGCTGGTATGTTAAGATTAAACGCAACAATGGCGGGCGTGCAAAATTTCCTTTTCAAAAGGTTGCTGTGCCTTTGTCATTGCTGATGCTTATGACGGTGATGTTTTGGTTCATAACTAAATAATGGTGGTTTGTATGGCGCAAAAAAAGAATTTGTTTGATATCTGTACTGATAATGATTTGCAGGTTGCAATGATGAATTTGCATATGGCGATGCAGTGCGCAACGGAAAACCCGGGGGTTGTGCCACTGTTGCATGATGTTCAGGTGGTATTAGGCAAATATGCAAAATGTTCAGATGCGGATATAGCAGAACGATGCAGTAAATATTTTTATGAAAAAAATAAAAAGATTTAATTTGCTGTTGATTTAAAATGGCAAAAAATGTTAGAATGAAGAAAAGAGAGAATTGAAGTGAAACATATATTAACACATTTTTGTAAGTTTTCTGCGGTTTTAGCGACGGTTGGCGGTGTCGGTTTGGCGCGTGCTGATCAGGCACCAAATCCGCGCAGTGCGACAGCGGCCAATGTTGTTGCCGGGCGTGCCGATGGCCGTGTGGTTAAACGTGGTGCTGGGGCTAATGCGAATGTTGTGGCTAATACTTCGCGCAGTGCCGTGCGTCGTGATGTGTCGGTTGCATCACGTGATGTTTCGATGGATAAAAAGAAAACCGCGCGCAGTGCAACGAATGCTCGTGTGCAACCGGGGCGCAGTGCGACAATGGCGCGCAGTGGTGTGGTTAATGCGGGGCGTGCCACAATACCAAGTGTTGGTGGACATGCAGCACGCAGTGCAGCCAGTGTAATCAGTGGTCTGGCCCGTGCGGCGTCGCGTGCACGTGCAACGGCGGTGTTTACAGATATTTCCAAGATTGGTGGTGGGTATTCAGAATGTCGTGATGCATATGCAACATGTATGGATCAGTTTTGTGCAAATGCAAATGATACATATCGCCGTTGTTTCTGCAGTTCCAGATTTACGGAATTCCGTGATATGGAATGGGCCATGGATCAGGCTAAGGTTCTGTTGCAGAAGTTTGAAGACAATAATTTAAATGCAGTTGATAAGACAGCGGCCGAAGTTAATGCAATGTACACTGCAACAGTTGGTGAAGCGGCGATTAAAAACGACACCAGTGGGGCGCAAAGCATTTTGAATGAAATTGGTGATTTGTTGTCTGGAAAAAAGAAAGCGACATCGGCAAGTGCAACTACTTCTTCGTCGTCTTTGGGGGTTATATCATTAGATTTTTCAACCGATATCGGCGATGTTTGGGGCGAAGGTGGTGCGGATCCGTTTGACAGTGGTTCTATATTCAGCACCGGTGGCGGTGTAGATTTGACCACATTAGAAGGTCAGGCATTGTATAATGAATCTAATAAGCAGTGCGTTCAGTTAATTAAGGAAAATTGTGAAAGCAATGCGGTTCTGAACATGGCGACCAGTGCGTATAATATCATGATTTCTCAGGATTGTAACGCATATGAAAAAAATGTTAATAAAAAACGTGAACAGGTTATGTCAACCGTTCGCCAGGCGGAAAAAATTCTGCGTGATGCCCGTCTGGAAGAATACCGTGCGCATAATTCGCGTGATGTAAACGAATGTATCGCCAAGGTCCAGGCCGCTTTGTTGGCAGATACAGCGTGCGGTCCGAATTATAAACGTTGTTTGGATTACAGTGGCGCATATGTAAATCAGTCAACGGGTGAACCGATTTATTCCCAGCGTTTGTTTGAATTGACAAACATTATTACCCTGGCCGGGGCCGGTGGAGATATGGATGTTCTGGGGCAGAATCCAAAATTTGATCAGTTCTTGGATTCTAAGAAAATGTATGCAGAAACTGCGTTGGATTCGTGCCGTGGTATTGCCGATAATGTGTGGACAGAATTCAAACGCATGGCGTTAATTGAAATCGCCCAGGCGCAAGATGCCAAGATTGAAGAAGTCAAGATGTCGTGCGTTAATACAATGAAAGAATGTTATGACACTCAGTCCAGTGCATTGAAAAGCTTTGATGATACAACCGCTAAAACATCGGGGGCGATGTCGGCATATGCAGCCAAGGCAATGTGTGAAGACAAGGTTATTGCGTGTGCATCGCTGTATGGTGATACGACAGGCTGCGAATTTGATGGAAATGGCCGTTTGACGGCAGGAACCCAGAAGGCAGATGGAACAGCATCAACAAGATGCGGTTTGACATCATTGTTGGCGTTTGTTGATACTGTTGATAATGTTCGTGTTGCCGAAGGTTGCGATGCAGCAATTGAAACCCAGTTAAAGGAATGGTGCACACCAACAGATGGCAGTGGTGAGGCGTTCCCATGGAATTGCCGTCAGTGGGGTTTGGATGAATTGAGTATTAATGTCTATAAGTTTGCGGCAAATTCATGTGCAGATCCAACGAAGACAAAACCGCAGATTGCAAGCAATGCAACAGCGGCGGCGGCGCGTCAGGCACTGACAGCGAATGGGGCGATAGCATTGGATACATTGAACAAGATTGACCAGGCGATTAATGAAATAAAATGGCAAATGGAATATGTATTTATTGAAAAATGCGAAGAATTGGATGGTTATTGGGTCGATGCAGACATTGTTGCAGAAAACAAAGAGTCGAACAGAGGATTGCTGAACGCGCCGGATTTGGTTGGCTTCTATAACGCGATATATGGCACCGGCAGCAGCAGCACAACCAAAGGTGCCGCATCATGGGGCAAGTGTGTACAAAACACAACCCGCGTATTGTGCGAGGCATACAATTCGAACGTCACATCAGATAAAGAAGATGTAGATGGTGGTACAACAGAGACGAAATTGTTGGCAAAATATAATGCGGACAAGGATGAATGTGAATTTAGTGCCGAATGGTATGAAAACCAGTGCAAGTTGCTGGGGAATGGGTATTATGAGAATGGCATATGCTATGTGGCACCGGAGAATTAAAATATGAAAAAATACTTGTATGCTTCAGTATTCTTTGCGACGCTTGGGACAAGTGCTGGTTGGGCGATAAATCATGTAGATAGTAACATGGCCACAGCATGGGGATATTCGGGACAAAAAGACGTCAACAGTATGGGAAGCGCTGGTGAATTTATTATTGATGGCTCATTAGGTTTTGCATCTATAGGCACTTATGGTGATGAAGGCGCAATTGTCGCGGTTGTTGCAGAACAGATAGCGGAACATGGTGGATTTTTTTGCCCCTATCAAATTCAGTGTGCAAACGCAAGAAAGAATCATTGGTCTTGGACACTGTATCATCGTCCAAATGGTTGGCAAGACAGCAAATGTGTATGGTTATGCGAAAAGGGATATTCTGGTCCAGGATGTGAAAAAATGTTTTCTGTGGAAACAACAGATGTTGGCGATGTTATTTCTTCTTTGCGTAGTGGTATCACGAAAAAGACATCTGGTGGCCGTATAAGTAATTATGAATCGAATATTTATGGTTTTAATACCTGGAATTATTATTGGTATGCTGGGGTGTGGAACGATCATGGAGAACAAGATATTATTTTAGGGGCTGTGAAGTTTTTGAAGAATGGTATTCTGGCCGCACCGGTTCAGGTTGGTTGTCAGTGGGATGGCTGGAAGGGTATTAATTCATGGGTTCAACGTGCAGATTTGGTGTCGAATACAAGAAAATTGTTATGTAAACAGGGATATTTGCCGAACGATACAAATACAGATTGTGTGCCTGCAACAGCAGAAGCAATCGAAGATATAAATCCTGTGTTCTGTGGAAACTTTCCAGAAAGTGGGTATAATTCTTCGCTGCATATAAAACGAAAGGATAAGGAACGCAATTGTTATATTTATGTCTGTAGAGATCAAACCAAAGCATTTCCTGCGGCAGGTAAAACCGATGAGTGTCAAGATTGTGCAACCAGTGTTAAGGGCGGACCAAATCCAAATGATGGAACATGTGTGGTCTGTAATCAGACGGGGCAATATTTTGATGTGAAAACGGGAGTTTGTAAGACTGCCATTGGGTATTCACATTTAGATTTACAGTATGGCAAAAGTCGAAATAAGGTTTCGTATAAAAATAATGTAGATGGGCAATGTTGGGCCAAAACATCGCCAGATGAATATAAAGAATGTGTCACAGGAAAAAAAGCTGATCAACAAACGGAATAGAAAAATCCCGCCCATGTGGCGGGTTTTTACTGTTTTGTCATTACCGCGCAGGCAGGAATAGGACTTTAAAACCGTATGCAAAGCGCACTAAGTAATATTTCTGAAATTTCTTGGCCTCTATCCCCGCCGTCGCGGGGATGACAAGGGTTCTTAATTTTTTTTATTTAAAATACTTTGCTAAACTTTTATTTATCTGTGTAAATAGGAATAATAAAAAAAACCGCCGTGGCGGTTTATAATAATATTGAATGTGCCCTATTCCTGGCCATTTAGGGCGCGCAACATTTTCATTACCATTTCGCGTTGCTCGTCATTTGGTAATTTCCAATACAGATTTATTAATTGTAATGATTCATTTTTTCCCAATGGATCAGATGGACGGTTGTCGCGCAAATGTGTTTTTGGCAAGTGACCGTTGCGTGGTTCGCGCTCGATATGACCAGGCAAGCCAGCAAAGAAAAATGAAACCGGGGTTTCCAGTGCGGCACTTAGTTCAAACAGGCGCGATGCAGATATGCGATTGCCTGCGGATTCATATTTTTGAATCTGTTGAAATGTGACCCCACAGATTTTTGCCAAATCTTTCTGGGACATGCCCATCATAATGCGGCGCAGTTGCATACGCTGGCCAATATGTTCATCAATTGAATTTGGTCTAAATGGTTTGCCGCTCATTTCTTAATCTCCATATTACTTTCCTGTTGGAATATTTTATACAATTTTTCTTTTGCTTTTGCAATTAAAAAACGGTTATGATACCCTGAATTTTAACACTAGTTAAGGGAGAAAACATGAACAAACCGTTGGTTTTATGTATTATGGATGGTGTCGGTATAGATACTGTGTCCGAATATAATGCTGTTACACAGGCGAAAATGCCTTTCTTTAATGAATTGTTGGCAAAATATCCACATTCGCGTTTGAATGCCAGTGGGGTGGCGGTTGGGCTGCCGGATGGAACAATGGGAAATTCTGAGGTTGGACATATCACAATTGGCGCGGGTCGGGTGGTTAACCAGTTCTTGCGCAGATTCCAAATAGAAGATTGGACAAAGAACGCCCCGTTGAACGAATTTATTTCATCTGTGAAAAGCGATGGTGGTATTGTCCATGTCGCCGGATTAATGAGTGACGGGCGTGTTCATTCTGACATTAATGATATTTTGACAATTGTAGAACGGATTGTTGATTCAGGGTTGCGTGTGTGTATTCACTTTATCGCAGATGGGCGCGATACCCTGCCCCAGTCTGCACCGGAATATATTGCGTTGATAAAAAATAGACTGGCAGATGCAATTGGTGATGGGCGTGTGTTTTTTGGAACCTTGTCAGGACGTTATTATGCGATGGACAGAAACCAAAATATGGACAGAACGCAGTTGGCAATCGATGCAATTGCAAATGCAAAATCTGAATTCTGTGCGCCAACGATTGATGCTGCATTGGCAGATGCGTATGCCCGTGGTCAGACTGATGAATTTATCGTACCAACAATTATCGACGGAGATATGCCGATTCGTGTGTGCGATGGGGTGCTGTTTGGGAACTATCGCAGTGACCGTGCACGCCAAATTATGCGCGAACTGTTAAAGACAGGTGCACATGTGTTGTGCTTTTCGCAATATGGCGAAGGATTGAATGAATTGTGCCCTGCACTGTTGCCAGATGAAAGTATAGAAAATACACTGGGGGATGTGTTGGCGGCGCATGGTTTGTCGCAACTGCGCATTGCCGAGACGGAAAAGTATAATCATGTGACATATTTCTTTGATGCGGAACGCAATGTTGACTTTGATAAAGAAAAGAAAATCTTAATCCCGTCGCCCGATGTCGCGACATTCGATTTAAAGCCAGAAATGTCCGCGGTTGAAATTACAGATGCGTTAATCCCAGAACTGGGGAATTGGGATGTTGTAATACTAAATTGGGCAAATGGTGATATGGTTGGGCATACGGGTAATGTTGATGCGACAATTCGTGCGATGGAAACACTGGATGCGCAATTGGCGCGTTTGGTGCCGGCAGTATTGGCGCGTGGTGGCGCGGTGTTGATAACAGCAGATCACGGAAATGCAGAAAAACTGTGGGATGCGAAAAATAATCTGCCCTGGACAGCACATACAACCAATCCGGTAAATCTGATAGTTGTGTCAAATGATGTCAAAATGGTGCGCGATGGGGGGCTGGCCGATATTGCGCCGACAATGCTGAAAATGCTGGGGGTAGAAATTCCAGCACAAATGACAGGTGTGTCATTAGTATAACAAGTCCCCGCAAGGGGATTTTTTTTTGATTGGCGGATAGTAAAACATACTGTCAAAAAAATAATTTCTGTGATTGGGGAATTTTTTACTTGTGCAAAAATGCTGGTTTTTCTATGATAAATACAAAAGAGAAAAAGAAAGTGGGAAGAATGTTTAGATTTCTGCGGTTTTGCGCGTTTTTATTCGTTTTGCTTTTTACCGGTAATTTGATGGCGGCGGGGTATACCTGTAACACGGTTGAGACGTATACTTCGTGTGTCGAAGGCTATTATCTTGAGGCATGCGGCACCGATTCGTCGGCGTGGACGGGAACTATGGCCACGCCTGTCGTTGGCAAAACATGTTTAAAGTGTCCAGATGGGTATAAATGTTTAGGCGGTCAAGCGTGTCCGGTAAGGGCGGGGATTCATTGCGCCGCTGGGGAATATATCATGGCGGGCACTACAACATGCGCTAAGTGTCCTGCGGGGAAAGTTTGCGATGCGCCAACAGATACAACAGACGAAGTTGCAACATCAACAGATCGTGGAATTACGGGTGCTTGTCCTGCAAATTCATACTGTCCAGAAGGCAGTAGCAGCCCAACTGCATGCCCAACAGGTTATGGAAACAGTGCGGCGGGTTCAGATTCACAATCGGATTGTTATGCAACTTGTGCGCCTGGTACGGCTGTGTTTAGCCCTGGTAACGCCTGTACTACGGGAAGTGACTCGACCATAGGTATGTCATGGTACAGTTCGAAAGTACATAATGTTTACTATGGTAGGATTTCATCAATTACCTATTGTCCATACGGTTCTGATATGCGTGGCATGGTACCTAGTTTACATGATTCGGCGGCCGATTGTTTGGTGACGGTGCCGGGTGGATACAGTTCTGTGGTCGCCGAACCAGATGCACAATATATCCGAATCAGTTCTGTGCAAGGTGCGTTTCCATTGGCAGAAATTCAAGTGATTTCCGATGGTGTAGCACAGGGATTAAGTGCAAATTCTTCTATGATAAGTGCAGGTAATGCCATAGATGGTAATTTGGGTACTACTGCTGTAGTAAGTGCAACATCTGCCCAGGGATATATGGCGATGTTTAGAACAAGTGGGGTTGTGCCGATTTCAAATATTTTATTTGCGTTGGGGGGTAATATTACGCGCAAGATCGTAATCGAAATATCGGCCGATGCCACAACATGGACAACTGTATTTAATGGCCTGGTTAGTTCTACCTCGGCAGCACCGGCCGTGATGCAACATGTACCCGTCAGGGTCAGAACAAATACCCAATGCGTGCCCGGGACATATCACGGCGAAGTGACCGTTGCTGCATCGGATGTTGTGGAATGTACGGCATGTCCGACGGTTGCGGATCATAAGATGACCAGTTATGATAACCTGACACACGGTGCCTATGTTTATCCAAACGAGAATTTGGTATTAGGTTCGGCACAACAAACAGATTGGAGTTCTTTGGTTGGGGGGACAACGATTGAATCTTGTAGGGCAACTTATTCTTATACAAACTCGCGTGGTTATTTTATAATAGAAGCTGTGCAATATAACACCAGCACCGAAAAATATGATAAAAACGGCAATTTGTATTATACGCGCCCAAATGCAGGTTATTATTTGACGACAAGGTATTCAGATACCTATTGTGATGATAGTACCCGGAGTATGTTGTATCGTGATGCACAGGTATGCCCTGCTGGTTCGTACTGTAGCGGGCGTACGGGGTTTACATCTTGTGGCAGTGGTACATATGCTGATAATTTGGGGATTGATGGTTTGGTCAGTGTTGGATACTATTCAGCTGGTGGTGCGACAACATCAACACCAAAAGAAGGTACGGGCTGTGTCGGTGGCAATGGTTGTGGGCCATTGGCTGCGGGATATTTCAGTGTGCAACCGGGGATGAAAAAGAAATCACCAAGTTATATGAGTGCAGACTGTGAACTGGTAACGATTGATGGTGTTGCAAACTCTATGGGCTGTGGTTTTGTTGATGCAGGTTATTATTCAACCGGTGGTGGTACACATCCACGTCCAACCGCCAGTGGAAACGGGTGTATTGCAGGCGAAAATTGTGGCAAGGTTGCCCCGGGTTATTGGTCAAGCGGTGGCGGAAAAAGCTCAACTGGTGAAGGTGCTGTAGCGGCAGGTTGTTTTTCAACCGGTGGTGCGAAAACAGCCCAACCACATTCAAATGAAGACTGCGTAGCAGGTGGAACATGCGGCGAGCTTGAGGCAGGATACTTCTCGACCGGGGGGGCGATAAAATCAAACCCAACATCGGCAGATTGTGTTGGTTATATTGGAACTGATATCTGGGGAAGTACTGAAGTGCCACGCAAAAATGTCTGCGGTTCGATTTTGCCAGGATATTATTCGACGGGTGGTGGTGTATTGCCTGCACCGGGGAATTTAGATGTAACAAACAGTACTGCCCTGGGGTTCAATGTTGATTTGTTAAATCAGGGGATAAGCACTGTTCGCATGGGATGTCGCAGCCAGCAAGAATGCGGTATGATTGAGCCGGGATATTGGTCCGCAGGTGCCGGTACATCCAGCAAGGGTTCTGGTGCAGTTGGGCTTGGGTACTATTCCAATGGCGGTGGAACGTCGGCGACACCAACCGCGGCGGGGAACGGATGCCTGGCCGGTCAGGAATGCGGAAAGTTGGCGCCGGGATATTACAGTAGGGTTACTGGTATGACAACCGCAACACCGGTTCATGGTACAGATTGTACAGGATACTATGAGGAACCAGGTATGTCGAATAGCTCATTTAAAGCATGTGGAATGGTTGCGGGTGGCGCATATTCAACTGGTGGTGGTTCATCGGCGATTGGTGCAGGTTGTGCAGAAGGCGAAGAATGTGGCAGTGTTGCAGCAGGATACTATTCCAATAGCGGTGGAACGTCGTTGACACCAACCGGTGCGGGCAATGGATGCCTGCCGGGGCAAAGCTGTGGCAAGGTTAAAGCGGGGTATTATTCAACCGGTGCAGGTATGTATGCAGAAGGTGTATGTAACACAAAGCTGGGCTTTGAGTGCGGAACAATTGAGGCGGGCTATTGGGGCGAAGCCGGCGCAACAACCTCGAAGGGTAGCGGCATGGTTTTGGCAGGATTTTATTCCAATGGTGGCGGAACATTGGAAAACCCGTACGAGGCGGGGAATGGATGTCTGGACGGACAAGAATGTGGCGCGATTGATGCAGGATATTGGAACACTGGAGGGGGAACATCGGCAACACCAACAACAGCTGGAGATGGATGTGTTCTCGAGGGCACTAATGGCTGTGGTAAGGTTTCTGCAGGATATTGGAATAATGGTTGTGGTACAAATCCAGATGGGAGAATTAGTGATGCTTGTGGTTCGGAGTATGCAGGAGGAATTATTAGTCCGGGGCATTGGGGTGAAGCCGGCGCAACAACACCGGCTGGTAGTGGCGTGGTTGATGCAGGATTTTACTCAACCGGTGGTGGAACAGCTGCAAGACCAACCAGTCCGGGTAATGGATGCCTGAAAGATAAGGGTTGTGGCCAGCTTTTGCCAGGATATTGGAATGACGGTTGTGGCATAAATCCAAAAGGTGGAATCGATACTTCTTGTTCTTCATCCAATAGAGGAGGAATAATTGATGCGGGTTATTGGGGCGGATACGGCGCAACGAGTTCAAAGGGTTCAGGTAAGGTTTCTGCAGGATATTGGAACAATGGTTGTGGTGCAGATCCAGAGGGAGGAATCCAGAGTTCATGTTCTCAAAATCAGGGCGGAAGAATTGCAGCGGGCTATTGGGGCGAAGCCGGAGCAACAACCCAGAAGGGTAGCGGCATGGTTGATGCGGGATATTACTCAACCGGTGGTGCAACAATGCCTATGGGTAATGGCAAGGTTAATGCGGGGTATTATAACATGGGTGGTGGTACATCACCAACACCGGTCACGCGTGGTAGTGGTTGCGTAAATGATAGCACAACGCAATGTGGTACCGTTGAACCAGGTTATTGGGGGGCAGCAGGCGCAACATCCAGCACAGGTAGTGGCCAGGTCGACGGTGGGTATTTCGCAACAGGTGGCGCAACCGTGGCTAAACCAACGGCTTCTGATTGTGTCGGTTCGGGTAATACATGTGGTTTAATTAATGCGGGCTATTGGTCTGTTTCAGGCGCCAAAACTGCGACACCAACTGCCAAGTCTGATTGTATCGGTATGGGTGGCGATTATGACTATTGCGGTGTTATATCAAGTGGCTATTATTCGACATGTGGTGCAACATATAAATACCCTGCAACTCAAGATGTCGATTGCGCGGCAGGATGTGAATGTGGGGCGATTCAGTCTGGATATTATAATGACGGATGTGGTATAGATGACATTGGTGGTGTTTGTTCCGGTGACTATAAAGGAGGTGTGGTACCTGCGGGATATTATACAACCGACGGTTCATCTATGTCCCCAGTTGCGGCAGGTTATTACAGCACTGGTGGTGGAACGTCGCCCAATGGTACATGCATCAGTGGTTATGAATGTGGCGCAATTGCTGGTGGGTTTTATGCAACAGGTGGTGGAACAACGGCAAATGGCACATGTATTGATGGCAAAAGTTGCGGTCTGATTGAGGCAGGTTATTATTCGACAGGTGGTGCGAAAAAAGCCGCCCCATATCTGTCAAACAGTTGTGTTGGGGAAAAATCTGATGGCACAGCAAATACATGCGGCATAGTTGATGGCGGTTATTATTCAACAGGTGGCGGAACAACAAAAACACCAACCGCCAACGGTAACGGCTGTACCGGCAGTGGTAAAACATGTGGCAAATTAGCGGTGGCATACTACTCCAACGGTGGTGGCACATCTGCAACTGGCACATGTATCGAGGGTCAAACATGTGGCATATGCGATTCTAACTATCGTGGTGGCACGCAAACTGGTAAGACAAATGTAAGCCAGTGTCAGGCGTCTTGTGCAGCGGGTACGCGTGTTGTTAGCGCGAATGCAGCATGTACATCGCCAGCGGGTGGTTGGTTCACAGGTGCACATTTGGTTAATTGGGGCAATATATCACCTGTTAATTACTGTATGGATGGATATACATCGACCAGTACATCGGCCAGTGGTCACGATGCAAAATCTGATTGTGTACAGACAGTACAAGGTAAAATGGTTGGTGCTACTACGATTGCAGCGCGTTATATCAAAGTGACATCAAGTGGCAGTGCAAAAAACTCTGATACACACATGCTGGAAATCCAGGCGTTTGCATCTGCAGATGGAACAGGTACGAATCTGTTGTCTGGCAAAGGTGGCACAACAGGTTCAAAGTTGACGGCGGCAACAGATGGTTCCTGGACACGTGGCACAACAGGGGAAACGTATGCCCAGGGGTCAACGTTGGTTTGGGATTTGGGTTCGGTACAAAATCTGGGGTCTATTAAATTTGCGATGTACACCGACGGACGTGTGTACCAGAATATGGCGATTTCTGTATCGGAAAACAACCAGGATTATACAACAGTATTCCAGGATGCGGATTTCCAAACACGGAACACTGAAAATCCAACGGGCGAACTGGTTGTGTTATCAGCAGCACCAAAGGCGTGTGCGACAGGTACATACAAGGCCTCAACTACAGTTGCATTGGGTAATACAGTTGCATGTAATTTGGCGGATGCGGGGTACTTTGTCGGTACAACAGGGGCCAGCAACCAGACGAAATGTGTGATGGGTTCGTACACTGATACAACAGGACAAAGCGCGTGTAAAGCATGTGCTGGGGGCAAGACGAACAGTGCGGATGGTGCGACATCGTGTACAGCAACCTGCTCTAACGCGACGGGGGTGGAATCAACAGGTTGGGAAACGCCGGTTTGGGGCACAGATAACAAGATGACCAATCTGTGCACGATTAAGGCAACAGCGGGATGTTCTGCAAACTACTATAAGAACAGCAATGCATGCGCGACATGTTCAAGTGGTACAAATAGTAAGTACACGTTGTCTGCGGCGGGCGCAACAACGGTTAATGACTGTTACCTGAATACAACAGCCACGAATTATGTTGCGAATGCGGGTGCGGGTCTGGTTTCGTGTGCAGCGGATGGATATTGCCCAGGTTCGGTCAAGGTATACTATGGTGGCACATCATCTGATACACACCCAACAACCGGTGGACGCACGCCATGTGATGAAAGTGGTGACAATGTTTTCAATAAATCTGATGTGGGGGCGGATAAATATGAACAGTGTTATGCAATAACAACTCCTGGTAATTATGTTGAGATAGAAGGAGACCAAGAATTTGTCACGTGTTCTGCCGGTTATTACTGTCCGGGCGGTATAAAGTTATACGGTAATACTGCGGGTGGCAGAGAAGAATGCCCGCCGGGATATCGTGATGGTACAACAGGATACAGCCTGGAATCACAGTGTACAATGAATGTTCTGGGCGGCAAGTATGTTAAAGTTGCCAAAGAAAGCAGTGCCAGTGGTAAATGCGCGTTGGGCTATGCCAAGGAAGCACATCCAGTGACATATGGAGAATTATCCAGCTGTGATGCTTGTACAGATGCGACATATGCAGACCAGGAAGGTATGAGTAAATGTGAACCATGTCCGACTGTGTCGGGTGCATCGGGGTATGGATACTGGAATACTAGCAACGAGGCCGGGAATCACACAGTTCGCGCAGGATGTCAGGCAAGCTTTAAAAATGCATCAATAGCTGATGGGAATCTGACTATGTATTCGTGTTATGTTGATGCGAGTGCGGACACATATGGCGTAAAGGGTGATGGTAAAGGCTGTTGGGTAAATAAGCCAGACTTGACATGTAATGGTGGGTATTACAATAAACAGTTTAATGATAGTACCAGTGCCACGCAAGACTTTACATACAAAACATCGTCAGATTTGTTGGCGAATGTATGTCGGGATGTTGAAAGTGGATACTGGTCGGGGGCGGACAGCCTGACCCGTACGGCATGTGCAACAGGTCTGGTGACATGTGGCGCGGGGCTGTGCGCGAACGAGGCCGGCGACTGTGGACGCAAGTTGCATGCAGGTGATAATGTAATATATCTGCGCAGTGAAAAGCGCACGGGGATATCGCCACTGTTGCATCTGAAAGTTGGCGAGAAGATGTTCTATGGTAATATGAGTACAACGTTATCGGGCCCACTGAAGGTGAAGTATAATAATACTAAGTATTCTGTGGTGAATGATAACCAATAGTTTGGCAAATTAAGGAAGGAAGCAAAAATCCGGCGCAAGCCGGGTTTTTGTTTGGTGTGCCCTGCTTTGCCTGTTTATGCGGTTTTTAATTATTGATTTAAAGACAATACCAGAATCTGTGGCGGGTTGATAAATAATACATTAATTTTTATTTTAAGAAAATGTGTCTATTGCCCCTTGAAATGGTTTTATGATTAACTATATGGAGGGTAAGCAAAAATTTAAGGAGTATGAAAAATGGGAAAAGTTATTGGTATTGAGTTGGGTACAACTAATTCCGCCATGGCGTTTATGGACGGAACAGATCCAAAAATTATTGAAAATGCCGAAGGGCAACGCACAACACCGTCTGTTGTTGCATTAACCAATGGTGGTGAACAGTTAGTCGGTATTACCGCAAAAAACCAGGCGGTGACAAATCCTGAAAATACAATTTATGAAATTAAACGACTGATGGGGTTGCGTTTTGATAGCCCTGCGGTCAAGGAAATAGCTGCGCGCGTTCCATACAAAATTGTTGCCGGGGAAAACGGTGATGCGTGGGTTGAAATGGAAGGTAAAAAATATGCCCCATCTCAGATTTCAGCCATGATTTTGGCAAAACTGAAAAAAGACGCGGAAAGTTATTTGGGCGAAACAGTGACTGATGCGGTTATTACGGTTCCTGCGTACTTTAACGATTCACAACGCCAAGCAACAAAAGACGCGGGTCGTATTGCAGGGCTGAATGTGTTGCGTATTGTGAACGAACCAACCGCTGCAGCGTTGGCGTATGGCCTGGACAAGGGTAAAGACGGCGTTATCGCAGTATATGACTTGGGCGGTGGTACATTTGACGTGTCTATCTTGGAAATTGTAGATGGCGTATTTGAAGTAAAATCAACAAACGGTGATACGGCGTTGGGTGGTTCAGACTTTGACGCGCGTATCTTGGAACACTTAATCGCAGAATTTAAAGCCCAGACGGGAATTGACCTGACTGGCGATAAATTGGCATTACAGCGTTTGAAAGAAGCTGCGGAAAAGGCCAAGATTGAATTGTCTTCAAAGACATCAACTGATATTAACCTGCCTTATTTGACGGCAGATGCAACAGGGCCAAAGCACTTTAACACAACATTGACACGCGCAAAGTTGGAATCGCTGGTTGCGGATTTGATTGAACGCACTATTGAACCATGCAAAAAGGCGTTGAAAGATGCAGGTTTGGAAAAATCACAGATTAACGAAGTTATCTTGGTCGGTGGTCAGACACGCATGCCAAAGGTTGCAGAAACGGTAAAAGAATTCTTTGGTCGCGAACCACACAAGGGCGTTAACCCAGACGAAGTTGTCGGTATGGGCGCAGCCATTCAAGGCGGTGTTTTAAAGGGCGATGTAAAAGATGTTCTGTTGTTGGATGTGACACCTTTGTCATTAGGTATTGAAACACTGGGTGGTGTGTTCACACGACTGATTGACCGCAATACAACAATTCCAACCAAGAAATCGCAGGTGTTTAGTACTGCAGAAGATAACCAATCCGCTGTGACAATTCGTGTATTCCAGGGTGAACGCGATATGGCAGCCGACAATAAATTGCTGGGACAATTTAACCTGGAAGGGATTGCGCCTGCCCCACGCGGTATGCCACAGATTGAAGTGTCTTTTGATATTGACGCGAACGGTATAGTTCATGTGTCTGCAAAAGATAAAGGCACAGGTAAAGAACAGGCGATTTCTATTAAGTCTGATGGTGGGTTGAGCGAAGAAGAAATCAATCGCATGGTTGATGAAGCCGCACAAAATGCCGAAGCAGATAAAAAGAAACGCGAGTTGGCCGAAGCGAAAAATACTGCGGAAACAGCCGTGTTCAGTATTGAAAAATCACTGAAAGAACACGGTGACAAAATCAGCGAAGATGAAAAGAAGGCCATCGAAGATGCTAAGAAAGAATTGGCCGACGAATTGGCCAAGGTCGATGCGACAGCAGAATCGTTGAAAGAAAAGACAGATGCGTTAACAGAAAAGGCTATGAAGTTAGGCGAAGCGGTCTATAAAGCTGCCCAGGCTGAACAACAGGCCAATGCTGACACCGGCGACAAGAAAAATGACGACGGTACAGTTGATGCAGACTTTTCTGAAAAGAAATAAAAGCAATCCCCCAATTGGGGGATTTTTATTAGCGTGAAAATTTGCGCGATTGGGTAATAAACGGATTGATTAATGGTACAGGTTTGTAATCCGTTTTTTCAACACATACATTTATGCAATGTGCGTGGTCTGGGAAATCGTAATCTTGGATATGAATATGACCATGAATGTTCGCAATGTTTGGCAGGTTGCCAAATTCTGGCAATGGTTCGTGCGACAGCATTATATAATTTTCTGCATCATATATTGGATGTGAATAAACGCGGTCAAACCCAGCCGATAACCACCAATGTTCTGAATGTCCACGGTCGTGATTGCCCATAATAAGATATTTGCGACCACGCATTTGTTGTAGAATCTTTTTCACTTTGTCAGGGGTTGCACCATACATAATATCGCCCAGCCAATAACATATATCTTGTTTGGAAACAACAGAATTATAATTTTCTATCAGTTTTGCGTTCATTTCAGCAATATTCACAAATGGACGCTGACCATTTCTTATGATAGATTCAGAATTAAAATGCGGATCAGAGAATACAAATTTTGCCATGTGTATCACCTTTGATATGCGATTTGCTTTAAGTCTTGGGATAATTGTTCAAGACGCTGAACAATTAAATTCCATGAAGTTTTTGGTGCGATAAATGTTTGCTGTGCAAGATTGTCATAGTCTGATTCCAGGGCATACAAAACCGGATCTGATGGAATCAAAATAGCATCGCAGGGCGATATGTCTGTTCCCAGTCGCTTGGTTGTGTATTTTTCCTGGTACTGCGCAATATCTGACAGCATATGTGCGGTTTTGTCTAAATCAACACGACCGGCCAGTCTGGCAACATCAAAATAGTGTCGTGAATAAAAGGCATCTGTATGCGGATGTGCCGACAAAGCGTTTGAATGCAAGGCAAAAACCTTGTCCCAGAATGTTTGTTCATAGGCAACGGTTGGAATATGTCCAAACCGGGCACCAGGTAATGCATACGGCATTACAGAATGAAAAGATAGCGCAGACGGTGAATATTTACGCGGAATAATTTCAATGTGGATTTCTTCGGTCCTGTTATAAAATGCAGATTTATACAATATGTGGATTGTAGGTGACGACAGCCATTGTTCTTTGTTGCTCTTTACGCAGTGTTCGCGATCTGTCAGTATTTGGTATTTATTGTCCGCGGCAATCAGAGAGGTTATTCGGGGAGCAATTGTTTCAAAAATAAATGTCTTAAACCGTTTGCGAAATTTCTTTAACTGGTTTCGTGACGGGGTGTCAGGAATGTCGCAAAAGGCAGTGTATGCCAGATCTAAGTCTTGGCTGATGCGCGGACTGAATGCATAAGATTTGGTAATAGAGCCGCCACCCGCAAACACAAAATTTTCTGCAAAGAATTTGTCTTGGAATAATTTGTCCAAGATTGCACATTCCAGGAAATCTTTTTCCGCCATGGTGGGGTTTGTCATACCTGCAAAAATACTATATTGATTTTTCATTGTGGATTGATTATATCCCCGAAGCATATTTTGTCAACAAAATGATAAAAAACTTCTTTTTATGGGTTTGACATATTGATATGTGATGGGTATCATGTAGGTATGAAAAAAATTATTTTATCTTGGTTGCTTTGTGCCCTGCCCGTGGTGGCAGATGCTTATGTAAACCGCAATGTGGCAGTTGTTAAGATAATGAATAAAGATGCTGGCAAGGTTCAGCAGGTGACAATTCCTGTGAATCAAGAATTGCAGTTTGAAAAAATTTTTATAAATGTTCGGTCTTGTAAACAAACCGATCCATTCCAGCCAGAAGATTTCTTTGCGTTCTTTGAAATTTCAGAACGAGATAAGGGCCGGGTCTTTGGTGGCTGGATGTCACGAAATGAACCAGGGCAAAATCCATTGCAGCATCCGGACTATGATGTGTGGCTGGTAAAATGCGAATAAAGTTTTAAGGTTTATAAAATGAAAATTGCAAATATTGTTGGATATATGTTAGGAAACAGTAATCATGTGATGGCGCGCGGTGACCAGTGGTGCGATGCGGGTGAACAGGTTTATATTTGCACAAATAAAGATGTGGCCAAGGCGATATTAGAGTCTTCACAGATAGAAATGGGGAATATTATATGGACCACGATTTATCGTGTGCATGCCAATGATATCAATATTGATGCATATACGGATTTGCGAAACTTGGCGTGGACAAAGGAAGGAAATAAAATAATTGTAGACAGACCTGTTCTGTACCGTTCTGTACAAAAAATGTCAGAACAACATTTATTGCAAAATGCGGCACAAATTCGCCCAGATTATTTTAAACTGGTTAAAGGAGCACAAAGAGGGAAAAGAAAATGAATTTTGCAAAAAAATATTTTAAGATTTTTATTGGTGTGGCTGTTTTATTATTGGTAATTGTTGTGTTCTTTTTCGCACAGCGCAGCGATTCACTAGAGACTGCAACATTAAAAGATTGGCGTGCCACGCCAATGGAGCGCAGGATTGCGTCTGCACAGATTATGACAGGTGCAACAGGTAATGTTGACATGTTGGTTGCATGCATAGATAAAATGGCAACCTTGCCCGACAGCGGTCAAATGGCGGTGCGAGACGCTGCGTCACTGTGTTATACAGGTATTAAGTTAAAGCAAAATCTGTAATGCGAAGATTACCGTTTCTTTTATTTTTGGTTGGGTGTGGCGTGACCCCACAATTGCCAGGCCATAATTTTTTAGGTGCACCATATATAAATTCACCATTAGGTGAAGGTATTGCACCAGATTCTGATCCGCTGATACGATTTGATGCGTTTGATTGCACAACATTTGTGGAAACAGTGCTGGCAAATGGCGATATAGAGACACTGAATCAGATCCGATACAAGGACGGTAAAATTGGCTTTTTAAACCGAAACCATTTTATTGAATCTGATTGGTTGATCAATAATTCAGACCGTGTGCAAAATATCAGCGCGGATTATGGAAAAACTAAAATTCGGCATGTTGTGATTGATAAAAAATCTTGGTTTAAAAAGGCGCACAATATCGACACTGATTTTAAGCCGGTTGCGGTTGATTTGGAATATATTCCATACGAATTTACAAAAGATATTATTATTGAAAACCCTGTGATTGTGTTGTTTATTACTGACAATGCCGATTTTCGTGATAAGATAGGAACTGATTTAGCGGTGGTGCACATGGGAATATTAATGCCAAATGGCGTATTACGACATGCATCCAGTGAACACGGTGCAGTTGTTGATGTGTCTTTTGATAAATACATGAACACACGCAAAAAAAATAAAAACAACCTTGGGATAGCATTGGTGAAAATAAAATGAGCGATGAAAAATTAATACGTATGGATATGGGCACAATAGATTCTGAAACACACAGTATGCGCCCCACCCTGTGTCTGGGGATTGAATCTTCGTGCGATGAAACATCTGCGGCAATTGTGGACAGCGATAAAAACATTTTGGCGCATATTATATATTCGCAAATTCCAGAACATCAAAAATATGGTGGCGTTGTGCCAGAACTGGCAGCGCGTGCACATATATTGGCAATTGAAGACGTTGTGAAACAAACCTTGACCAAAGCCAGTAAAACAATTGATGATATTGATGTTGTCGCAGCAACCGCGGGCCCAGGTTTGATTGGCGGTGTGTTGGTTGGTTGGATGGCAGCGACCGGTATTGCCCAGGCAACAGAAAAACCATTGGTTGCGGTCAATCATCTTGAAGGCCATGCATTGGTGCCACGGTTATGTGCAACAATGGCAGATGGCACAAATGGAAATGTTCAAGTAGATTTTCCATATCTGCTAATGCTGGCGTCTGGTGGGCATTGTCAGATTTTATTGGTGCGTGGTGTTGGACAATATGAAATGATTGGACAAACATTGGATGACAGCGCAGGTGAAGCATATGACAAGGTTGCAAAAATGCTGGGGCTGGGGTATCCAGGTGGGCCGATTGTTGATAAACGTGCACAAACCGGCAATCCAAAGGTCTTTGCCTTTCCGCGCCCATTATGTGATAAGCCAGGATGTGATTTCTCGTTCAGCGGAATTAAGACAGCGGCGCGTACATTCTTGGACCGTGCTGCGCAACCTTTGACCGATGAATACATTAATGATTTTTGCGCATCTTTTCAGGCATCGGTTGTGGATTGCATAATTAATCGTTTGAATAACGCCCTGCGGGATTCACGCGTACGCGATTGTATGCCCAGAACACTGGTTGTGGCGGGCGGCGTTGCAAAAAACAGCGCAATTCGCAGCGCGATGGAAAAATTTGCCCAGAAAAATAAAATGCTATTTGCTGCCCCACCAATGAGTCTGTGTACAGATAACGGCGCAATGATTGCATGGGCAGGATTGGAAAATTATAAGATTGGCAAAATTATATCCGAACCTGTCGCTCCGCGCCCGCGTTGGCCACTTACCGAATTGTAATTGATATAAAAATTCTGCTGTGGTATAGTTCTTGTTATGGAAGCAAAGAAAAAAGAACAATTATTTGAAGGCGCAACGAAAAAATTAATAGGTCAACTGGATACGATGGGGTTGGATAAACGGACACGTATGCAGGCCAAGAATTTTGTATTGCTGTTTCGCGACAGTTTTAAGTTGGACACGGTTAAACATGCGACTTTTTCACGCATAATTGGTGATGATTATAAGAATTTTCCGTATGATGCGTATGGTTTCTGCAAGGCAGCAAGCTGTTCTTTTGTAGGACTGATGAATAATCCGAAAGAATGGCGCGTTATGTATATAAATGAGGTTTGGGCATATGGACCGCATTATTATGTTCAACACATACCCAGCGGACAGACTTTTGACCTGACATACGACCAATACGAACATGACATGCTGACTGTACCATATTATATGGGACGACCAATAAAAATTAATCGTGAAGCCCAGGATACAGTTGTTAGATTTCTGCACTCGATTGGTATAGACTTTATGGAATTTGTGAAAAACAATAATGCAAAAGAGTAAGTGATATGCAAAAACCAGAACCGTTTGTAAGTGGCGATACTGTTTTTAGCGTGACCGATGCGTCCGCTTTGTTAAAAGGTGTTGTTGAAACCGCTTTTCCGCGAATAAAAATTCGTGGGGAATTATCACAAATAACACGTGCGACTTCGGGGCATATGTATATGACAATCAAGGATTCGGGTGCAGCAATATCCGTAATTATATGGCGCGGCACACCCGTTTCTTTTAAGCTAGAAGAAGGGATGGAGGTTATCCTGACCGGACGTTTTACAACATATCCTGCACGCAGCAACTATCAAATTGTCGCCAGTGAAATTGAGATGGCGGGCGTGGGCGCAATCTTGAAAATGCTGGAAGAACGCAAAAGAAAACTGGCCGCCGAAGGATTGTTTGACGAAAGCAGGAAAAAGCCCCTGCCCCGATTACCACAAAGAATTGGTGTTGTTACCAGTCCGACCGGTGCTGCATTTCAAGACATTCAAAACAGGTTGCGCGAACGCTTTCCGGTGCATGTGTTGTTATATCCGGCGACTGTCCAAGGCACAACTGCCGCAGCCGAGGTTGCCGCCGGCATTGAATACTTTAACAAAATGCGCAATGTTGATGTTATTATTGTTGCGCGTGGTGGTGGCGCATTGGAAGATTTGCTGCCGTTTTCAGAAGAAATTGTTGTGCGTGCCGCAGCCGCCAGTGAAATACCACTGATATCTGGCGTTGGGCATGAACCAGACTGGATGCTGATTGATTTTGCCGCTGACTATCGCGCACCAACACCAACCGGTGCCGCCGAGGCAGTTGTGCCAACAAAATTGGCACTGATTCATGAACTGGACAATATGTGGGTCAGACTATCAGGAAATTTTACAACACGCCTAATAAATGCAAAACAGCGCATAGAAACAATTAATATTAAAAGCCCTAAACAGGTTGTTATGGAACACGCACAGCGTTTGGACGACCTGGGGCGTACAATGAATGTTATTATTAATGCAAAAATGACCACGGCACGACAAAAGATGGATATTGTTTCTGCGTTTCCAAATATTCTGCAAAATCAGATAAATGTATTGACCCAGGGTCTGAATCATATGGGACAGATGCTAAATTCACTTAGTTATAAAAGCGTTTTGTCGCGTGGCTATGCAATCGTGCGTGATGCAAACAATCAAATAGTCAGCCGCAGCGATGCGGGCGCGCCCGCAACAATTGAATTTGCGGACGGCGTAATCACACTGTAAAAAAAACAAGGCCCCGTTACGGGGCGTTTTTATTGCTTTAACAATGTTTTTGCCATTGTTATAGATTCAGGTGTTATTTCAGCACCACTGATAATGCGTGCGATTTCATTTACACGTTCATCAGATGTTATTTCGCATACACTGGTTGTGGTTTTTTCATCATGAACCGATTTGGATATTTTAAAGTGCCGGTCGGCAAAACCTGCAACCTGGGCAGAATGCGTTATAACCAATGCCTGGGATTGATGCGCCAGCCGATTAAGGCGTGCGCCGACCGCAGACGCAGTGGCACCACTGATACCAGTATCTATTTCATCAAACACAAAAGAACATACATCGTCTGTGCCGGTCAAAACAACACGCATTGCCAGCATTAGACGCGCCAATTCGCCACCAGATGCCGCACGGTGTAATGGCGCAAATGGCGAACCAGGATTTGTCTTTATCATAAATGTAATGTCGTCCGTGCCGGTCGATGATGCATCGGTTGTGTTGATTTCAATCATAAAATCAGCCGAACCTAATTTTAAATCAGGCAATTCCCGCAATAAAGCATCGCGCAAGATATTAGCACCGCGGGTGCGCGCATTATGTAATTGTGTGGCAGATGCATTAAAATCAGACTGTACCACCTTTAACTGGGCGGATAATTTTTGTAATTGCGCATCAGAATTATCAATCGCATCAAGTTGCGCAGACATTTTTTCTAGCAATGCCGGCAGTTCGTCCGCAGGGGTACGATGTTTGCGAGACGCGGCACGAATTGCAAACAGACGTTCTTCTATTGCGTCCATGTCGTCCATATCGGACACTTCGGCAGTTAATGAATCATATATTTGCGCAACAGTTTCTGCAACCTGATACAATTTATCAATTTGTTCTGAATATGGGTTTTCGTCGCCTTTGATTCTTTGCAATATGTGCGCGGCCGCAAATAGTTGTGAATCAATCGAATTACCACGCGGTGATAAGGCCTGTTGGACCTCGGTCAAAATGGCGGCATTTTTTTCGGCGTTCATCATATTTGTGCGACGCGTTGCCAGTTCTTCTTCTTCGCCAGGTAAAACATTCAGATTGCGCAATTCTGTGACATTATGTTCCAAAAATTCACGTTCAGACTCACTGCGCGCTAACATTTCTTGCAACTGGGTCAATTGTTTTTTTGTTGCGTTATACAGCAAATATTTTTCTTTAACCTGTTCCAACAACTGTTTGTAATCAGGCATATTATTTTGCAAAAACAAATCAAGTGTCGGACGATGCGTCGCCTGGTTCAATAATGTATGGTTTGCAAATTGCCCATGTATTTCAACCAAACTGTCGCCGACGGATTTTAATGTCTTTACTGACACCGGAACATCGTTAATCCATGCCCTGCTTTTGCCGTCGGCTGATAATGTGCGCCGCAATATCAGACCGTCTGAACAATCAATATCGTTTTCTGCCAATACGCTTTTAACAGCGTTTGGCACTGTATCAAATTCAGCCGTCGCAGACGCCGTGTCACAACCATGGCGCACCAACCCTGCATCAGACCGTGCGCCCAACGCCAACGACAGTGCGTCCATCAAAATACTTTTGCCCGCGCCCGTTTCCCCGGTTAATACATTCAGCCCCGCACCGAATTCCAGATTCAGTTTTTCAATTAAAACAATGTTTGATATGTTTAAACTAACTAACATGCCTGGATTATAGTCATTTTACTTATATTTTTTCCAGCGAAAAATCATTGGTCCATAAAATATAGCCTGCGATTTTGTAATCTGGATAAACTGCCTGCAATAAGGCGACATATTCGTGAACCTGTGCAATGTATTTGTCGCGATTAATTGTTTTGTTTATATCTGTTTTATAATCCAGAACAGATATCGTCTTGTCCAATGTATTTACAAGCAATCGGTCAATGCGGCGGCTAACAAACCGCCCTTTTATCGTGCCGGCAATTGGCACCTCGGTTTTGGCAGCGACGCAAAAGAAAGGCAACAATTCGGATTTTGCAGAAATGCGTGCAACCAAATCTGGGTCGCCTGATGTTTTGTCGGCTTCAATCATGACCCGCTGCAATCTTTTATGCATTTGGGTGCCGGCATCGGTTGCAAAATGCGTTTGTTCGCACAGTTTTAAAATATCATGCAATGTCTTCATTTGTTATCCTGATAAATTCTGAGGTGTCCTCTCCCGCAAAAACACGCCATAATTGGGTGTGCCATGCGTTTTCTGGGGCATTCTTGTGCGGCGTATAGCCATATATGTACAATTCGTCACGTGCACGCGTCATTGCAACATACAACAAACGATAGTATTCTGCCATACGCACATGCATTAAGTTGTCGCGCGCATCGGCAGATTCGCCAACCTGGGCCCCACGCGGTGTCCACAACCACACAGGCATATCGTCACGCGATTCAATCGGCAATATATTTTCCGACTTTGGTGTACGCACGGTGTCAATCAAGAACACAACACGCGATTCCAGCCCCTTGCTGCCGTGTACGGTCACAATACGAACGCCGGCAGACGCGTCCATGTCGCGCTTTATCTCACTGGCACCGGATATAAACCATTTTAAGAAATGACACAGAGTGCCAGGCTGGGTTCGTTCGTACGACAGACATATTGTCATAAATTCTTCCAGCGGATCAATTACCTGGTCGCCCAGGGCCGAAATAAATTTATGCCGCATATCATTCGTGTTCAACACATACGAAAAGAATGTATAGGCAGATGCCGTTTCGGACAAATTCTTGATATCTGTTAGTTGTTTATAAATGTCTGGACGCTCGTTTTCCAAGATTTCAAAAACAGTTATTGGAACCGCATCTTTGTCTTCGCGTTTGCGTGCACTGTTTATGTCATTTTTTATTTTACACAAATTAAAAATATCATGTTCAGTCAAATAGAAAATCGGACTTTTTAACACACAGCATAAACTAAAATCATCCGTCGGATTTAAGCACCAACGAACCAGATTTAACATGTCGCGAACGGCCGGATAATTTGGCAAAACAATACGATCACTGCCTGCAACATCTATGCCGCGTTTTTTCAACTGATAAATCAGGGGCGCTGCCATCGGGTTGCGTTGCTGTACCAGCACCATGATATCGCTGGCCGTATATTTACCAGAATCAATTAAAGCCTTTATTCTGTCGGCAATTGCGGCCGTATACTGTTCAATTGTTATATCTGCATCTTGTTTTGCAACCAACGCATGCAATTCAACAGCACCAGGCGCATCAATACGAAAGCATTTGTGCGGATTGTTTGCAAAATCAGATATCGCAATCACAGCATCGTCTGCAAAAAAACGATCAACTGTATTTAACACCGGTAATGCAGAGCGAAAACTCTGTGCCAGGGGCACTTCACGAATGGTACGCACATTGTTTTCAATTTGTTTAGATATAACTTCACGACTGTACGCAAACGCTGCGGGGTCTGCGCCCTGAAAGCCGTAAATTGACTGTTTAGTATCACCAACAACAAACAGCGAATGCGGCATGTCGCCCGTATCACCTTCGGTAAAAAAGTCACCAGACAGCATTCGCAATATATCCCATTGCAACGGTGATGTATCCTGGGCTTCATCTACCAAAATATGCGACAACGACACATCCAGTTGAGATAACACCCACCCCATTGTTTCGCGATTAGAAAACAATTTACGGGTATAAAGTATCAAATCTTCAAAATCCAGCAGATTGCGCGCACGTTTTTCATCCTTGTATCGCGTCGCAAAGGATGCTGACAAATCAAACAGCGCCATCGTGTCCGCAAACACTAAAGCATTAGTATTGTAAATATTTTGGTCGTATACACGCTGTTGTTCGGCGGACAAATATTCTTTTTTTGAAACGACGGATTTTTTGTTGCCTTCGGTCGTTAAGTATGCAGATTTATATTCTTCAAAATCTATCGTTTTATCAATATACTGTTTTGTTAGATTAATAATTTCTGTTAAGTACTTCGCCGGCTTTTTTGATGTTTTTTGTTCATAAGATGCTAAATCTATGATTTTTTGCAACAAAACTGGGTCGGACACAGTATTTTTTCCCGAATTTATGTTTAAAAACTTTTTAGTTGTATCAATAAAGTATTCGCGATATTTAACAATGTTGTCAATCTGAAAAAAATGTTTGTATTGCGTACTTAATATTGCCAACAGATCCGTCATATATGTTTCGGAAACACGCCCCACAATATGCGCAAACGCATCATAGACACGACCGTCTGATGTCGGCGAATTTATCAATTTATCAAATGTATCTTGCAACAGTATGCGTTGAGCACTGTCGGACACCAGCGACCAAGACGACGATACGCCCGCTTCTATCGGAAAACGGTGTAATATCTCTTCACAAAAACCATGAAGTGTTTTTATTTTTAACATTTCAGGCGCATCAATATAACGAAAGAATATTTCACGCGCATGCACAATGTCGGCATCTGTTATTGGGCGCGACAGCGCAACACCATCCAACATTTCTGCCAATTCTTCATCTGATGCCAAAGCCCATTTACGCAACGCAACCAATATACGATTACGCATTTCGCCCGCCCCAGCGTTGGTGTACGTCAGACACAATATCCCCGTGGTCGCACAATCGGGACTACGAAACAAAATACGCAGCAAACGCTGGACCAGGACGCTGGTTTTACCAGTGCCCGCATTTGCCTGGACCCACACATTCTCGCACGGGTTGGCCGCGCAATCTTGTTCGGGGGAAAGAGTGTGTTTTTTTGTCATTTCTGCCCTTGCATTATCAATTAGATTTTAGTATAAATCCAAAAGAACTGCAAGATTTATAAAGTCAGCATGTCTATAGGGGAGAAAGAAAATGGAAATCACACAAACTTGGTTAATTATTAGCAGTATTTTCGCAGGATTATTTTTTATCACATTAATGATTTTGTTCTTTGTTTCGCGCAAAACCCAAAAGGTTATGCAATCGTTGCTGACCATTATAACACGACCAGAGCGCGCGAAAATCGCCGATGCAACCCGGGTTCTGAATACCATTTTAGCTGATGAAATTTACAAAATTGAACAGAGCTTCCAAACAATGCGCGACACACTGAACGCACAAATCGCATCCGCAGATGAATTAAAGAAATTACTGGGCGAACAAAATGAAAAATTAGTCACACTGGCAGATGAGGCAACAAAAAAATTGGCCAACATGTCAGGACGTCTGGACAATACCGTCGCTGGACTGGGCAACATTGTAGAATCTCAATCGTGGAAAGATGTAGAAAACTCAACAGACCGGTTCAGCAACACCATAAACGACCTGTTGGGACGAATTGACGGCACCAGCCAAGATGTAACGGAACGCGCAACACAAATACAAACACAAATCGATTCTTGGATTGAAAGCGAAAAAGAATTGTCCGCACATCTGAAAAACGAATTTAACAATAACGAACAACAGATGAAGACAATGATTACAGAGTCAGAAAATATGCAAAACAAATTGTCTGAATTAGCAAAATCTACAACAGATGGATTTAATGATGTAAAGACAGCTGCTGCAAACTATGAAGACATTATGGTACGCAATGACAGATTACTGGATGGATATCTGGAAAAACTGGATTTGTTCGGCAAACAATCAAAAAAACAACTGACCGGTCAAATGAACACATTAACAAACACTGCAAATGTTGTTGCCGGACAGGTACGGTTGGCAGAATCATCTATTGACAAACAGGCACAACGATTAACAGAAGCTGTTGAAACACTGATGTCTTCGGCAACAGCGACAGAAAATTCAGTTCGCGGAATATCTTCGGAACTGGCAACACTGACCAACAGATTTGATGGTGAAATAAAAGAATTTGCAACAGGCGTTGTGTCAGAATTAAAAACTGTGTCTGGCGTTGCAAATGCTACACTGGAAAACACCAAGACCGCAGCAAGCGCATTCAGCGAATCAGTCAAAGCAATGGCAACAGGCGTGCGCGAAACACTGATCGAAATGAACACTGCACACACACAATTGTCGGGCCAATCTGCAAATCTTATTAAGATGTCGAATGACACAACCGCGCAACTACAACCGCTGTCCACCCTGATTGAACGGTATTATTCTGCCCTGCCCGATTTGTCACGTGGCAGTGTAGAAGCCAGTGCAACATTGGAAAAAATCGTCACCAGTTTGAACGAAAAGCTGAATCTGATGAATGCGACGGTTGCGGAATCTACGACTGCCATTTCTGAATCCGCGATAAAGTTAGAAGATTTGGCCGGCGCATCACGCCAACAAATGATTGATTTGATGTCAGACTATGCCAAGGCCGTTAACACAATGCAGACATTAAACAAGCAGATGATGGTCGCGCGCGCATCTGCGCCAATGGACGCAATCAAGACCGCCCCAACAGAAGTCTTTGGACATGTCAGCGCGCAAGATTTCCTGAACCAAAGCGAGAAAATGTTTGACAAGTTACATGAACTGTCTATGGATTTAACACGCGCGGTTGGCGCAGAAATCCCAGATGTTGTATGGAAAAAATACCACAGTGGTGACAAAACAATCTTTTCAAAATGGTTGGCCAAGATGCTGAACGCTGCAGAAAAAAAACAAGTTCGTGACACGATGAAGAATGACACAGTATTTCGTTCCCAGGCCACACAATTTGTTCGCAGTTTTGATAAGATTTTAAACGGCGCACAGCAAACAGATGCACCAGACAAAACATCTGCAACATTAATCAAGACAGAACCTGGTCAGATATATATAATATTAAAGAATTATATCTAACTTTGCCCGCCTTCGCGGGAATGACAAAAACGTAAAACGTTTTTGTAAAATAATTGCGCAACTAAAATTTTATTTATCTCAGATTTTAGCCTATGAAAAAGGGGCGGTTTATCGCCCCTTTAAAATTCGTGCCTTGTTTTTATCCCATTCGCGCTGTTTTATTGTTTCGCGTTTGTCCACCTTGTTTTTACCATAACCAACACCCAGCAAAACCTTTAATTTGCCACGGTTGTTAAAATATAACTTTAACGGCACAATTGTTGCGCCCTTTTCCTGTAATTTTCCAATCAGACGATTTATTTGATTGCGATGCAACAACAGTTGGCGACTGCGCCGTTCATCAAAATTTACAATACGCGCCGCCGTGGGTAGTTTTTGGATTTCAACCCCCGCCAGAAACAAGTTATCGCCACGACGCTGAACAAAACCGTCAACAATCGTTACCAGGCCATATCGTATTGATTTTATTTCGGCCCCGGTTAATGATAATCCCGCCTCTATCGTGTCGTCAATAGAGTAATTAAATCGCGCCTTGCGATTTTCTGAAACCTGACCTGATTTTATAATTTGTCTTGCCATAATGCGCCAATTCTACAATAAAACCCCAACAAATGCAAATTTTTAAGTTATTTATCAGACGATTTTTATTCCCCTTGCTTTATGTCGGCAAAAATGTAAAAATTGAATTAGGTTCTTGTTGGATTTATCAGAACCATAACTGCATAAGGAAAGGATAGGATTATGCGTCAAGGAAAAGTAAAATGGTATAATGGTAAAAAGTGTTTCGGCTTTATTAGTCCAGACACCCCAAACGCGGATGGCAACACAGATGATGTATTTGTTCATTCCAGTTCATTAAAGGCCGCCGGAATTAGATTCTTAAACGAAAACGACATTGTTGAATTTGAAGAAGAAGTTCGCAATGGCAAATTGTCTGCGACCACAATCGCCGTTGTTCAACGCGACGAAGAATCCGCCCGCCGTTTCCAGGAACGTCGCGCAGAACGCCGTCGCGCAGTTGAAGAACGCAAACAGCGCGAAGAAAAGTCTTCACGTCGCGGATTTGCATTCTGGAAAAAATAATTTAGTTTCGCGCCCCGCATGGGGCGTTTTTTTATTGCAGTTGGCATTTTGCCAATGTAGAATACTTGCAAACAAAAAAGGAGTTTGAATTATGTGGACAACAATTGCTGTTATTGCGGTCTTGTTATTATACTTTATTGCGGTTTACAATGGACTGATTGCGCGTCGCAACCAGGTACGCGAAGCGTGGGCAACCGTTGACACACAATTAAAACGCAGATATGATCTGATTCCAAACCTGATTGAAACAGTGCGTGGCGCAGCAAAGCATGAATCTGAAACATTGGCGGCGGTGACAAGTGCGCGAAATGCTGCAATGTCTGCGACGGGCCCAATGTCTGCAGACGCGCAAAACAAATTAACCCAAACACTGAAAAGTTTGTTTGCGGTGGCGGAAAGTTATCCAGACCTGAAGGCAAATCAGAATTTCTTGGAATTACAGCGCGAATTGGCAGATACAGAAAACAAAATTCAGGCCACACGCCAGTTTTACAACACTGTTGTAATGGGGCTGAACACCCAGATAGAACAATTCCCGTCCAACATCATTGCGAATATGTTTAATATAACCCCAGAAAAAATGTTTGAAATTGACGAGGCAGAAAAAGTCGCACCAAAGGTTCAGTTTTAATGCCCCAGGATTTTACATTACATACACACACAATTGGATGCGACGGCAAAAACACGCCCGCAGAAATGGTTGCGCGCGCCACGGAATTGGGGATGCAGGCGATTGGGATATCAAACCATTTTATTGTGCACCCCAAAATTCGCGAATCAAATTTTTATCCGCATGCGGTGCGTGGCGGATACAGCCAGATATACAGTGCATCCTTTGACGAAATAATGGCGCGATTTGTTCCGATTTACCAAGAAATTGAACGCGTTGCAAAAAATGCGCCGATACGGGTTCTGCGCGGGTTAGAAGTGGACTTTTTCCCAGATGATAAGTGGCGGCAAAATTTTGAACGCGCAATTGGTGTTTTAAAGCCAGACTATTTAATTGGCGCATGTCATTTTATTGAATACGGCGGCGGTTTACGCAATGTGCACGATATGGCAAATGCCAATCCAGAAGAACGCGCGCATATGCTGAATGCATACTGGGGCAAAATTGGAATGGCGGCGGAATCGGGCCTGTTTACATGGATGGCGCATTTGGACCTGCCCCGCAAAGTTGGGGTTGGAATTGGTGACGAATGGCGGATTCGCGAATATGATACAATTGCAAAATTGGCCAAAAACAATACCCCGATTGAAATAAATACTGCATTACAGCCAATGCCGTATCCGTCGCATCGCATATTACAGATGGTGGCGCGCGCAAATTTACCGGTTCTTATCAGTGATGACGCACATCGCGTGGAACAAATCGGTCGCTTTTTTGACAGCGCAGAACAATTGTGCACGCAGGTCGGTATAAAAAATCGCCTGTCACTGCAGAAAATACTTGATTTTTCAAACAAAACACTATAAAATGCGCACCGCTGGGTAACCAGAACTGATTAAACAATGGTGCTGTTTTGGTCCCATTTGTGATAAGGATTCTGTTCTAAACCACCCGGCACCTAAAAAACCAAAATAAAAGGATAAATTATGGCAAGAGCTGGCGCAAAACGCAGCACACGCAAATTAAAAATCGGACGTAGTCTGGGCGTGAACCTGTGGGGACAGGCAAAATCTCCATTTAACAAACGTAAATACAAACCTGGTCAGCATGGGCCAACATCTCGTGGCGGTAATTCTTCGGATTACGCAAAACAGATGCGCGCTAAACAGACACTGAAGGGTTAT
Source organism: Alphaproteobacteria bacterium (assembly GCA_017629245.1). GTDB lineage: Bacteria > Pseudomonadota > Alphaproteobacteria > Rs-D84 > Rs-D84 > Enterousia. The sequence continues at coordinate 13,354 of JAGBXO010000007.1, read as the reverse complement.
TATGGTAATGTTGGCGAAAAGAAGTTCCGCAAATATTATCTGGAAGCAGCCAACATGAAAGGCGACACACCAGAAAATTTGATTGGTTTGTTGGAACGTCGTTTGGATGCGGTTGTATATCGTGCAAAGTTGGCACCAACTGTATTCTCGGCCCGTCAGTTAATCAGCCACGGTCATATCAATGTTAACGGCAAACGCGTTAAGGTTGCATCATATCAGGTAAAACCAGGTGATGTTATCACAGTCAGCGAAAAAGCGAAACAGATGCCATTGGTTGTATTGGCCCTGGAATCTGCAGAACGCAACTTTGCAGACTATGTTTCTGTTGACAGTGCAAACTTTACTGCGACTTTTGTCCGCGTACCTGCATTTGCAGATGTACCATATCCGGTTCAGATGTTCCCAGAATTGGTTGTCGAATTCTATTCTCGTTAATAGACGGGGGAAGAAGCCCAAAAAACCGCCAAACGGCGGTTTTTTGTTTTTTTATAATTATTTTTCCAGTTTATCCAGTATTCTGTTCAGCATACGAATTGAACTGTTCGCACAGCCACGACCCGCCCAATTTAATATTTCCTGGCCTGTCACATTATCTGCAATAGAAACATTAAACTTCCACCACCAAAAACCATTAAGCGCACACCATACAGGGCGAAACTTTGGCGCGCTTTCTGTAATATATACAATATATCGCGCGCGCCCAACATCAGAACTAGAAATTATTGATGCTTCGCCTTCTGAGGTGATATAACTTGTTCCCGCGCTGGAACGTTTATGCCCAATAGTTATATTATATCCACGCTTTTCCATTTGTTCTTTTGCGCCCAACCTAATCTGGCTGCCGCCCTGGTCAAAATAAAATACTTGGGATGTATCCATTGTGTTTGGTTTTAAATAGACGCTGTTGCATGCGGTCAAAGGAATTAAAATTGGTATTAGTTTTAAAAATTTATTCATAAAATCCCCCAGATAATCTTTGCACAAATATTATCCCAGCAAACAATGCAAAACAAGGAAAATATTCCCTTTACATTCAAGGGAATGTATCATAAGATTGCGACATAGATTTATGTGGTTCAAGGGGTGTATTAATGCCAAAAATTTCAGTTGTTTTACCATGCTATAATGTTGCAAAGTATATCTCTGCATGCCTGGATTCATTGTTGAATCAAACCCTGCGCGATATTGAAATTATATGTGTAGATGATAAATCTGGCGATAATACGGTGGAGGTTATAAAGCAATATGTGGCAAAGGATGCGCGCGTACGACTGATTGAACAGAAGAAGAACGGTGGTGTATCAATTGCACGCAATACAGGTATTGATGCAGCAAGCGGTGAATATATCGGATTTGTTGACCCAGATGACTGGGTTGATGCAGATTACTATGAAAAACTGTACAACAAAATCATTGCGGAAAATGCTGATGTTTGTGCAGGCAACACTAAGGAACACTTTGCAAGCGGTAAAACCCAGGTAAGGAATGATATAATAAACAATATAATGCACGCAAAATGTTATTTTAGCTATACAGTATGGTGCGCAATTTATAAGACATCTTTTATTCGTGAAAATAAAATATATTGCCCAGCAGGTATTACAAATGGCGAAGACACCGTGTTTTGCATACGATGCGCTATGATGGCGACAAAAATAACAGGTATAAAAAACACCTATTATCACTATGTGCACCATGACAATTCAGCAGAAAGTAAATACTATACTGAAAAACATGTTTCTTCACGTATTCGTGTTGCAAATATGATTGTAGATATGATTAATAGCCAAGAACATATTTCAGAATATGATTACGTGCGCTATTTTAACAAGGTTTTCAATCAGGTGTGCTGGGATATGTTTGAAAAGACAACGCGTCGGGATTTGTTATTATCGTCATTAGAATGTGCAATAAGTTTATACAATAAAAGCAAATACAAATCATGTATCAAAAATTCTTATATAGTTCCATATCTGTGTTGTAACGATGCCGAGGGACTGTATAATAAATTATCCGTTGTTTCAAACAATATGTTAAATGTGGTGGCCGTATCTTTGTTCAAAAAAGTTACTTTATTTAGAATTATTAAAAGCCTGAGAAGAACCAAGGTATGCTTCCTAGGAATCCCAATTTTTTATATAACATTAGAGAATAGATAAATTATAACAAGGCGTTTTATACATGAATAGAAAAAAATTATTATTTATCGGACATGAATATCACAAGAAAACACAAAGTTCAAAATTTATGCAGGATATTTTAGCAGAAAAATACGATGTAGAATTTTTTGCCTTTGACCCATATCAAGATTCTTATGATGCATACCGAAAACTGAACAAGCGACAATTTGACGTTGTTGTTTTGTGGCAGATAATGCCCAGTATAAGTAAATTAAGAAAGCATGTAAGCTTTACCCGTTCTGTGTTCTTTCCAATGTATGATGCCGTGCCTGATACCCAGGATTCATTGTGGTACGAATACAAAGAAACGCAAATTATTTGTTTTTGTAAAACATTATATAACCAGCTTTTTAAACTGGGGTTTTCCAGTAAATATATCCAATATTTTCCACAACCATTGGATGTGAACAACTGGGGTAATGCAAACAGCGTATTCTTTTGGCAGCGTATAACAAATATAAACCTTGAAACAGTTGAAGGTTTATTGCGTGACGCGAGCATTTCACAAATACATCTGCACAAGGCAATTGATCCACAACAACATGCAGACGACCATACCAGCAAGTGGCAATTTACACAATCAGAATGGTTTGAAACCAAAGAACAGATGCATGCGGTTATGCAACAACACGCACTGTACATTGCGCCACGCAGATATGAAGGTATTGGTATGAGCTTTCTAGAGGCCATGGCAATGGGGCGCGCAGTTATTGCGCCAGATACACCGACCATGAACGAATATATCACAGATGGCGTTAACGGATTCTTATACAATCCAGACAATATAAAACCAATAAATATCGATAATGTGTCACAAATTCAAAGAAATACATATGAATATATGAAAAACGGATTTCAAAGATGGGAACAAAATAAACATAAAATCATTGACTGGATTGAAGAACCTATAATTAGAAACGGTTGGTTGTTGCGTAAAAAATATGTGCCCTGCCGAAACTTTTATTTTATGGGAATTAAATTCTGGAAGATAAAAACCAAGAAAAATAAGTCCAGACATTATTTGTTTGGCCTGTTCCCGATTTTCATGTCAAAAAGATAATCAAGAGATTGCATGATGCCCAAAATTACAATTGTCACAATTACATTTAATTTAATAAAAAACGGACGCAGAGATTGGTTTATTCAAAATCTGGAATCTGTGCACAACCAAACATATCAGGATTTTGAACATATAATTATTGATGGCGCATCAACCGATGGTACAATTGAATTGCTGGAAGAATATCAGAACAAAGGATATATAAAATACTATTCTGAACCTGATGACGGCATCTATGATGCCATGAACAAAGGTATGCGACGCGCCACTGGCGAGTATATTACATACCTGAACAGCGACGATTTTTATCACGCGGGGAACGGTTTGGCAGAAGTATCCAGAGCATTAAAAAATGATTTTGATTATGTCGTGTCTGATTGCACATATGTAGATATGAATTGCAAAAAAATGTTCGTACAGAAGGCGATGCCTGAAATATTTTTCATCAGAATGCCATTCAGTCATCAGGCGTTGTTTGTAAAAACAGAACTTATGCGCAATTTGGGTGGATTTGATACGAATTTTAAAATATCTGGTGACCACGACTTTATAATACGAATGATGCTTAGTGGCGCTGATGGTATTGCCTTGCCGCATAATTTTATAACATTTAGATTGGGCGGGATATCGGATATTTATGTAGACAATGGGCGCAAGGAAGTCCTTAAATCAATGGAAAACATTTATTCCAAACTAACCGATGCCAAAATCGATTATGAAAAACTGCATAAAAAGTATATTGTTCCTAGAAAGTTGATTCAAGCTATACTGCCATTGATTTCTTCTAGCACGAGAATAAAGCTAGAAAAATTATGTTCAAAGTCAAAAGTTATTGATTCTGAAACAAATAAAATTATTTTTACTAACTGTGTTAGTTATGAACGCAAATGGTATTTGTTTCAAATAATTCCATTGTTACGAATTTCGCAGACAAACAAGAATCTTAAAGTGTATATTTTATCTTTACCGGTGTTTCGCAAGAAACAGACGAATTTTAGGACAATATATAGTTTCTTTTGCATACCTGTGGTGACAATTAAGTACAAATATAACACTGCAACATGCCATATATTTAACATTCCTTTTATTAAATACTATAAATAAAAACATCGGGGGGGACCCGATGTTTCTTGTCACCGAACAATACATGGTACATAATATGCACGCGCGGTGCCGCGCAGTTCCAGTCTAAATTCTGTACCGCGCGCAACAGGCAATAAACCATTTGTGTTATGTGGATAGTCTGTGCCTGTATACCCCTGAAAAAAATTGAACACCAATACACCGAACTCTACGCGCCACCCTGATTCCGAAGATTCTTCGGACACATCCACTATCAACCAACCATCAAACTGTGCAATATGCACGCCTGCGCCAATCTGGGTTGCCTGTTGATAATCTGGCATAACCCCGTGTATTATGTCTGATGTGATAGGTATATCGCTTGCACGCGCCAATGTCGTTCCACCGGCCGTCGTTCCATCATGTATACGCAGGGTCTTTGTGTCAGTATCCATGGTAATTTCGCCGCAAACACCCGTGTATTCATCGTTTTCTGGGGCTGTGCCACGTTTTACCTTTAATTTGCGATTGCTTTTGGTGTTTTGCAAATATTTTTCCACGCTAAAGCCACCCAGTTTACCACATACGCATTCCAGCATATCGCGCCGTTCCCGTGGCGTTAATACAATGTCGTCATCAATTAAACGAATTAAAGTATTTATCAATTCTTTTCTGTCATTTTTTGTCATATAAATATTCCTTGGTTTTTTATATAAAAAAAAGACCGCACAAAGTGCGATCTGATATATGTTTATTATATCATAAATTAACATTTTTTTCAATAATAAAAAAGCCCGCCGTTTGGCGGGCCAGTATTACATCTTTAATAAATCTTCATACAATTTTACGGTGTCGCGCGCCATTTTCTTGGCGGTATAACGTTCTTTATAACGTGCGTATGCCAAAATCCCCATTTTTGTACGCAATGATGGCGTTTCCATAACGCGTATCATTTGACGCGCATATTCGTCAGCATCCAGTTCACCCTTATCATTGCTGCGCACAATAATTGCAGCCTTGCCAAACATTTCAACCAGACCGGCGGCATCACTGCTGATGATAGGCATATCGTATGCCATGGCCTCAATCCCGGCAAAAGAACAGGCCTCGGAATAAGATGCAAATAATGCACAGTCACACATTTCATAATATTTTTTGATATCTTCTGGATTTTCCAACAAACCAACCTTAGTAATTGGCAGACCGTCGATTTTTTCAAAAATCTTGTCATCTGGGGCAAAACCACCAACAACAATTACTTCTATATTTTTATGTGTTTCATAAACCTTTTTTATTGCAGGAATTATACGCTCCATCCCCTTGTGGCCGCCCCAACCGTGCGCAAATAAAAAGCGGAACACGCCATCTTTTGGCTTTGCCTTAAGGTCAACCTTAGGAATGTCAATACCATTGTAGATAACACTGTATGGCTGCTTATTTTTAACGCCATCCAAGAATTCACGACCGTGTTCACAGACCAAAATAACATGATCCATATTAAAGAATGCGTTATTAGGCGGAAATTTTCCTTCACTGCCACGGGCGCGATGTGGCAGACAATGCAACACACCGACCGTCTTGGCATAAAAACGGGCACGCAGATTATATGCCAACCCCTCAAACCCCAAACAATTACTTTTGATAATCAGATTTTCCATTTGGGCAATCTTGGGACCAATATATGCAATTACCGCTTCAAATAAACTGGCGCCCGGGAATCCAGTTGGATGATAAACAGAAATTTCATCGCCATTCTGCTTGATTTTTAATTCCTTGAATTCAGGAGACCAATAAAATATGATACGCGTTGTTTTTACATGTTCTGGCATTGCAGATGACAGAATACTAAGATAACGTTCAATTCCAGATTGAAAACGGGCGTCACGTCCGTCAATTTCAATAACATTAATTATACTTTTCTTTTTCATGATACCTTTCCATAATAAATTAAGACGTGATTTTATTATAGAAATGACAATATTCTTTTGCAAGTATATTTTAAAAGAAAACCCGCCATTTGGCGGGATTTTTTATTCTGCAACAACTGTTTCTGCAGCTGGCACTTCATGTGCGGATGGCTGCGATATTTTTTCATGTTTACGCATACCAGGGTGGCCTTTCATTTTGCGTGCAGCGCGAAACTCTTCACGGTTAACGCACCCGTCTTTGTTAATATCCATCATTGCCACTTTGTCAGCCATTTTTGGACATTTTACAACCAAACACCCATTTTCAAATTCTGGACGAAATGACATTTTCCCACGTTTATCAAAGCAACATAATTTTGCCGTGGCAAACCCCAATGCGAATATAATCAAAAACACAACCAATTTTTTCAGGAAGCGACCAAATGAACATTTCTTTTTTCCACAGCAATGACCGTGACACGCACATCCATGCGCGCAACCACATTCATGCATTTCAACAACCGGTGCCGACATAACTTTTTTCGCAGGCGCTTTTTTTGCAGCCACATTTTTAGGCGCAGCAGGTTTTGAAACAGTTTTTTTTGCAACAGTTTTTTTCGTTGCAGGTTTTTTGATTGATTTTTCTGCCATTTGTCCTTCCTTTTTTGTTTGACATTTTTATTCTATAAAAAACAAAAAAATATGTAAAGCACATTTTTCACAAAAAACACCCCAACAGGGGTGTTATGATATTTTTAAATATCTTTTATTTTTAGTTCAAAGCATCTTTCAAAGCTTTACCTGGTTTGAACTTAGGCTGAGTAGACGCTGGGATTTTAATTGCTTCGCCTGTCTGTGGGTTACGCCCTGTTGTTGCTTTGCGCTTTGCAGTTGCAAATGTACCAAAACCAACCAAACGTACTTCGCCTTTTTTCTTTAAAACTTTTGTAACAGTGTTGATGAAAGCATCCAAGCAGCCTGCAGCAGTTGCCTTGGTCACATCAACTTCGTTTGCGATTGCATCAATTAATTGTTGTTTGTTCATATGTTTCTCCTTTCATATAAAAATTTTTATCTTAAGGTGTCCCGCAGTTCCAATGGACATTTCCTGTACTGCTTAGTCGAATCGTAAAGAAAACCGCACTTTAAGTCAAGACAATAATTAAAAAGCCCCAGATTTTTGCATTTTTGGTGCCACAACACATTAAAAAACCGCCAAATTGGCGGTGTTTTTATCTGTGAACGGCAGATGCACGAACAGGCTTGGCCCCAGGACTGTTGCTGTCACACAGCACCCAGTTACCAGGTGCGCCCGTCAAATGTACCGTGCGAAAATAATTCGGTGTTGCCAGCAACATTGAAATAATTACAACGCCCCAAAACAATAATTTTGTAAATGCCCATGGGGTCTTAAATGCGTCGCGCACAAATTTGTCTTTTAATAAATTTTGGTACAAGGCCCACCCCCATATAAACACCAAAATAATCACTGCAAAGAAAAAGCCAATTATCAGTGGTCGCTTTAACACCGCAAAGCCCGTCGCCAATTTATCCCACAGGTCACTGGCCGCGGGGCACACATACAAAGCATTTGGTGCATTTTCTGCCGATACGGCAACAACATCTGCATTCTGCCCCAGATGAATATTAAATGCTGTCATCAAAACAATCGCGGTCAACATTATAATCGCGAACATCATTGTTGGCTTCATGATGTAAAATCTCCCTTTGAATGTTCAGTATTATATCACAAATAACTATGTGATTGCAATTTATGAAAATTTTATTTAATATTTTATTATGTTTAGGCATAAATCGCGTGTTATTGTGGGTATGACCACATATTATAATGAGAACCTGATAATATCTATGTCGGGGATGTCGCGATTGGGTAAAAATATAACCCTAATAATTCATAATGACAACCCGGATGTAAAATTGACCCGTTCTAAAATACGGCGCATGGGATACAAGGGGCGTCTGCATATAATCAACAGCGATTATAACAAGGGCATGTTGGACAGTCGGTTGGAAATCATAAAATACGCGACAGAACATAAAATAAATGCTGAATGGTTCTTGTTTGCAGATGATGACGATATTGTTCTAAATCTAAATATTCCACGATTAGAAAATAATCACTTTGCCATAATTCAAAATATGGCAGTTGTTCGAACACGGCTGGTCGATGTGTTACGCGTGATAAACAATCCAGATAATTTTACAATAGATAATGAAAATGTGTACCTGGTGCGACCTCACATCGGTCTGGCAGGAACATTGGTTCGTACTGAAAACATCTCTCAATTGGGTGAAATATTGGGGTATGTTCGTCAGGAAATATCGAATATTGATGAATCTTTGGGTTTTCGTCCGCCTGTTGATATGATGATGTGGTCTGCACTGAATATTATTGCGCGCCATTATGATGAAAAGACAACGCCAATTTATATGGATGAACTAAATTATCTGGCCATTGATATTGATACCGCCCAGGTAAAATACAGCATGCAGATTCAGCCACAGAAAAATCCACAACAACAGATTATGAACACATTGGCCAAATACGATATGGCTGTACGCAATGCATTGGTCACACATACGACAAATGCCGCCCCGGCGGGGCAAGAATTGAATGCGTAAAAAATTTCGCAAACATTAAAATATCTGATTGAAACTGGTGGGCAATATTTATACAATAGCCCACGAAAATTAACATAAGGGATAAAGAATATGACATACAATGAAATAAGAAAGGCTTTTTTAAACTACTTTGAATCCAAGGGGCACAAGATTGTCCCATCTGCATCACTGATTCCAAACGATCCAACATTGCTGTTTACGGTTGCAGGCATGGTGCCATGGAAAGGTATTTTACAGGGCACAGAACCTGCATTTGCACCACGTGTTGCAGATGTTCAGAAATGTATTCGTGCAGGTGGTAAACACAATGATTTGGAAGATGTTGGATTTGACGGACGACACCACACATTCTTTGAAATGATGGGCAATTGGTCTTTTGGCGACTATTTCAAGGAAGGCGCAATTGAGATGTCATGGGAACTGTTGACCAAAGTATTTAAGCTGGACCCAAACCGTATTGTCGTGACAACACATTACAGCGATGACGAAGCGGCAAAAATCTGGAAAAAAGTTGCAGGCAAGGATGCGATTTTACTGGGTGACAAAGACAACTGGTGGTCGGCAGGTGATACAGGGCCATGTGGGCCATGCACAGAAATGCACTATGACATGGGTGCGGATTTACCGGGTGGCATGCCGGGCAGTGCTGACGAAGACGGTGGTCGCTGGGTTGAAATTTGGAACGATGTATTCATGCAGTATGACCGCGATGCAAATGGTAATTTAACCCCCTTGCCCCAGCAAAATGTTGATACCGGCGCAGGATTGGAACGCGTTGCAGCAATTTTACAGGGAAAAACAGATAACTATGACACTGATTTATTCGTAAACTTGAAACGCGCGGTCAGCGATATTACCGGCGTTGCAGAAACACCAGAAAACATCGCCAGCTTCAAGGTTATTACCGACCATCTGCGCAGCGTTGGGTTCGCAATTGCAGACGGCGTGTTGCCATCTAATTCGGATCGCGGATATGTTATCCGTCGTATCCTGCGTCGCGCAATGCGCCATGGCCAGATATTGGGGCATCGTGGGGCATTGCTGTCAAAATTATACCCTGCCCTGATTACAGAAATGGGCGATGCATATCCAGAACTGGCCCGTGAACAGGCACGCGTTGTTGAAATTATTCAAAACGAAGAAAATGCTTTTGCAGACATGTTGCAAAACGGTATGAAGTTGCTGGAAAACGAGATTCCAAAATTAAACAACAATGTATTGCCGGGCGATGTGGCATTTAAACTGTTTGATACATATGGATTCCCATTGGATTTAACCCAGATGATTTTGCGTGATAAAAATATTGATGTTGATGTCGCAGGGTTTGAAAAATCTATGACAGAACAGAAAGAACGCAGTCGCGCAAATACCAAGGGAACACGCATATTCTGGGAATCACAGTCGGAATTGGCAGATACAGACGATGCGGCGAAATACGCACCGGTTGATATGGAATCGCGCGTACTGTCCATTCTGCGTAATGGTGAATTTGTAGAATCTGCAAATGCAGGGGATGAAGTTGAAATTGCGCTGGATAAAACAACTTTCTATGGCACCCAGGGTGGCCAGGTTGGCGACAGCGGTGAATTAAAGCGTGGCACAGACATCGTTATGACCGTGGCTGAGGCCGGGCGCGTTAATAATGTCGTAATCCACAAAGGGACACTGGCTGCAAATGTTAAGGTTGGCGATATCGTACAACCAGTTATAAACACAAACATTCGTCAACAGACCGCACGCGCACATACGGCAACACACCTGTTGCAGGCGGCGTTGCGCAATGTTTTAAACGAAGATGTAGAACAACGCGGGTCTAAGGTTAGTCCGGATTCCGTTCGTTTTGACTTCTCGTTCGGGCGGGCTATGACGGCCGAAGAGAAACAGGCCGTTGAAGATTTGGTAAACAAATGGATTGAAATGGATATGCCGGTTGAACATGCTGAAATGTCCATGGAAGATGCCGTTAAAAAGGGCGCAATGGCTTTGTTTGGCGAAAAATATGGCGACACAGTCAAGGTTATTACCGCAGGCGATGTTTCGTGTGAACTGTGTGGTGGAACACACATCTATCGTACGGGCGAAATATTAAAGGCACGTATTAACAAGGAAAAATCCATCAGCAGTGGGATTCGTCGTATAACAATGTCGGTTGGGACACTGGCTGAATAATCCCCTTCGCGGGCGAAGGGGTGGCGCGAATGCGACGGGGTAGTGGTAAATATCAGCAAATGAAATTGCCAGAAAACAAATCTTTACGCGAACGGGCGCGACAACTGCGCAAAGAATCCACCTTGGCCGAGGTTTTATTGTGGAATCAATTAAAGAAAAAACGTGCCAACGGTTTGGATTTTGACCGTCAAAAAGTGATAGGTAATTATATTGTTGATTTTTATTGCCCTGCCCTGAAATTGGTAATAGAAATTGATGGAACATCGCACGATAACAAAGTTGTATACGATGCACTTCGTCATAAATATTTGGAAGATTTGGGTTTAACTGTCTTGCATATAGAAGACCGCGATGTAAAAATGCGAATGGGCGCAGTATTAGAAACAATAGAAACGGTTATATTAAACCACTACCCCGCCGACCAGGGTCGGCACCCCTTCGCCTGCGAAGGGGATTGACAGCAGTGGGATTCGTCGTATAACAATGTCGGTTGGGACACTGGCTGAATAATCACGAAAATAAAAAACGAAAAAAGACCCCGGAATTCCGGGGTGTTTAATTTATTAAATGATAAACAACGCCATTATAGTTGAAATTCATTGTGCCGGATTGATTTCCCTGCTCTAATTTGCCATAGCAGATGCCATTATTATATTTTATTGCCATTGATGGTTGTGTGTATTTTTCTGCATACAGCGCAAAGGCCAGCCCAGTTGATGTTTTAATTTGGCTGATACCAATGGTGCATAACTGTTCCCTGGACTGGCCCAAACCACCCATTATCACAGGAATATATGCATAGTCATCCAGACCAGTTGCATCGGTGTACATATCCCACCCCCACATTTTTGGGTCTTCGTCCCACAATTCATACAGATATTTACCGTTTATTCGTGCAGACGGGCCAGTCAGATTGGAACAGTATGCAAATGTGCCAGAAAACATATCCTGCGCATTACCTGTGATACCACTGAACAGGTTTTCTGGAATGCTTTTCAGCGCATAACACCCATGAAATGTGTATGCGAACACACCTTCAGATGCACCTGTGATACCACTGAACAGGGTTTCAGGAATAGAAACCAGCTTTTCATTTGTATTAAATGTACTGTTAAACATCCCTTCTTTTGGCGCACCATAAATTCCATCGAATAATTCAGCAGGAATTTCTGTAATTTTTGCGTTTCTAAAACAACCCATAAAACTGGGTTGCGATCCATCCGGCAATGTTGGGAATACAGCACCCAACGAACCATTTATTTCTGTTATTAAACTTCCTCTTTCATAAGAAAAATCTATTGTGCTAGAGTTATCATCACTGTACGCCGTTGCCAACCCCCCAATTCTAATTGTGTATGACCGATGACTATTATCAAAAGTATAGTAATGAATGTAAGCCTTATATTGTGTATCTGTTTTTTCTATTTTTTCGGTATTGCCGTCACCCCAATCAACATAGAATGTGCCAGCAGCAGCAATGGCAAACCCCCAAGACTCTCCCCCGTTAAGAGAGCTACTGATTGTTATGGAAAATTTGTATTCAGGTGCGGATTCGCATGTTTCGCCGCCACCGCCCATGACCGTTGGTATACATGCATAGTCATCCAGGCCGGTTGTACCTTCGTACATTCTAGCCCCCCAATCAGCAACATTATCGGGCCACAATTCATACAAGGGCTTTCCATTTATCCGTGCAGACGGACCGGTCAGATTGGAACAGTTTGCAAATGTGCGCTCGAACATACCTTCGGCTGCGCCTGTGATACCACTGAACAGGTTTTCTGGAATACTGGTCAAATCGTAACAATCGCCAAAGGTGTAAGAGAACATATACGGTGCACTACCCACAATCCCGCTAAACAGATTTTCTGGAATACCGGTCAAATTGGAACAATTGCTAAAGGTGTCAGAGAACATATACGGTGCATTGCCTGTGATACCAGCGAACAGATTTTCAGGAACACTGGTCAGATTGTAGCAACCGGCAAAGGCTCCCTCAAACATATTTGATACCGGCGCGCCATGAATGCCGTCAAATAATCCGGATGGTATTTCTGTGAACCATGCTCTATAAAATAAAGAAGGGAACCGCGGTTGCGAGCCATCCGATAACGTCGGGAATATCGCACCCAACGAACCGGAAATTTCGGTTATTGCCTGAGAATACGCAGATAAAGCGCCAATATCCACATCAAAAGATATCGCAGGCGTATATTCATCATCACTGTAATCGGTGGCCAGACCGCCAATTTTCACGGTATATGTGCCAGATGTCGTGCCGTAATCATGGGTGTATGTGACCGCGTCCGTATTATCTTTCTTAATGGTTTCGG
>JAGBXO010000006.1 GCA_017629245.1 Alphaproteobacteria bacterium | reverse complement strand
TATGCCGTTGGAAGCCAGAAAGTTTATATTTACAGTATCACTGTGTGCCATGTTGGCAGCAAATCCGGTATTGGCAACCGCACCAACAAATGATGAAGATTTGGGCACAACGCATGATGTATATGTTGAATCAACATTAAACCAGGCAACAAATGGTATTGCGGGTGTCAGTTATGTAAATCGTATGGTAAATGCGGCGGGCAATGCCGCCGATGCGGCCGAAGCACACGCCGCCGCCGCGGGCGCACATGCGCTAAGTGCCGCCCAATCTGCAGACGAAGCGCACAAGGTTCTGGCGGACAAAGTTAATATTGACCAGGGTGTATCTAATAAGGCCATGGTGACGGATGACAAAGGGACGATTTACCCGGGATATATTACAAATGATATGATAAAACCAAGCACAATTGGTCCAGACAAATTGAATATTAGTGGGGTGATGTCAGGCAGGGAGGCTTTGTTGTTTGCTAGACGAAATTCATCATATGATAGCTCAGGCCATTTGATCACAGGCGCAATAGTACTAGATTATATGCAAACAGATGTCTCTGGAGTTCTTATTTCAAATTCTAATGGATTTGAGGTTTTGTCATCAGAAGACAAATCGGTATTTGTTGGCCGCAGCAGCGGCGATATGAGTTTTATGCCTGCAGTTGATAATGCGGTATTATATTCTTCGAAAGAAGGTTTTGCATGGGCCAGCGCGTCTGATGACGGCCAGTTTATGCAAACCGTCCAAGACAGCAACGGCAACCTGTCTTTTACTTTTGGGGGCGTACCATTAAAAAGCATTGAAACACCCATTGTCATGACAGGAGTTGGATTATTGATGGCAAACAGCGGCGTTCTTTCGGTTGATGAATATAATCCATATACAGACACAGAAAATACCGTATTAACCAGAATGCCAGATGGCACAATTGGATGGCAAAAGGTTGAAACCCAAAATACCGACGGTGTTGTTGGTATGGTACCGGTGGGATCGGCGGATGCCACCACATTCAGTCAAATGTGGATTGAATAAAAATCCCCCAATCGGGGGATTTTTATCCATAACCCGATTCCCGTGGTCAAGCCACGGGATGACAAATGTAATAAGTTATTTGTTTGTGATAAAATTTTATTTATTTCAGTAAAAAAAATCCCCCAACTGGGGGAATTTTTACACTTAAATGCTGTCTGGGTTTACCCAACGGCCTGCCTTTAATAATCCAGGTGCCATGCCTTCGTTTGCGCGCAGGTTGTCAATTACACTGCGTGCCTGGGCAGCGTCCAGGTTGATAATGCGAACCTTGAACATGTCGCCTTCGTTAACAACAACGGCATCGCCATATGTTTTCATGCGTTGAACCAATGCGTCGGCGCTGTCCTGGGCATAGAATGCCGCGATTTGTATTGCATAGTCACCAGATGCAGCTGGTGCAGGTGCAGGTGCAGCGGTTTCAACAGTGGCCGGAGCTGTGGCTGCTGGTGCTGCAACAACTGGTGCGGCGACGACCGGTGCTTCTACCACGGGAACGGTGCCCAATGTTGCGTTCTTTACAATCATTGTTTGTTCTGGTAATACCTGAATCTGAACCTTGGCCTGGCCGTTCATGCCAATCTTCTGGGCGGCGGCCGGTGATAAATCCATCAGACGGGTGTTTACGAATGGACCACGATTATTTACACGTACATCAACTGATTGGCCGTTATCCAGATTCGTTACGCGAACGATTGTTGGTAATGGTAATGTCTTGCTGGTCGCGACCATCTGATTTACATCAAAGACTTCGCCATTGCTGGTCTTTGTTCCGTTTAATTCGGTTGGAATAATACCTGCGATGCCGGTTTGGTTATATGTCATATCTTCAACGGGGATGTATTGCACATCATCAACTTTGTACGCGGTGCCGATATAGTATTTTGGGGCAGCCGCCAGTAAATATGTATCGCCCAAAGATTGTTGTGGGGCACCCATGGTCAATGGTTCTTCGCCAAAGCCATCGGCATTATAACTGGTGCTGCGACCGGATGGATTTAAATCCATACATCCCGCCAACATTGCGGATACTACCGCCAAAGAGATAACTTTTTTCATGATTTAGGACTCCTTACATTCCATAAACTTATGTTTATATTTTATCACAAATGGGGGAGCGTTTCAAATCTAATTTATTATTTTATAATTCTGTCCAGTGTATATGCAATTGGCAAATAAATAATCCCATATCCTGCAATTGCCAGGCCTAATGTAAATATTCCTGAAATTGGTACGAAAGATAATGCAAAACCTAATATTGCGGACAGTGTCGTAAAGGTAAATATCGCACGAAGTGTGCGCGCATCTGTGCGTACCAATTCGCGCCGACGACATGCGCGCCCCAATAAATAATTTTTTAAATATCCACTGACCACCACGCCAATTGGTATTGCCAGATATCCAACAAATGGGAACAGCCCCAGATACAAAATCGCCGCCACCCCCAGTGATACCATGCTGGTCTTGACCGGTGTTTTTACATCCTGGGATGCGTATAGGGTTTTACTGTAAATTTGGCTGATTACCATGGCGGGCAGAACAAATACCTGAATCATAATAGCAACGGCCACTGCATGTGTTGATTGCGTGGTCCATGCGCCATACTGGAACAGATATTTGATAATTGGTTCTGCCAGTACAAACAGGCCCGCCACGCATGGTAATGTTAGCATTAACGATCGGCGCATTGACGAGTTTTGCTGAATATAAACACTGCGCATATTTTTATCAGCCAGCGCATTTGATATGGATGACATTAACACTGTACCCGCCGCCAGGCCAATCATTGCAAACGGTAATTGGACAATTCGGTCTGAATAATACAACCATGATACCGCGCCACTTTGGAAACTGGCAACCAGTGTGCCGATTATTATAGTTATCTGATAAAAACCACTGCCAACAATGCTGACCCCCAGGCGACGAAACATACGACTGATTGCGGGTGTCCAACGCGGAATAACCAGGTGCAGGCCGAAATGATTGCGTCTGATGCGTGACCACAGTATTCCAAGCTGGACAACCCCAGACAGTACAACCGTACCCGCCATCAGGTACAGGATGTTTTCTGTGCCAAACATCATTGCAGCCAATAATGCGCAAATCAGCATAATGTTTAACAGAACTGGCATAAATGCCGCCAAGATAAATTTTGAAAATGCATTCAAAATTGCCGATAAAAACGCCGCGCCACAAATAAATATGACATAAACGAACATTATGCGCGATATTATAACCGTCATTTCCATCTTGCCCGGTGTGGCATCAAATCCCGGTGCCAGGCCCCAGATAACCAATGGCATAAATATTTCAAATAAAATTGTTAGCCCCAGCAGTACAACCATCAACCATGAAAAGACATTCCGGGCAAAGGACTCATCTTTCTTGGAATCTGTGTACATTGGTATGAATATTGCGGACAGCGCCCCTTCGCCCAGCAGGTCACGGAATAAATTTGGCAATTTGAATGCAGCCAGGAATATGTCTGATAATCGTCCCGCCCCCAGTACGCGCGCAATCAACATGTCGCGAATAAAACCAAATATACGGCTGATACCTGTCATGGCACCAACCCCGAAAATATGTTTGCCAAGTTTCATGCTTTGGATTATACTGCGTTCTGTAAGAGAAAATCAAGACAGGAATACAAATATGAAAAAACATTTTATATGGTTATCAATCTTGGCAATGTTGGCGGGGTGCGCGGGTACAGATAATGAAATTGTTGCAGAACAGCCTTTGTCAGACATATATGCGACAGCGTATGCGGAATTTAATGATGAAAACTATGAAGAAGCCGCCATGGAATTTTTAAAGGCAGAAACACAATACCCGTCCAGCCCATGGGCCCCAGATGCGCTGGTTATGGCCGCATATTCGCACTATATGGATGGTGATTTTGCGGGTGCTATTTTGGCAACAGACAGATTTATGCGTTTTCACCCTGGGCATAGGGATGTGCCATATGTAATGTATCTGCGCGGTATGTGCTATTATCGCCAGGTCAGTGATGTTCGCCGTGAACCGGGTATGTCTGCGTACGCATTGCAGCAATTTCAGACACTGATTCAACGTTTCCCACGCAGTGAATATGCCAAAAATGCGGAAAATAAAGTAAATATTCTGAAAAACTATATTGCGGGCAAGGTTATGTTTGCAGCGCGTAATGATATGAAAAAAGAAAATTGGCCCAGCGCAATCAGTCGTCTGCAATCAATTGTCACAGATGCACAAGAAACAGTTATGACACCTGAGGCAATGTTTAGATTAACCGAGGCATATACTGCAATTGGTCTGCCAGAACAAGCACGGGGGTATTCAGACATGTTAAAACTGAACTTTCCGGATAACGAATGGACACAGCGGTTGAAGTAATATGGCGTACGATAAAGATTTTAT
This sequence comes from Alphaproteobacteria bacterium, assembly GCA_017629245.1. Lineage (GTDB taxonomy): Bacteria > Pseudomonadota > Alphaproteobacteria > Rs-D84 > Rs-D84 > Enterousia. Next base: position 10,437 of record JAGBXO010000006.1, on the reverse strand, counting down.
AATAACTGTTTTGAACTATGCGCGTGATAAAGGGCCAACCAAGGCAGCAAAGTTATTTGACATACAATATTCTACAATCAGACGATGGAATAATAAGTATAAAGTATATGAAGTACAGGAAATGCGTGAGTTTTCAGATGCAGAAAAGATAGAAATTCTGACATATGCAAATCAATACGGGTTGACTTCTGCAATGCGTGAATATGATTTGGATATGGCTACGATGCGTGCGTGGAATAAAGATTTTAAAATTTATCAGCAAACTGGGCGCAAGAAAAATGCCACGCATCAAAAGAAAATGGAGCGCTATTCAGAAGAATTTATATTGGAAGTATTGAACTTTGTGAAAAAGGAAGGTATTTCCAAGGCTATGCGTAAATATGATTTGCCGGATTCAACAATACGCGCATGGAATAAAAAATATCAGGTTTATACCCCGCGCAAGGCACGAAAATTTTCAGATGCACAGAAAAAAATGATTGTTAAGTATGCGCATGCGTATTCTGTGCCCGAAGCAGTCAAGAAATATGATGTCACGAATGATCAAATAAAAGATTGGACACAAAAGTTTTCAGAAAAAGAATTATAATTTCACACCATATTTTCCGCGATTAATAGGGCGGTATGACAGGGCTTCGGCCAGGTCGGACATTTCAATATTTTCTGCGCCACGTAAATCCGCGATTGTGCGTGCCAGTCGTTTAATGCGGTTATAGCCACGTGCAGACATTCCCATTTTTTCAGCGGCTGTGTTTAAAAAGTTGGTTAATTCGTCCGATAGTGCGGCAAATTGTCCCAGGTCTGCCCCGTCCAGCATTGCATTAACATATCCTTGGCGTGTAATTTGGCGGTCGCGTGCCGCCACAACACGGGCGCGGATTTCTGCGCTGGTTTCGCGGGGTGTGGTGTCTGTGTTCATTTCCCATGGTTTTACAGCGTCAACATCAACATGCAAATCAATTCGGTCCAGTAATGGGCCTGAAATCTTGTTCTGATATGCTTCGGCACAGCGCGGGGCGCGGGTGCATGACATGGCAGCATTACCCAGGTGGCCACATGGGCATGGATTCATTGCCGCAATCAATTGAAAACGTGCAGGATAGGTCGCATTTCGTTTTGCGCGTGAAATCAAAATTCGCCCAGATTCCATTGGTTGACGCAAAATTTCCAAGGTTGCGCGATTAAATTCGGGTAATTCGTCCAGAAATAATACACCGTTATGCGCCAATGATATTTCGCCCGGTCGTGCATCAGAACCACCACCCGCCAGGGCAACAGGGCTGGATGTGTGGTGAACACTGCGAAAAGGGCGTGATGACATCAGACCACGTCCTGTCAATTCACCTGCAATTGAATATATGGTTGAAGTTTCTAAAATCTCGGTCGCGGTCATTTCTGGCATGATTGTTGGCAGGCGCGATGCCAGCATAGTTTTTCCTGCACCCGGGGGACCAACCATCAGCATTGCATGACCGCCCGCTGCTGCGATTTCAAGGGCACGTTTTGCCGCCGCTTGACCATGGACATCAGACATATCGATTGTGTTTTTTTGACCGGATTCAGGCGTTGTTAATTCAGGCACAGGTAATGTTTGGGTGCCTTTGAAATGATTGATTAATTGTATGACATGAAATGGCGCAATAATATTTGTATGGCCTGCCCATCGTGCCTGAATACCTTGGTCACCGGGACAAATCAACCCTAAACCGTGCGCGTTGGCCCAGACACTGGCTGGCAGTACGGCATCGGTTTTGACGATTGCGCCATCCAGACCAACTTCGCCCATTATTACATATTTTTCCAGTTCTGTTTCTGGTAAAACGCCAATTGCGCATAAAATTCCACACAGAATAGGCAGGTCAAAATGTGAACCGCTTTTTTCAACATCGGCCGGCGACAGGTTGACTGTCAATCGCTTGGGCGGTAACGATAAATTCAAGGCCGATAAAACATTGCGAATTCGTTCGGCAGATTCCTTGACTGCGCGATCTGCCAGACCGATAATATTAAACTCTGGCTTGGACAGGCCAGATGATAATTGCACCTGGACATCTATTTGGGTGGCATCCATGCCATTAAATATGATTGAATTCAAAGATATCATATCGGCATATTAAAACTTGAATTCGCCTTGCGCAAGTTATAATATATCAAAAAATAACGAAAGGATTTAAAGAATGCCCGCAAAAAGTAAGAACGTTGCACGCGAATGGTTTAATACAATATTTTATGGTGCGCTAATCGCGATTGTGTTTCGCAGTTTTCTGTTGGAACCGTTTAATATCCCATCTGGTTCGATGATTCCAACATTGCATGTTGGTGATCATATCTTTGTGGAAAAGTGGGCATATGGGTATTCACGATATTCATTTCCGTTCGGGTCATGGAAAATGTGGAACGGGCGTTTCTGGGCGGACGAGCCGGAAATTGGCGATGTTATCGTATTTCGTAATCCAATCAATGAATCCCAGGATTATGTTAAACGCCTGATTGGAAAGCCGGGGGATACAGTTCAGATGAAGGAAGGTCGTCTGTATATAAATGGTGAAATGGTTGTTCGTGAAAATCCGCGTCCATATGTTGTTGCGACATTGCCGAAATCAATGCGTTCGGTTGGTTATTACAAGGACAATATGTCAATAAAAGGCAATAAAATTTGGATAGATAATAATCCTGCTCCATTTAATTATACGATTGAGTATAAATCCGATAAATTTTGTCATATGTATAATGGGGCCTGTGGGGTATTTACGGGAACGGAATATACAGAAATCCTGCCAAATGGCGTAAAGCACAGTATCGTTGAGTTTGGTGATGATGCACATTTTGATAATACTGAATTATTTACAGTGCCTGAAAATCACTATTTCTTTATGGGCGATAATCGTGATAACAGCGGTGACAGTCGTGGTGATGTACGTTTTGTGCCACGTGATAATGTCTTGGGGCGTGTTTGGTTTATATGGTATTCCCATAATTATTATGCGCCAATGTTATCTGTTTGGTCGTGGGGGAATAAAATGCGCTGGGACAGGTTTGGAATGGGGATAAATTAGTATGATTAAGTTGAACTATGATTTTAATGATGACAGTTTATTGGAACTGGCATTAACACAAAGTGGGGTTAATTCTGCACACAATAATGAACGTCTGGAATTTATTGGTGACCGCGTGTTGGGGTTAAGTGTTGCGGGGTTGCTGTATGAAATGTATCCAAACGAGACCGAAGGTGAATTGGCGCGCCGGCATGCAATGTTGGTGTCGACAGAAACGCTGGGGAATGTTGCGCGCGAACTGGGGATAGATAAGCAGGTTCGTCATGGGCATATGACAGCAGGTCGTATTCAGCATATTTTGGCCAATGCGATGGAGGCGATATTTGGTGCAATCTATCTGGATGGCGGTTTTGATGCCGCGTGTAATGTAATTGTTGGAATTTGGCGTGATTTGGCGGCATTAGATGTCGTTGCGCCCAAGGATCCAAAAACTCGTCTGCAAGAATTTGTTCAGAAAAACGCACCGGGCAGTTTGCCGGTATATGAATATATGGAATCTGTTGGTGCATCGCACAATCCGGTGTTTAATGTGCGTGTTTCTGCCATGGGACACAGTGCAATGGGGCAGGGGACTTCGAAAAAGGGGGCCAGTATTGCCGCCGCCGAAGGGTTGCTGAAAATCCTTGCAATTTAGGTGTTTGGGAATTAAACTGTAATGCAGTTATAAACAAGGGATAAAAAATGTTTTCAATTTTATTGGTTTTATTGGTTATCGTCGCAGTTATGATGATTGGTTTGATTTTATTACAAAAATCCGAAGGTTCGGGTATGTCGGGTTCGTCTGCATCGGCAATGTTAGGTGGTGCATTGACGGGAACAGCAGCGGGGAATTTTTTGACACGTGCAACAGGGTGGTTGGCGACAATTTTCTTTATTTTGTGTGCGGCATTGGCTTTGGTTGCGTCAAAGTCGGATATGGCGGTACAACAAAGTGATTTGCGCAATGAGATTGTTGCCCAGGAAGTGGCCCCAGTTGCGCCCGCGCCCCAGACGACAGAACCCGTCACAGATGAAAAATAATTTTAATCCCCGCCAGTCGGCGGGATTTTTTTTAGTTTTTAGTTGTAGTTGTAAGTGGTGCTTATTCCGTACCGGTTGGTGTGGTTACGGTATCATCGTGAACAAAATAAACCGTGTCATTCATGCGCACCTTCATCCGGCGCGTTGAATCCTTACTTATCGTCACATCTGTTGTACTTAAATTGGCAAAGAAATCTGCAACACCATCACCGTCGGTGTCAAAATGCAACGCATGTGCGGTCTGTTTCGATGTGCGTAAATATAAAAAACCATCGCCAACATGGAATTTTCGTCCACATTGCGCCAATTCCCACATACCATCGGGCGCAACCAGTCCATCGGGGCATGCGTTCAGGCCTGTGTCCGCCGTTTCAGAATATGTATATTTGCCACCCGGACAGTATGAATTTTCGGGGCAATGTGCGCAAACCTCAGACAATTTAGGCAGGAAATATCCGCGTTCGCATGTGTATATGGTATCTTCCCAGATTGGAATCATTTCAAATTCATCTGAATAGACCCCGGTATTGTTATACACACACGCATTTGGAATAACTGCGTTTGGCGCCAGAAAAGACAAATCAGTATCGGCGAAACAATTCGCCGATACTGATAATGCGATTGAAAAAACATACGCCTTTTTCATTCGTTTGAATGTTTAATTCGCTTTGTTAAATTTCCATCCCTTGAATGTCTTACCTGGCTTTGTGATGGCTTTGACCGGGGTACGGATGTCGCCATCATACGTACATACGCCCGCGTTGTTGTACGCAACGTCCGCCGGATCCGCGTCCGCCCACGTGATACTGATTTCGTTTGCCGCGCAAACGCCAACCGTTCTGGCGCCAAGCGACCCCAACACCGCAGCACGGAAGGCGCGAGGGCCCGCGTCGTTGTTGGGCAGTATATGCATCGCACAGGCGCTCGTGCAGGCGTTCGCGCAAACGTCCGCCGAGTTGTATTTGTACACGAACACCCAGGGGGCCGATGTGACTGGTATCAGTTCACTGGAACCACTGGCACTATATGCTGTCATCTGACAAAAACAATACTGACCCAAATCGGTTTTGCTGAAATTTGCATCATATTCACTGCCCAATATGGCAAACGCGGTCTTATATGCTTCCTCAAAATCAATTTTCCCAGCCAGATATTTTTCATGCATATCAACAACCGCATCAACCGCCGCCGAATCTACACCCGCTGTTTCCAACGCAGTGCGAACATCGTCGGCCTCAGGTTTTGTAGATTCATCTAGCATCATCCCAGAATATGACCACATTCCCGCCACAGATTCGGTTATTGATGACTGACAACTGGTCTGGCCATATACATTGCCATATGAAAATGCAGCTCCCCAGGTGCCGGCTTCCGTCAGACCAAAATCACCTTCTTGGTACTTACTAGTGCCGTTTGGATTGATATAGCCATAATTTGAAGTTGATAAACTGGGGCCAACATCAATCAATGGGTCCGTTTCGACCATTTTCACCGTCCCATCTACATGATACCCATTATCGCATGCTGTGGCATAGCATGTATCAACACCGTTGCCATAGTAATCGTTTCCGGCGACCGTCGTCGCGTGCTTAATTACCGACGCATCCGTGCATGTGGTATAGCATTGTGTATTCATACTGGCCCCCGCATCCGAATTTGGATATTCGTTTGGACACGCGGTCAGTCCCTGGTTATCTGTTGCGCTGTATGTCGCATTCGTCAATCCCGGACAGTAATTTCCCGCGGTACACACCGCGCCGACGCCTTCGCTGCCCGCGGGCAGGTATTGGCCCGCGCCAACCTGGTACAATATATCTGTATATTCTGCAGTGGCACTGACCGGCCCTTCGTATGTGCCCAAATTATCGTATGTTGCCGCCGATTCGTATGTTTTGTTTTCTAACATATTTCCGTCGGTCGGAAATGTTTCCGCACGCGCCATCCATGGACACAGTGCCGCAATCGCACCACCCATGGTTGCAAATATTTTATTTTTCATTATTTTTCCCCTTTCTTTCCAAAATAAGGTAAACCGTCACGGGAATATGACGGTCGGGGTGGGTGATAAATCATAGTTTAGGAAATGACTCTGTCGTTTTTGGGTTAATCCCTGTTGCATAACAAACAGCCCCCCGACCGAAAAAAAGGTCAGGGATATTTTCAGTGCAAATTTGCACTGCCTAAACTGATGGGTTATCACACCCCGAACCCACATCCCTGTGGATTCATTCCTGATTATATCATCGATAATAAAAAAATACAATTGGTTAAATGAGAAATAGTGGTAAGTGGCTAGTATAAGTTGTAAGTGGTTAGTGTTGGCAAAAAATTAAAAACCTTTGTCATTCCTGCGTAGGCAGGAACAGGGGCTAAAAAAAATTAAAAATGCTTTATTTGATATGCAGAGTACAGGTTAATAGTCCCTATCCCCGCCTTTGCGGGGATGACAATTTTTTGAAAAAAATTGTAAATAACACGGCGGCTGAAAAGGTGGGGGATACCCGCTTGCGCAGGTATGACGCTGTAAGGTACGGGAATAACAGATTCATAGCCAACACTTACACTAACCACTTACAACTTACACTTAATATAAACATTTATTTATTCGGGGGGCTTAAAAAAAAACCACCCGGTGGGTGGTTTTTTGTTTAACAAATAATTATTATTTGTTTGCTGCTTTTTCTGCAGATGTCGCAGACAAGTCTTCCACGATACGGGCTTTCTTGCCAGACAGACCACGCAAAAAGAACAGTTTAGCACGACGCACTTTACCAATACGGACCTTTTCAATTTTTTCAATTGCAGGGCTGTACAGTGGGAATTTGCGTTCCACACCAACACCGTATGATTCACGACGTACTGTAAAGGATGCATTATTCCCATTGCCGCCATCGCGTGCGATAACAACGCCTTCGAATACCTGGATACGGAATTTGTCACCGTCTTTAATTTTAACGTGAACCTTTAATGTATCCCCAGCCTTGAAGTTTGGGATTTTTTTGTCGCCCTGTAATTTTGCAACCTGGGCAGCTTCGATTTTTTTAATAATGCTCATTTTTACTTTTCCTTTATTAAGTCCGGTCGACGTTCCATTGTTATGTCAACCGATTGTTGTTTCCGCCACCGTTCGATATTGCCGTGGTGACCGGACAGCAGGACTTCTGGGACGCTTCGTCCACGCCATACTGACGGACGGGTATATAACGGCCATTCTAACCCGCCGATTTCGAAACTTTCATTTTGGGTGGTGTCTTCGCCACCGTGAACTACATTATCCATTATGCGAACGCAACTGTCAATAAAAACCTGGGCTGCGATTTCACCGCCAGACAGTATATAATCGCCAATGGATAATTCCATTATATCATATTCATCAATAATTCGCTGGTCAATTCCTTCATAGCGCCCGCACAGCAGAGTGTATGTCGTGTCTGGGATGGATACGAATTCGCGTACCATTTTCTGGTTTAGTGTCGGGCCGCGTGGTGAAAAGTATATGGTTTTACCACGATTTTTGATTGAGTCAATCGCGTCGCCCAGTGCGTCAGGGCGCATAACCATGCCGGCGCCGCCCCCAAATTGGGTATCATCAACACTGCCATAATTATTAATGGCAAAGTCGCGAATGTTAATAATATCATACGACCATATCTTTTTGTCCAGGGCGCGACCAACAACGCCACCCGACAGGGTGCCGGGAAACATTTCTGGGAAGATGGTCAATATGTTAAAGTGCATTTTGTATTATTTCTGACGGACTGCCAGTTGTCTGGGTTGTGATTTCATGCACATTTCGCAGATTTTTTTTGCGCGTTTATATAAATCTGGTGTTTTGTCTGCGATTTCTTCGGTTTCGCCCAATGTGCGCAGTGTTGTGACATTCGAGCCTTTGATATTAATAACACGTGCCAGGTCTGGGTTGTGTTCGATAAAGCCACGCAGTGCGCATTTTGGGCGTGGGGTTGGGCATGCAACCACAACCATTCCCCAAGAGGCAGCAATGCTGAATTTTTCGTTTGTTTCTTGTAAAATATTTTCTGCAATTTTCATGTTCTTACCTTGTATATATTGTTTTTGTGTCCATATCAACGGTTGCACCAACAAAGGATACCATGTCGCCGTTGTCCAGTTCAATAATATCGCCGGCACCATAGTTCTGGAAACAGGCAACTGTGCCGATTTTTTTATCGTTACGAATGACATTAAAACCAATCAAGTCGGCCTGATAATATTCGTTATCGTCTGGTTCGGGCAGGGAGTTACGTTCAATAAATAATTCTGTGCCACGCAGGGTTTCTGCTGTGTTACGGTCGTTTACACCATTAATTTTTGCAATAATAACATTTGTGTTTGGCAGTGCACGCACAAATTTAAAATCATCTGAATCAAATTTGGAAGAAATGATGGTCAATGATTTAAAATCATGTGGGGTGCTGGTAAATGTTTGTATGCGAACCTCGCCCCGGATACCTTGGGGGGCGACGATTTTTCCGACCAAGATTTGTTTTGTATCAGACATTGTTTTATTTACTGTTTTGCACTTTTTCGCGATATGCCAATAATCTGGCGCAGTTGTTGGGATAGCACGGGCATTTGCATTTGTCGCCGGTCAAAAAATATGTTGGTTTGTTATCGGCCAGTGCGCTTTCCATTTGGCGATAAAACTCTTCTACCTGATTGATTTGTGTGCATTCCAAGTTTGATTCAAATGGACAATATTGCTTTGGCTTTTCTTGACTTTTGATAAAGCAATAACGTTGATAGCGTTCGCATTCTGTCTTGTTTTCCAGTGGACATTTATCAAACATGTCACCAGATGTACAAAACACTTTGTTTAATTTGTTTTGTGCAGCGTATTCAACAGCATTGCGCCATTGGTTAAATTTGTCTGCTTTTTTTTGACAAAAATCACCGTCATATTTGCATTTTGTTGGCATAATCGTTCTGCTTATTTTGTCTTTTGCTTTGCTAATTCTTTCATTTTATTCAGATAGCGCTGGCATTTTTCTGGGTCGCATTTACATTCTGTTGTGATATGAAACAATTTTTGAATGTATTGCCCACGTTCGGTCATCTTTTGGCGATTTGCTTCGCGAACGCTGTACCCTGTATCGCAAACAATTTTATCGCTGTGTGGGCAGTCGTGTAATTTAATTGACATGTTTATATCCCTGATTAAAGAATAAATCTGCCCGGGTTGCCCCGGGCAAATGGAACAAATATTATTCAGCAACTGCTTCTGTTGCGGCTTCTTCTGCTGGGGCAGCTGCGGCAGCCTTGGCTGCTTCTTCGGCAGCGGCTTTTTCAGCAGCAATTTTTGCCAGTTTTTCGGCCTTGTCTTTAATCTTCATCTGTGTTTTTTCAGATTGCAGATGTTTTTTTGTCTGAACTGGGATTGCACGTGGTTTTACCAAACCTGCGTTTGCCAGGAATTTGTAAACACGGTCAGATGGTTGTGCGCCCTTGGCCAACCAAGCTTTGACTTCGTCCATTTTCAAGATAACGCGTTTGTCGCTGTCTTTGGCCTGCATTGGGTCGTATTTACCAACAACTTCCAAAACATTGCCAGAATTACGTGCATTGCGTGAATCTGTGACGACGATATGATAATATGGGCGTTTTTTTGCGCCGAAACGTGCTAAACGAATAACTGTTGCCATTTTTTTTGCTCCTTTTTATTTTTTTATTTAAACTGTTTTTCCACAAAGAAAACCGCCATCAAGGACGAAAACTCGTCGGATGATGTACCACACGCATACTGCGAACTGGTGTTGTAATAATGGCAATCTTTGGGATTTGCAGGTGCATTATGTACAAAAAATCACTAAATGTCAAGGGATTGTTGCGTTATAAATAAACACAGGTAGAAGAATATAAAAAAATTCCGCATTCTCTTTGCCTGGTGTTTACCTGTATTAAAAATACCGGTGGGGCGCATGATAAAAAATCTTTGTTCTGGACTTTTGTTTTTGTTTTATATAAGATGTGCATTACTGCGGGCGTGGTATAATGGTAGCACGTCAGCTTCCCAAGCTGAAGACGAGGGTTCGATTCCCTTCGCCCGCACCAAAAATACAGCCGACCCTTGTGGTCGGATTTATTTTTGGCGATGCGGCGTCGGAAGAGAACCCGACAGAGTTGCCAACGGCAACGAGAGGGTTCGGGACGAAGCGCAGCGTAGTGAAAGGGACCCATGGAGTGAAAACGAACATGGGAATATACATTCCCTTCGCCCGCACCAAAAATACAGCCGACCCTTGTGGTCGGATTTATTTTTAGCGATGCGGCGTCGGAAGAGAACCCGACAGAGTTGCCAACGGCAACGAGAGGGTTCGGGACGAAGCGCAGCGTAGTGAAAGGG
>JAGBXO010000005.1 GCA_017629245.1 Alphaproteobacteria bacterium | reverse complement strand
TTCTGAACAACAGGCCGACGAAGAAGCAGAACAAGCAATGAAGGCATATCTGGCCACATTCCATTGCAACTATGGTGGCGGAATAAATGTACAGGGCGGGGAAAAGGAAGTACAACTGCCCGGCGGTAATGAACTGATTAATTTATATGCGGAATATGTAAACCTGGCCAATAATTTGAAGGTACGCAAGGCAGCCCTGGATATGCGCCCAGGGATTGAGGCCGAAGCCATTCTGGACAGCGCGACCAGTGGATTATATGACGATGTTGCGATTGGTAAAACATCAGGTGCATTTACATCATTGGCACGTGCGTTGATGGATCCTGAGGGCGAAGATGCCAAGGCCTGGGCGGCGCAAAAGGATGCCAGCGCGCAGAAGATGAAAACCGGTCTGACCATGGCGGGCATTGGCGCCGTTGGTGGTGCGGTTGGCAACCTGTTGATAAACAAGAATTCAGAAAAAGAAAATTCCAAAGAAATCAACGCAAAATATGAAAAATTGAAAAAGAAATTGGAACAAGATATCGCTGCAATTCCACCCCAGACGGCACCATGCCCATCTGGCACCAGTGGCAACAAACACCCAGATTGTACATGCAACGACACATCTAAGATATTCAACCCAGATACAAACGCATGTGATTCTTGCAGTGGCGGCAAAATCGTACAAAATGGCGAATGCAAATGCCCATCTGACAAACCACTATGGGACAACACTAGCAATCAATGCATTGCGCGCCCAACTTCATGTACACCACAATGCACCCCAACCGAAGGTGACCATCTGATTGTTAAACAAGATTGTTCTTGCACATGTTCAGACGGATACGATTACCAAGATGGTAAATGCACATGTACCGGCGACAATAAAAAAGAAGAAAACGGCAAATGTATAACCATAGAAGTAAAAACAGAAATAAAAGAAGAAGTAATTACAGAAGTTATACAAACGTTTACAAACACAACAACCAATACAGAGGTTGAAAATGCCGTATTGCCCGCTGGTTCCTTGTTTAAAATTGGTTCACACGAATTACTGAGCCAGGCCCAATCTGCACTAAGCACCTTTGTAAATGGTTTAAGTGACAATGGATTTTCACAATGTGCATTGACAATAACAGGCTATACAGACCCTATTGGTGGCACACAAACAAATAAGAACTTATCCAAAAATCGCGCAAACTCTGTCAAAACATATATAGATGGATTAAATAACTCTGCCATCACATCTGTCACAGCCGATGGTAAGGGCGAAGAAAACTGCACATGCGGAACACGCAAAGCAGTCCCTGCAAATCAAATAAATTACAACAACATTGAATACTCAGCCTGCCAAGACAAAGATGACGCACATAAATTAACCGGGAATAAACGCTTTGCGCCATGTCGCCGTGTTGAAATATCGGCCAATTGCAAAAAGGTGACAACCACCACCGAAACATCAACCAGTACAACAAACCAATAATCATATGGGAATCAGAAATTGATTCCCATTTATTTTGATAAATTTACTTGATTTTTTAATATTTCTGGGATATTATCAGCGTACGCACATTGTGCGAATAACACAGTCGTATTGTAAAATTTCTGTCCAGGTTATATATCTGGTCTGCCACATACGACGAGGATAACAACAGAAAACAAAGGATAAATCATGGCATTGCCAACATTTACAATGAAACAGTTGATGGAAGCTGGCGTCCATTTTGGTCACCACACACGTCGCTGGAATCCGTTGATGACACCATATGTTTATGGCGTTAAAGACAAAATCCATATCATCAATTTGAACAAAACCGCCCCATTGTTGCACCGTTCCCTGGTTGCACTGGAAGCGATTGCTGCCGCAGGTGGCAAAGTATTGTTCGTCGCCACCAAGCATCAGGCCAAAGACATCGTCAAAGATGCTGCCGAACGCTGTGGTCAGTATTATGTAAACAACCGCTGGTTGGGTGGTATGTTGACAAACTGGACAACGGTTTCTCAGTCTATCCGTCGCCTGAAAAAGATGGAGGCCGACATTGCAAACGCCGACAAATTGGGTCTGACCAAGAAAGAAGTCGGTGTTATGACCAAAGAAGTTGAAAAACTGCGCGATATTTTCGGCGGTATTTTGGAAATGCACGGCACACCACAGGCAATGGTTGTTATTGACGTTCCACGTGAAATGAACGCTGTTCGTGAAGCACGCAACCTGGACATTCCAACAATCGCAATTTGCGACACAAACGCAAATCCAGAAATGGTTGATTACCCTGTCCCAGGCAACGATGACGCAGCACGCGCAACACAACTGTATTGCGACTTGTTTGTTGATGCAATCCTGTCAGGCATTGAAAAACGTCTGGGCGGGGCCGCTGGCAAAAAAGTCGAAGCAGACATGAAAGCAGATGCAGCAGATGAATTAGAAGAAGAAATCAAAGAAAAAGAATTGAGAATCAAATCTAAAACATCCGAAGCACGCGCAGAACGTCGCGGCAAATTAGCCGATAAAGCAGATAAATAATATCTGTTTATAAAAATAAATCGCACGGGGTTCGCCCCGTGCATCCAAGAATTCTTTTACATTTATATTATGGGAGATTACACATGGCAGAAATTACAGCAAAATTAATTCAAGAACTGCGTGAAAAAACATCTGCAGGTATGATGGATTGTAAAAAAGCCTTGATGGAAAATGATGGTGATATCCAGGCTGCTGCCGATTGGTTGCGCCAGAAAGGCATTGTAAAGGCCGCTTCCAAGGCGGGTCGTGTTGCCGCATCTGGTTTGGTCACGGTTGTAAAGTGCGACAATATGGGATGCGTTGTTGAATTGAACGCAGAAACAGACTTTGTTGCAAAGAACGAAAAATTCCAGAAATTGGTTTCAGATGTTGCTGCTAAAGCCGCTGAATTAAAGGGTGATTTTGATGCAACAATGGCTGCTGTCAAAGATGATATCGCAGCAACAATTTCTACAATTGGCGAAAACATGAACCTGCGTCGTATTGCACGCGTTGAAGGCGATAAAATCTTTACATACATCCACAACGCATTGGTCCCAGGCATGGGTCAAATTGGTGTTGCGGTTGCAATCAATGGTGAAGATGCACAAATCGACGAAATTGGTTCCAAGGTTGCAATGCACATTGCTGCAAACAAACCAGAATTTATGACAATTGCCGATGTTGATCCTGTGGCCGTTGAACGCGAAAAGAAAGTATTCATCGAATCGGGTGCAACTGCTGGCAAACCAGAAAACATCGTTGAAAAAATGGTCGAAGGCCGTATAAAAAAATACTATGGCGAATCGGTTCTGGAAGAACAGCCATTCGTTATGGATCCATCCAAGACTGTCAAAGAAGTTATCGCCAACGCAGGCGGTAAATTGGCAGGCTTTGCATATTTCGTACTGGGCGAAGGTATCGAAAAACGCGAAGACAACTTGGCTGACGAAGTTGCAAAAATGTTAGGTTAATATCCCAAACAAAAAATCCCCCGATTGGGGGATTTTTATTCTATCCACATTTGACTATATGTGGTGGCATCCGGCGAACCCTCCGGCACCATACCAACAACACCCGCGGTTTTATCAATCGTCACTGCTCCATTGGCAATACCCACAGAAGATATTTGTCCCCATTCGGTCACATACGAAGCCCGCCCACTGGAGTCGACATGTTTTTGAGAAACCAAAGCCATCCCATTTTCGTCCGCTGAAACAATACCAGAAGGCAATATTGTTCCAGCCCCATAAGTCATCCCCGTAGTGTTATTTTTCCATTCAATTACTAGTGGCATCCCAGCTTTAACTTCATGATGAAGGTCAAGCTTATCCGCTGTCACCGCACCTTCGGCAATCTTATCCGTCGTCACAGCGCCATCAGAAATATGCCCACTATCAATCTTACCCCACGCTGTTCTGGCGTGAAGCCCCGTCAACTGCACAAGCAAAACAGTAGCTTCTTCACCCCTTTTTATCTTATCCGCCGTCACTGCATTGTCGTCAATCATATCATTTGTAATATATCCCGGGTAAACCGTCCCTTTGTCGTCCGTCACCATAGCCTTATTAGATGCACCCTGGTCAATATTAACTTTGTCTGCCAGAACCTTGTGCGCTTCATCTGCAGATTGGGCGGCGCTTAGTGCATGTGCGCCTGCGGCGGCGGCGTGTGCTTCGGCCGCATCGGCAGCGTTGCCTGCCGCATTTACCATACGATTTACATAACTGACACCCGCAATGCCATTCGTTGCCTGATTTAATGTTGATTCAACATATACATCATGCGTTGTGCCCAAATCTTCATCATTTGTTGGTGCGGTTGCCAATACCGGATTTGCTGCCAACATGGCACACAGTGATACTGTAAATATAAACTTTCTGGCTTCCAACGGCATA
>JAGBXO010000004.1 GCA_017629245.1 Alphaproteobacteria bacterium | reverse complement strand
TGTACATTTATTCCGCCACCATAGTTGCAATGGAATGTGGCCAGATATGCCTTCATTGCTTGTTCTGCTTCTTCGTCGGCCTGTTGTTCAGAATATGCCGATGCCGCCTGCATTGCGCCGATACCGGTTGCGCCAATTGCCGCACCACCCAACAATTTATTGGCAGTTGACTGTTCTTTTTCTTTCATTGCATCTGCATTCTTTTGCAGTTCATCTATTTTCTTTTTAGAGTCTTCCTGGGATAATTTAGGTTTTTCAATCTCTATACAAGATTTGCTGTCATCGCTGACTTTGTATCCGTTTTTGCATTCGTCAATTATGCAGACTTCGGCTTGTGTGTTGGAATCAAATTCTCGGTGCGATTTTTTTGCATTTTCTGGTTTCGGATCACAGTTGCCTTCGATTTCAACACATTTGTGTTTTTCAACCTCGTAGCCCGGTTTGCATTCTGTGGCGCGACATTTTCCTTTTTTTAGTTCGCCTTTGGTCGCATTTTCAACCGTTGCCAGTTGTGCTTCGTTGCAGGGGCCTTCGCTGACCTCGCATTTTTGGCCGTCTTCGCTGGGCATATATCCGTCGTTACATTTTGTAATTACACAGATGCGATTACCATTTACTGTTTTATATTTTGCTTTTTTTACATTTGGATCGTTGTGTGTACATTCCCCACGCAGTTTTTCACACTTGGTGTTGCTGTCGTTTTGGGTGTAGTTATTTTCGCAACCCGTAACTTCACAATATGCCTTGCCCTTGGTATTGCATTTCATTATTGCGCCGGTTGCGTGACTGGGCAGATCAGGTTTTGTATCTGCGGTGCATTTTTTGCCAGTTGCGGGCCACTGGACACATTTTTCATCCACCAGGTCATATCCACATTCGCATTCCAGTGCGATACATTGTTCAGGGTTTGTACCTTCTTTAATTCCTGTTTCGGTTGCATTTGGATGTGCAGATTTTTGTTCGTCTGTGCATTTTTTTAGCATTTTGATACAGGCAGTCCCGTCGGTATTTTTTTTATATCCTTCTTTGCAATCGTCTGCGATGCAAACCCATTGTTTCATATCTGTGGTTTCCCAGTGTGAGATGGTGGCATTGTCTATTTCGCATTTTTGCGGTTCACATTTTGCATCTTTTGTGCCGGCTGTACCGACCAGTTTATATTCTGGTTCATTACATTCGATTGGATAGCAGTTATTATCTTCGGCACGTTGAAAGTCGGTTGCTCCAGGGTATTTTGGATCGGATAGAGGGCATGCGACGATCAGTACTTCTTTCAGGACCTTATCTTCGTCAGACATTGTTATTGTTTGACCATTTGTGAAAGATGACAGAGGGATTTTTTTTGTGGTATACGAGATATGGCTTATTGTCAGTTGTGGGGCAGCGGGTACGTCGATACAGTTGCTTATTTTAAAATATCCGTCTACATCGGTAGCATTGCCACATACTGATCCGCTGGAACTTTTTGAATTCTCTATAAATACATTTGCTTGAACTACTGCACCTTCGGAATCTATAACTCTACCTTGTATGGGCCATGTTATAGTTGTTTCGGGGCGTGTGGGGGTTGTTATGATGATGTCGTCTTCTGAGAAACCGCATTTTTCAACCAGTTTTTCTCCTAATTTTTTTTTATATTTCGATTTTTTGTATTTATAGCAACCTATATTGATTTTGCCGTCCGATAAATTGTATTCACCCCATGATGGTGTTGCTGTAACATCGTTGCTGGTGCGATAGCCTTCATCATCACAATATTGTTCGAATAATTCAAGGATGTTGCGGTTACAGCTATTGACTTGATCTACTGTGATAGTTGCGTATGCAGTGTGAGTGTTTATTACGCATGTTCCCAGGAATATTGTAAAAATGCAAAGTAAATTTTTCATGTGTTTCTGCTTTTTTTTATTTTATTGTGACTTGCCTAGGTGACAGGGAAACAATTATTTCTTTGTCAGTTTGACTGTTGAACCGTTTGTATAACTGGATATTGTTATTTCTTTTCCTTGGTAATCAGAACTGCTTATGTACAGTTTATTGTTTCCATTTATACTTTGTCTGCATTCTGATATGTTCCATTTGCCATTTGAATCGGTTACGGCACTGCAACTAGCTGTTCCCATAATCATAACTGTTATACCAGAAAGTTTGGTGCCTGTTTCGTCTGTTACAGTACCTGATAGTGGGAACACAGAATTACTTTCGGTTGAAGAGGAAGTGCTTGCGGAACTATTTTTCTTTGTCAGTTTGACTGTTGAACCGTTTGTATAACCGGATATTTTGATTGTTTGGTCTTCGTATGATGTGCCTTCTGTGTAAATATTAGGATATACTGTGGTGTTAGCCACTGGCCATTTGACCTTTATCTGTGAATTTTCATCTGTTTCACAATCTGTTATTTCCCATTTTCCGTTTGTGTCTGTTTGGGTTCCTTTGTTACAACCAGTAATAGAGACAAGTATGTAGGGCAGTGCATTGCCTTCTTCGTTTGTGATGATGCCTGAATATGTGGTGTTGGTTGATTGGTTGGCCGCATCGTCATCGGAAGGTTTGTCTGTTTCGTCTTGAGTTTTTTCTTCTGTTTTATCTTTAGCCTTATCTTTAGCTTTGTCGTCGTCCTTGTCTTCCTTCTTTTTATCTTTTTTCTTCTTGCTCTTGTGGTCGGCGCATTCTGGGGCATCTGGATAGTTTTCACAGTGTTCATCCTGGGCTTTGTCCAGTGCTTTGTCTGCCTTGTGACGGTCAACCGCGCGATCAATTGCGCCTGATGTTACGGCACCAACGGCCATACCAACACCCGAACCCAGCAATGCAGATGTTGCTGATTTCTGATCGCGGGTTGCACGGAATGCGTTTTCTTTGAATGTTGTTATGTCAACACCAAACCAGTTTTGGTCGCAGCTGAATGTGCCGCCAGCATATGCTTTTTTAGATGCATACAGTGTGTTTTTGTCGCCAGCATAGAAATTAACAGTGTATACGCAATCCAATGTGCGTTCGTCAAACATTGCGCCCAAACGTTTACATGTGTCGCGCATGGCATCGCGTAATTCGTACAAACGTTTTTCGTCGCGCTGGATTGTTTTTTCGGCATCTTGGCGGACGGCGCCGAAGGCGGACATCATACGTGATGGCAGACCACTGTCCTGTTTTGTGCAATTTTTTGCAATTTTTTCACATTTGCTGATTGCCTTGTCCCCAGCCTTTTTCCCCAGACACTTTTCAAATTGGGTGCCACATTCTGCAAAAATACAATTGTTATAAGAGTTGCCGCATTCAATAATAGCATTATATCCCGCGATACGGGCGTTCATGTCACGGTCGGCCTTGATTTCAGGGACAAATAGTGCATATTCGTGTCCTGTGCAGGGTAAGTCGCGACGACATGAATCCATTTTGTCGCCCCATATGGTATCGGTGTCACCTGCGCATTTAGAATAGTCTTTGCCGCATTTGTTCTGCATGCATTTGCGCAATCCCTGGTCGCATGCATTTTTGCCGGAAGCTGTGGCTTCTTTTTGCATTTGTGTTGCCTCGGATGCCTTTTCTTTGCTTTCGTATGCAGCGCGTTGTGCACGGATTTTTTCGGCCAGTGAACTGCTGCTGCTGTCTGGGCCAGAAGATACGGTATCGTCCAGAATTTCATCAAATTGAGATGTTTTGTCTTCGATTATTGTTTCTTCTTCGATTTCTTCTGTGTCTTTTTGTGTGTCTTTGACAGGTGTTTTCTCTGTGGTCGATTTGGAATTTGATGTTTTTTTGGACTGGTTTGTACCGTTGGATTCAATGCGGGCTGCCATTGTTGGCATACGCGATTCGGATGCCGATGGGCGTTGGGTGTTGTTGCGTGATACGACCGCTGCATTGCAATCAACAGAAATGAATGCAGTCGCCAATGCGAACAGCGCAAATATTTTCATGAATTTTATTTCTTTCATTTTTGTAATCATATTTGTATGCATCCCATGGTTTTAGTCAAGTGTTGCACAAGCAATTTCATAGAATTTGCAAAGGCCAATCGCTGATGCTTTTTCCGATTCATAGCCATTACCACATTTGTTTGGCATGTTTTCTGCGCAAACCGTTTCAACACAAGCGTCGCGTGATGCGTTATTGGCACAGCCGGATTTTATGTCGTTTAACTTGCTCTCGCGGGCGGTTTTATATGCCGTGATAATCTTGTTCAAGACAGAGTCTACATTCTTGATTGCGTTGTCACGTGCCGCAATTAATGTGTCGCGAATTTCGGTCAGGTAATCGTCGCAACCGTTAAATTCAACACTGCAATTAGAAAAGAATTTGTCAAAGTCTGCATTTTCAGAACAGTTGCGATAATCTGCCGTACACGCTTTCTCGGCCAGGATACACGCGCTGATGTCAGATTTACAGGCGGCCTTGGTTTTCTTTTTTGCAACCTTGTCCAGTGTTTTGTCCAGTTTAGCAGAAACACCCGCAGCCGTACATGATTGTTCGATCAAAGTATCATATGCATCGGAAACATCATCGGTGGTACATCCGGCAACCTTTTTTAAACATTGTGCGGTTGCCCACGCATAGCGTTCACCAGGTTCGTCAGGCGCTTTTTTTAGTTCTTTTTCTGTCAGGTTGTATTTCGCGGATGCGCCAACCGAGACGCTTTTCATTCCCTTTTTCGCAGATGGCGGTGTGCCGGCAGTTGATGTGCCGCAGTACTGACAACGTGCAGATGGGTTTGATGATATGTTAATCGCACATACCGAATCCAAGCAACGCGTCAGATTGGCACGTGAACATTTTGCAACTGCATGCGCGTTCGTGCATAGCAGTATAGCGGGTAATAAAAATAATATTTTCGTTTTCATTTTCTCTCTTGCCAGGAATTATAACAAAAATCATTGTAAAGTGCAAAGTGAAAAGTAAAAGAAGAATAAAAAACTTTTTTGGTTGACAAAATGCGTCAGTTTGTCTATGTTGGGGCTGTAAACACAAAAAAAGGGTAAAAAATGGCACGTTTTGATAAAAAATGGTTGTTCGTTCATGTTCCAGCGGGTCTTGTAGTTGTTGCTTTGCTGGGATTTGGTATTGTGCAATGTGATGGTAAGAATGATGAAACTGCAGAAAAAATCAAAGTACAAAACCAGTTGATTGATGCAGGTAAAAAAATGGAAATCGCTGCAAGCAGAATGGACAGTTTGTTGAATGTTAATCATGATTTGGGTGCAGATAATGTGCGTAAAGGTGATACTATTCGTGTTTTGAAAGATTCTGTTGATACGCTGAATGGTCAGGTTCGTGAATTAAAACATGATAATGATTCTTTGGTTGTTGCGTTGACAGATTGCAGAAATTCAAAGAAAAAACAGCAACCTGCAAAAAAAGTACAGCCGGTGAAGAAAAAAAGTACACCAGTGGCTGCAGATAAACCAGTGGTTGCGCCAAGTCCGGTAACGCCATCATCAAAACCAACTGTTGAAAATACATGGGTGCCATCAAAACCTGTGCCTTCGCGTTCAGAACGTGTAGAGTGCGCAGAACAAGAAGTGAGCACCGCAACTGTTCATATGGATGCGTCTTATAATAATGGTAATGTTTTAGTTGATAATGCGCCAACAAATACAAATATTCGCCTGGATAATGGGGCTGTAAACAATGGTAATATCGTTGTCGGTGGTGCGAATAGCGTTGGTACAGTATCGGCACAACAGGCAAATATTGGCATGACAGGTGCGCACAATAATGGTAATGTTATTGTTGAAAATGGCGCGCGTATTACAGATGTTTCTTTGGATGGACATGCTGTGAACAATGGTGCGATTGTTGTTGGTAATGCAAATACTGTGTACAATGTGACACCAGATACAATTGTTCGTTTTACAACAACAAAAAACAGGGTTGTAAAATGTCGTGTTATTACAAAGCAACGCGTGTATAGATAATATTTTTCGTTGTGTATCTAATATCAGCCCATATTAAGTGGGCTGTTTTTTGTTTTTTGGCTGGACGAAAAAATAATCTTATGATAAGATTTATTTTGTTATATAGAGAGAATATAGATGAAGTTTATCAGATTATTTGTTTTTGCTTTGTTTTTTGTGCCTTTCGTATCAACGGCGGCTACAAATGAATTTACAATGGCGGCACAATTGTTGGCAGCGGCCAAGGCGGCAGATGTGCAACAGGTGCAAAGTCTGGTTAATTCGGGGGCAAATGTGAACTTTGTCGATTCGACGGGGGTGTCAATTGTTTGTACTGCATTGATGAACAATGATACACGTGCTGCGCAAATTTTGCAGATGTATGGTGCAGATGCGTCAAAGTGTGACAGACAGATTAAGCAATATAATAATCGAAATAAAACACGGGGCAGTGGTGGTTTGTTCAGCGGACTGTCGTCTGCCCAGACCATTAGTTTAGCGGCGGCGGGTGCCGCCGTTGTTGTAGGTGGACTGTTGTTGTTGACGGATGTGTTTGATCCAGGCAATGAAAATAAAAATTCCAGTGGTGGTGACCGACCGAATAATAATCCGGGAACAGATACAGGTGGGGTGGTGTCTGCGTATTTGACGGTGCCGTATAGTCCAGCGTATCTGGGGACAGATGGCAAGATAAATACCAGCAGTACGGTATACTATGATAACCTGGCGTTGTGGAATCCAAGCGCAGGTGGTATTCGTGAGTTGGACTTCAATTATTTCAGACCAACAGTACAGCCAACAAATAACTATTTGGTTGATGGTATAAGTGTGCCTTTGCAAAATTACCTGTTGATGATGCATGGGTATTCTGCGTTTGCGAATGAATATATGGGGCAGTTTATTTTCCGTGATACTGCCAGTCGTAATCCGGTGTTGGTTGGTAATGATACGGGTGGGGGAAATCCGGTTGCTGTGTCTTTGGTGACGGATAATGGCATCAGTCCAACTGGATCGGCTGGTCGTGGGGACGGTATTACATATGCCGCCAGTGCATCGCCTGAAGCGGTCACATACCTGGTTGATAAATATTTGAATTACGCCAATCCGACGGCAGATGGTACAATGGGGGTAGAACATGCGAATTTTGATTTTTCGGGGTCTGGGACAGCATTGAATTTGTTTGCGACTGCATACGATAGTGCGTTGGGGAAGATTGTTGGTGGCTGGGCGGCAGGTGGTCGTTCGTATGGTGATTTATTTGGATTTGTGCCAAATGGGCGACTGGGGATATTTAGAACCGGTGGTGGCCAGGAATGGGTAAATATTGCAGATCCAATCGCAGGTGGCAGTGTTGGAACGTTGACCGATGGTGCAGGTGGCAAATCGGGCGTGATTGAGGCTGGCGATACAATAACATTGAATGGTGTGACGTATGATTTATCCTTGGCGGTGACGGGGACAGGTGTTGTAAATCCAACAATTGAAATTAATGGGACGACATATCGTGTGCCAGAAAAAAGCACTATGATAAAGGGTGTCTGTTCAGGTGACGATTGTGCGGATGTGTCTGATATTGCGATATATGTTGGGACAGATGGTTATTATTATGTGAATACATCGGGTGGTGATACGATTGATGCGGTGTATATGGTAAATTCTGGTAATATATATGCACAAAAAGAACTGCAAGATGCGGATTTTAAGAATTTTGAGGCGTTATATCGTGCGCGTTCGGTCAGTAATGTGTTAGCAAATGTATCGATATTAGATGCGTCGCGAAATACGGGGTATGTGACGGTTAGAGATATGCCTGCGCTGGTGGCGCTGAATGAAAATTCGGGGATAGAGACATTTGTAAATCAAATTAATTTGGCGTATGACAGAAATGCGTCTGATCTGACTGGCCAGGGGGCATATGCTAATATGATGTTCAATAGTTATAGTACAGGAAATCCGATATTGGTGATGCCGGCGGGTGAATTTGAATATGGATCGGGTGCGGGCAAGTCACTGTCTGCGCTGGATGCGACATTTGAAAACTATGCGCCTGCATTGTACGATGATAATTTGAATCATATGTTTATGACTGTTGTTGCGGTACAGCATTCGCCAAATAAGGGAACAGATGCGGCAGATTCAATTGGTGAATATGGTAATGGTACAGGTACAAGTTTTGGGCCATTGTATTTGTCGTTTTGGACAGATGTAAATGGCACGACAGATAATGCAGATGATATTGTTTATTCTTCGCGTAAATGCGGAATTGCTGGTGTTGGTGTAAATGGGATTGATCCATGGTGCTTTGCGGCAGCTGGTCCGACAACAGAAATGGCAACGGCCAGTGCAGCAGGTGCGGTTGCGGCTTTAAAGGGGGCGTTCGATTATATGTCAAATCCCCAGATATTTATGCTGATGGCATTGACGGCAGATGGTTATTTGTTGGGTACAGATGCAGCAGGTAATGCATTTACACCCGAAAGTTTGGCTGGATATTTACAGTCTATGTATTCATTGCCACCGGAATATTATGCAGGTTCTCTGACACCGTCCCAGTACCTGGATGCATTTGCCGAAGTTTATGGTTATGGTTTGATTAATCTGGAACGTGCGATGACGCCAGGTCGGTCGATATATTTCTATGATGGGAACAGAATTGTTTCAGCGAATGGTAATGCGTATTGGCGTGCAGCAACAGATACGGTGTTTCGTCCATCGTCTGTGTTAAATTTGCGTGGGGCAACGATTCGTGCGCCGTTCTTTGATGTATTGGAAAGTGCAGATGGTCAGATGACATTGCCACGCGTATGGGAAAATAGTTTCGCGATTGGTGCGACAGATCGTCGGGCATTGTATATGGGCGATGTTTTGGGTGATTTTAAGGTTGTGCGTGATGATACGCCGATGGTGCGTATGGGAAATATTGATTTTTCAATGTCTTTGTCAAATCGGGGATATGATGATGGTTTGGGCGGATTGGATAATCTGCGGTTGGGGTATACCGATGGGGCATGGAATTTTGGTGCATCGTATCAACGTTATTTGACCGATGGTGCGTCGCGCTTTGATGGTCGTGCAAATCCTGTTCTGGGGTTGGCGACGAATGCGATTGTGTCTGATATAGAATATAATATGGGAAATTGGTCGTTTGGTGCACGTGCGTTTTCAGGTGCGATTACGGACGAGGGGTTGTTGGAAAATGATCCGACGATATCGGCGCAGTATATGCCTGTGAAACTGGGACTGATGCAGGGGGGGCAATCACATGTTGCCTGGTCTGGTGATGTGTTTGATGTTAGGGCGTCTGTCGGATTCGCGCATGAAAATAATACTTTGTTGGGGGCGTATACTGATGGTTTGCTAAATTTGGGGGCAGGGGATACTGCATATCTTGATCTTGAGGCAAAATATAAGGTAGCGAATAAATTTAATTTGATGGCACGTGCCACATTTGCCAGAACTCAATCTGATGTGGCAGGGGACTTTGTTTTGGGGATGTCGGATATTTATTCAAATGCATTTGCGTTGGGTGCAGATATTGGTTCGTTTGAATTTTCTGTTGCGATGCCGTTGGCGATAATAGATGGCGCATTGCAATATGCACATGCTGAGTATGATGTTGTTGAAACATCTGATAATGCTTATCAGTTAAATATTGTTGATACACATGTTGCGGATTTGGCATTGGATTCAGATATGCGCGAAGTACGTTTTTCCGGGGCGTATCGTCATAAATTTGGCGAATTTACAGATGGAGCATTGGGATTTATATATCGCGTAAATCCAAATCATACAGACGAATTTGGGAATGAGTCTATATTTATGCTAAAACTGAATCACAGATTAGGGATTTAACCTACCGGGCAAAATGCCCGGTTTTATATTGCGTTGTATTATTTTTATTATATAATTGCGCTGCAAGAAGGTGATTTAATGAAGTTGAGTTTTAGTACAGTTATAGAATATGTAAAAGATTTACTGCCAACCTTTACTGTGCCGGTCAGTGATAATCCACAATTGGATGCGGTTGTATTACGCAGTGTTATTTTGCGTGATGTGTTTTATATCAAAGCTAATAATGGAAAAAGTTATTTATATGTATTTCCAAAAAATGAAGCGGATAATTCTTTGATTAAATATATATTGCGCAGTAATGCTTTGAAACCACGCAAGCATATGTCGCGTTATTATTATGAACGAACACCGGTTTTTCGTGTTCCTTTTGATGAAATCAGAAAAAACGATAGGGCCAGGGGATTTACAGATATCTTGATGGGGCAAAAGATTTGTATGCCCCAGGAACAGATTGATGCTCGTATTTATTATTTGCGTCAAAAGATGAAATAATAAATCCCGCCGTTTGGCGGGATGGTTTTTAGTCCAGATTTTTTAGCAATATGTCTTTTAATTCATTCGGTATCATGCCAGTTGTTGAATAACCGCAATCAACATGATGAATTTCGCCTGTGACACCGGCGGACAGGTCGCTGAATAAATACATGGCCGCACCAGATACATCGTCCAGTGTCATATTGCGGCGCAATGGGGTTGTTTCAGCGTTCAGGCGCAACATTGCCTTGAATCCGCCAACGCCACTGGAAGCCAATGTCATAATTGGGCCTGCGCTGATTGCGTTAATGCGAATGTTGTCGCGTCCCAGGTCTGATGCTAGATAGCGAACGCTGCTGTCCAGGGCAGATTTTGCAACACCCATAACATTATAGTTTGGTACAGACTTTTCGCCACCGTAATAGGTTAGGGTGACAATACTGCCGCCGTTGGTCATTAGTTTTGATGCGCGACGCGTCAGGTCAACCAATGAATACACAGAAATGTCCATTGTGTTTTTAAAATTGTCGCGTGTTGTGTCGGCATAGCGACCGGTTAACTCATTTTTATCTGAAAATGCAATTGCGTGCAACATGCAGTCAATGTGTCCCCATTCTGCCTGAATTTTATTAAACAGGTCATCCATTTGTTCGTCGTTTTGAACATTGCATTCCTGGACGAATTTTGCCCCGATTGATTCTGCCAATGGGCGAACGCGTTTTTCTAGTGCAGGCATCGCGTATGGCATTGCGATTTCAGCCCCTTCGGCGGCGGCGCGCTTTGCGATTGCCCATGCCATAGACCAGTCGTTTGCAACGCCGGTAATTAAAATCTTTTTACCCTGTAATAACATTATAAAATCCCTTTGGTTGTTATTCTATTGGACATATAAAATATATCATTCAAAGTTATTGTCTGCAATATATAAAATTTTTTGTGTGTTTTTAAATTTGGCTGAATTTTGGCTTTTATTTATTTTCTCATCGTGCTATAATTGTATAAATTAGAAGGGAAGACTATGAGAAAACTTGCGTTTTTACCGGTGATAATTTCATTGTTTTTGTGTGATGCGATGGCGGCTGTGCGCCCAAATGCGCGCGGTGGACAGGCGTCTGGTTCGGCAACTGCGACGGGGGCAAAACCTGTATCGGCACGTGCGGCGCGCACTGCGCCGACGACGGGGGGTGTTGGTACGGCGGGCGTGGCAACGACGGGTGCAAAAACGGTGAATCGTGGTCGCGCGGCAACAACAACACCTGCAAAACCAACAGTGGCTGCACGTGCTGCAACGAAGCAAAAGGTTATTAGTACGGGTACAAAGATTACCAGTGCCACTAAAAATGTGACCGTTGATGGTGATTGTCAGGCAAAGTATGATGGCTGTATGGATTCTTTCTGTATGATAGATAATGCCAATGGTGGTCGTTGTATATGTAGTGACAGAAACCAGGAACTGAATATCGTGTTGGCCGAAATTGAGAAGTTGGATCAGCAGTCATATCAAATGGCGACATTTGGCGTTGAAAAAATTGAAATGGGCATGTTTGCCAATGATGCAATTGCGGCAGCAAACGCGGCAGCGGATGCGGTTTTGAAAAAAGAGGAACCTGTAGATCCAAAGAAAAAAGCGCGCAAGGCATTGGATTTATCTGCGTGGGATACACCAATTGATGCGGATGACGATGAAGAAGATTTGTTTGGTGCAATTAATGCGTCGCCTGTAGATGGAAAAGAAGGTGATGCCCTGCATCGTGCAGCGGCGGAAATTTGTGTTGCCCAGATTCCAGAATGCAAAAGTGATATCAGCATGCTGCAAATGATGTATGCGCAACGCATAAAATCAGATTGTTCTGCATATGAAAATAGTCTGAAACAACAAAAGAATGCCAGTGCACAAAAATTACAGACCGCGGAACGCGCCCTGCGTGAAGCGGCGTTGGAACAGTTGCAGACTGCAAATAAATATGATTTAGGACAGTGTACGATAAAATTCAAAGAATGTATGCAGACAACAGGTGGTTGTGGGGATGATTTCTCGTCTTGCGCAGTGATGAGTGCGATGGACAGCACATCCACACGTAAATCGACATCAAAACAGGCAAAAAGTTATCAAATCAAAGGTGCAATAACAAACATAGAAATCTCGGCATCTACTTATGACATGTTGATGAGTAAAAAGCCGTTGTGTGAATCTGTTACACGCTCTTGTGTTGCGGTTGCGGATCAGGTCTGGGATACTTTCTTGAAAGAAGTTGCGCCACAGGTAAAAAGCGCGGAACTTATTGCAGAAGATAAAGCAAGACAAGATTGTATCGGTAATATTTCAGCCTGTTTCCAAAAGGCGTGTAAGGACAATATGGATCCAAATGACAAAGATGGTTCATATGATATGTGTTTGTCCAGACCAGGGACCATGTTAAATGTTTGTAAAATTCCACTGAATAACTGTGGTATTGATGCGTCCAGTGAAGCTAAGGCAGCAGAATCTAATATCTGGGATTTCGTGGTCGCGCGTTTGGCCGCTATGCGTGTTAACGCATGTACCGCAGAGGTCAAAGAATGCCTGCAATCAGAAGACAGATGTGGCGAAGATTATACGCAATGTATCGGTTTGGATACGGATTCCATTATTCGTATGTGTCCATATGATACATTAACGGGCTGTCAAAAGGTTTACGGCGGAGATGATATTCGCGGTGATGCAGTTTATGAAGAATTGGCAAACATGGTTCAGGGTATTATGTTGACCATTGATAATAACTTCCTGACCGCTTGCCAAAACGCAGCTGATGAAGCCATGATTAAAGTTTGTGGTGATACAACCGATTGTAATGCGTTGGCGATTGATGATGGGGTTGGTTCACGTACGTTGGAGTATAAGGTGTGTGAATACGGTTTGGGTGAAGATGGGCAGACTTTTCAGATGAAAGGATGTCGTGCAAATATTGATATGATTACTGATGCCGAATTGGGACGTGTGG
Source organism: Alphaproteobacteria bacterium (assembly GCA_017629245.1). Lineage (GTDB taxonomy): Bacteria > Pseudomonadota > Alphaproteobacteria > Rs-D84 > Rs-D84 > Enterousia. The sequence goes on along the minus strand of JAGBXO010000004.1, from coordinate 99,470 downwards.
ATGGTTTGTCGGGTACGACCAGTACGGACTTAGGGCCGGTGACACCATTTTCTGGTGTAATTAATGGTGTTATATATTGGGAAAATGTTGATGTAGGTGATGATGGCCTGTTGGTGTTTGACACCGCTTATAAAACGAGTATTGAAAATGATCCACAGATAAGTGAGGGTGATAAAAAGAAAATAGTTTCAGAATTGGAAAACCTGCAGAATTCGGTGAATTTGGCCATTAAAACGATAGAGGCGGATCCAACCGTTCAATATTGTATGACCGGGCGCGAGGTTCAGGGAATGAAGACCGAGGTCAAGGGTCAAAACGTTAAACCGGGCACAAGAACCCGAAACAAAATTGGCGAAAAAAGCGAGGAGGCTGCCCGTTTCCCAGAATTAACCAAGCAAATGCGTATGATTATTGCAAATGCGGCCCTGAAGAAAGCCAAAGATAATTATTATAAAGAATATGATAAATTATACGAAGGCATGATGCAGGATTACGTAAAAATTGGTACACGTTTGGCGGAAATTCAGGGTGAAAATGCCAAGGACGTACGCCGTGAGCATGGTCGTGTTGCATGTATTAATTTTGCCAAGGCGTCATCGTTGCCAAAATCGCCGGCACCATCTGGTGGAGTTTTTGGTAAGGTTATGGCAGGAGTTTTGCTTGCGGCGGCAATTGTTGCGGTACCATTTACTGGGGGGGGCTCTTTGGTCGCAACGGCATCTATAGCGGGGGGGCTTGCAACGGCTACTACTGTTTCTGCGGTTGGTGTGGCTGCTCTTGCGGCGGGTGTTGCTGCTGTAGGGGTTGGTGCGGCAAGTGAAGGGAAGATAAAGCAGGGAGATGATGCTGAAAGTCAGCTGCAGATGATGGGATCGTATCAGTTGAATCAATGGAATTACAAGGAAACAAATACATCAACCTATAAATGGGATACATTGATTTGTCAGCGGTGCACCCGTTCCCAACAGTGTACCAGTACCAAAAAACCATTGTTTGGTTCGCGTTATTGCAAGGCATGGGGTGACCCGGTTGAAAAGTGTAATGATATTCAGTTCTGATAAATCCCCCGTTCGGGGGATTTTTTTACTGTGGTTGTTAAGATAAATAAAAGTTTAGCAAAGTATTTTAGATAAAAAAAATTAAGTACCCTTGTCATCCCCGCGACGGCGGGGATAGGGTCTAAGAAATTTAAGAAATATTATTTAGTGCGCTTTGCGCCCGGTTTTAAAGTCCCTATTCCTGCCTGTGCAGGAATGACAAATATGATGAATTATTTACTGCGATAAACTTTTATTTATATTGGTAAACCAGTATTAAAAAATCCCCCGATTGGGGGATTTGATTTGTTAACAGAAATTATTATTCTGCATCTGTTGTGGCAGGTTCTGCAACAACTTCGGCTGCTGTTTCTTCTGTTGCAACTTCGGCAACTGGTGCTTCTTCGACTTCTTCAACTTTCTTGTTGCCGAATGTCAAAGATTTGCCTGCAACCAATGCTTCGATTTCATCTTGTGACTGGGCCACATAGATTTTAACAGGAACGATTACATCTGGATGTAATGCAATTTGTGTATCGAATACACCAACTGTTTTAATTGGTGCGCCCAACATAACCTGGGCAGATTCAACCGCAACATTTGCAACTTCTTTTAACATGCGTGCAATGTCGCGTGTTGATACAGAACCATATAATTGGCCTGTGTCACCAGCCTGGCGAATCATGTATAATTTTGCGTTTTTAACCGCATCAACATTTGATTCTGCAGACTTTTTCGCTGCTTCTTGGCGGGCAGTCAGTTCTGCCTTTTTCGCTTCGAACAGGGCAACATTTTCACGGGTAAAACGCATTGCCTTGCCGTTTGGCAACAGGTAATTGCGTGCATAGCCTGTTTTTACTTCGACTGTGTCGCCGATATTGCCCAATTTTGTGATTTTTTCTGTTAAAATAACTTTCATAATCTGTCCTTACTTTTTCTTTATAAGTTAGGGATTAACCCAAATTGTTGCGAACGAATGGCATCAGGCCCAAATGACGTGCGCGTTTGATGGCAGTTGCCAATGCGCGTTGATCTTTCTGGGAAACACCACTGATACGACTTGGCACGATTTTACCACGTTCTGTGATGTAATGTGACAATGTCTTGATATCTTTATAGTCAATAACCTTGCCCTTTAAAGGGTTTGATTTTTTACGATAAATTGCTGCACGAACTGCCATTATTCTGCCTCCTCGGTGTTCTTTTTCATCATGATAGAAGGTGTAGATGACAATTCATCAACACGAACGTTCAAGAAACGGATAACGTCTTCGTCAATACGGCTGCGACGTTCTAATTCCGTAATCTGATTGCCAGGCAATTCAATGTTTAACATAACATAGTGTGCCTTGCGATTTTTACGGATGATGTATGCCAAATTTTTCAAGCCCCAGAATTCTGTTGCCTTGACATCACCGCCCAATTCCTTGATGATTTCTGCAAATTTTGCCGCTTTTTCTTTTACCTGCGGTTCGGTCAGGTCCTGGCGAAAAACCAAGACGCTTTCGTAGTAAGCCATTTTATTTTTCCTATGGTTTTTAAACTGGTTATAACGGTATATCTGCTTGTTTTTTGCTCTGGTTATGTATGTCATATACACGCCCGACACAAAAACTGTGCATCTATATCGTTCTAATCACTTTGGTCAGCCGATAACACCATTGTTATCAGCAGGAACATCGCGAATTATGACATTTTTTTAGCAAAAATCAAGTCTTTTTTAATTTATAAAAATGCCCCCAATTTTGGGGGTATGTTATTCTTTGAAAAATTTATTGTGCTGATTTTTAGATGTTGTGTACATCTTATCAAATTTTTGACGCGCTTCGTCCATTGTGGCAGGGGTGCCGTATGCCGGGGCGTTGTAATCTGCACCGTTTAAAACAATTAAACGCTTTGGTAATAAATCGGTACCGCATTCAATAAAGTATTTAGCATTGTCATAATATTTGCCATAACAATCGCCGTTTTCAACCGCAATGTATCCATTCTTGGCCAGGTCAGAGCAGGTTGGCTGTTTATTATGCATTATCTCGCCGTTTTCAATAACTTCATCTGGGTTATTTAGTATGCCAGGGCAATATACATTTACATATTTGCCGTTAACTGATACCATTGCGCCACCATTGTTGGTTTTGCGACGGCCAAAACATTCACCATCAAGTGACAGTATGTCAGTATCGTAGTCAGGATTGATTTTGGTTCCTTTCTTAATATCGTTTCGTCCCATTGCAACGGGTATCGCGGATGGTGGTGTTAATGCTTCAGGACAGATAAGTTTTAATCCCCAGCAATTGGCAGACGCATCCCACATTTCAGAATCAAACCCGGTCCCCATTGCGGCATAGCAATTGGTTGGATTCAGGCGACACACCGTTGGTTGTAACCACCAAGGGGTTGCCCCATTCGCGCCGAATGTTATAAATAATGCAGATAATAAAAATATTTTTTTCATTCTGTCTTTCCTGTCTTTCTTTTTTTATTTTATCAAATTTTTTCTTGTGGTGCAAGATAGTGTTTTATTACATGCAAACGCCGTTACCGTCATAGCCGTTGGCGTCGCAGTAGCATAATTGATCGCGCCAGGTGCCGTGTTTTTTTTCTGTGCAGGTGGTTTCGTCGTTGACATCTGGGATGTAACAATTTGCGTCGTAGATTTGGGTGCATTGTTTTGGTGTTTCTTCTTCTTCCTCTTCTTCTTCTGTTTTGGTATTTGTATCAGCATATATTTCGTCGTTGGTTCCGCAATAGCCCCAATCGGTATTGGCGGCGGTGTCGTCATAGAATTTTTTGTGCAGCCAATGGTTTTGTGTGTCGTGTATGGCGTCGTTGTCTTCATCTTTCCAAATTGTGTCATACCATGTGCCGCCCAGACGTTGGCATTCTTTGGCCAGTGATTGCGCCATTTCATGACGGATTTCATCCATTACGGTATTTACATCTTGTAATACCGTTGCGGGTAATGGGTTGTTTGCTTCGGACGGACGAATACATGCTTGGATTGCATAGCGAACAACCTTGTGATACAAACTGCCGATATATGTGTCTCCGCATTCCTTGCGGTTATCAAGCAGTTGTGCGTATGTTGTGCCAGCTTGGCAAGTTTGTCCCGTAGGGCAGGCGTAACATTGTGTCTCAAAAAGGAAATAGCCTTCTTTGCAACTTATATAAATTTTATTGCAAGCATAGCCGGTGCCGTTGCTGTTTGTCACAGGGTTTGATAAAATGCTATCGTCAATTTTACCGTCTGAGGTTGATGCGTTGCATACCTGATTTGAAGCGTATATTGCATCGCCAGGATTATAAACGCGACACGCAAATGGGTATGTGTGCAGTGTGTCGTTGCCTGGGGTGGCACAAAATTCATGTACATATTCACGTAGCGATGTTAGACATTGATTTGCTATGGATTGGTTGCTTATGTTGTGCATAGCAATCAATAGTTCTGCCATGCCGTTTGTTCCGCCACCATATAGATTGCTGCAGGCTTCTAGTTTTTCTTGGCACATTTTTTCTGACAGTTCTATACGTTGGCCCAGCAATAATTGTTCCTTGATATTGCTGAAATCTTTTAATGATTGATTTTTCTCGTCATAGCATTTGTTCACAACTTCTAAACATTCATTTTTTACCTGGCGTACACGTTCTTGTTGGCCTTGATATATTTCAGATATGGCTTGGCGCACGAATTCGTCCCATACTGCATCGGCAATGTCGCGACATGTGTCCAGACCGCGTTCTGCATAGGCGCGTTTGCGGTTTAATTCAGAAACAAGCAGGCGATTTGTTTGGTTTGTTAATGTGTCGCCAGCCATAGATGTTATGTTTTCTAGTTGGTAAAAGCTGGGGGTGTAGATTGGTTCGCCTGTTTCGCGATTTAGGTACAGGCCAGTAACATCCAGGCAGTGTATATAGTCTGGACCGCAGGCGGTGTCAGCGGTGATGTCGGTGCGAACCTGGGCGATACATTCGTTTATTGCTGTTGAATTATGGGCCTTGTAATTTTCCAGGCGCGCTAACTGCATTTCGCGTTCCGTTTGGCGAATGGATGTGTTTGCATTTTTCTTTTGTGTATCCAGTGCACTTATTAGAGTAGAGCAGTCGTTTTCGATGTACATTCCATATGCGGTGGTTACCATATTTTGAAGCGCGCTGGATCCGCATTTGTCAATTACCATTTCAGAACACTGGGCGTGTACCGCATTGTAAAGTGCTTCGCCGGTAAGGTTGGCAATGTTTGCGCCGCCAGCTAGGTCAGAAGTTGACCATATTGCATTTATATTTCCAGCAATATCCAAGGTACCCTGGGTAGATAATGATTGACTTTTACTTTTGGATAAAACTTCGCTGATGCCAGCCAATTGCTTTGCGCTGTTGGATTTGTCTTGTGTATTTTCTTGTGCGTATTCGCCAGCGGTTGCAGATAGCATTGCAGTTACTTCGGCGGAGGTTTTGTCTATGACACTCAGATTTAGGTTTTTAAAATCGTTTAACTGGTCGGCTGTTTGTCCCAGGGCGCGTTCGCGTGCCTGAATCTCGCTTAATTTTGATGAACATATACAGCGTCTGTATGTGTCGTTTGCGGTTGCGCAAAATTGATCCATGCATGTAAAATAAGCGTCGCGACATGTGTTGTAGTCAGGGTCAAATAAATTGGATTGACCAGCCTGTGGGGTGGTTGCGGCGCGTGCGGTGCGCATTGTGTTACGAATAGTGGTTTTATTTGTTCTGCTTTGTGTGCGGGTGGGGGCAATCGCAGCACGTGATACGGTTGCAGTACGTATGTTGTTTGTGTTGGCAGTACGTGATTGGACACGTGCGTTTGTGCGTTTTTGTGTGCCTGTGCGCGCAACAGTTTTTTTTGATGTGTTGCGTGCAGATGTGGCAGGTTCTGATTTGCGGGAAACGATACTTCTTTGTGCAGAACGTGAAATAGTTTTTTCGTCACGAACAGCGCCATTGGCAATGCCAACAGCGGCGATAATTGTCGCAATGAATATACAAACCTTTCTCATCCGTTGAATTAATATAGATGGATTTTATCAAAAAAGGGAAAATTAAACAAGTTTTATTGTGATAAAAAAATCCGCCAAAGCGGATTTTAATTTGCGTTTTCTGATGTAGGACGATTACGTTCGACAAATGTTATACGTCCCTTGTCCAGGTCGTATGGTGTCATTTCAACACGAACACGTTCGCCGACATTTACCCAAATGCGTGCTTTGCGCATTTTTCCGCAGACGGTTGCCAAGATTTCATGTCCGTTTTCCAGTTTTACGCGGAACATTGTGTTTGGTAGTTTGTCTTCTACGGTACCTGTGAAAACGATTACGTCGTCTTTTGCCATGGTTTTATTCCTGTTTTAAGTTTATTTTTTGTGCTTGGTATGATAAGTTATGTTGCAAAAAAAAGCAAGTCGTTTTTATCTGCTTGCGATTGGGGGAAAGTTTTGATAAAATGTGTCATGATTATTATAGGGAGTGGAGTCCGATGAGAATTAGAACTTTGGCTGTTTTGTTAACGTTGGTGCCGTTTGTGGCAGAAGGTGCTGCGCGCAGTGATAGTGCCCGTGTTGGGGTTAATCGTGTTGCGGCAGCTGGGCAGCGTATGCCGACAATGGCGACGAAAATAACAGGAAATAAGTCTGTTAATACGCCATCGGATTCTGGTGATAAAAACGATTCGGAAGAAGAGGATTTTGTTCCTGATAATGGAGATGGTGGCGCTGTTGACGAAGGTGGTGGCGACGAAGGTGATGAAGTTGTGGAGTCTAAGCCAACAGGGGGCAAGGAATGTCGCGAGGCTTATCGTGAATGTATGGATGAATTTTGTTTGTTGGATGAATCCGAAGGGTATCGTTGTGCCTGTTCTTCTAATATAAATAAATCAAAAAATTTGATTAAGGAAATTCAAAAGATTCAAGAAGAAGCTGACAAGTTGTATACCGAAGGTGTAGAACGTGAACAGTTGGGGGCGAAGGCTCGTCTGGTTTTTGGTGAAAGTGAAGCAGCGAAGAAGAGTTCGCGTGCGTCGGGATTAAGTTTTTCAGAGTGGTTGAATAGCAGTTCTGATGAAGAAGAAGAAGGTGCGCTGGATGCGGACGCTGATATTGGTGATGGCTTGTATTATATGGCGGCGGAATATTGTGCGGCTGAATTAGAATCTTGTGGTAAAAATGCAGAAATGGAAGAAGTGCTGTATACGCGTCAGGTTGTGGCGGACTGTAAAACGTTCAGTTCGTATTTGGCGGATCAAAAGTTGAACGCCCAGGCGAATAAACGTACTGCAGAGGCGGCGGTTCGTCAGGCGCGTTTGGAAATGCTGGATACAACAAATCGTTATAATCGTGGTGAATGTTTGTTGGCGTATCGTTCTTGTATTGCGGACAAAGGGGGGTGCGGTGCAAACTTTGAGAACTGTTTAGATGTTGATTTGTTGGGACGTCGTGCAAATGCTTGTGAAAATGTTTTGGATCAGTGTATGGCGGTTAAGAATGATGTTTTGAACGATTGGGCGGATGAGGCGGAATATATCCTGGTCGAGGCTGCAAAATACGCAGATAAATATCGTCGTCAGACTTGCCTGGCACAGATTCAATTGTGTTTGGAAGATGGATGTTCGACAGCAACAAATTCTGCCTGTTTGACGGATGTTAATGTTGCAGCGGGGGTTTGTCCGATTATTGATGAGTGTGATGATATGATTCCTGGATTAAAGTCCGTGGTTAATGGCAAGTTAGGATATTTACGTACCCAGTTTTGTCAGAACGATGTTGATGCGTGTTTGCGTGATAAATGTGGCGAGAATTTTACAGGCCCAGAGTGTATCGGTAAAAAGCCGGCTGAAATTATCGCGCTGTGCCCACAGGATATGTTCCCATCATGTCAGAATGAGACACAATTTGATGTTATTGTGTCTGCAGCGGTTTTGCAGATGGATTATCAGATAATGCAGGGTTGTATTAATCATTTTAGTGAACAGTTAGGTCGGACGTGTGGTACGGATATGGCGTGTTTGCCGTCTGATGATACGGTAATGTCATTGCAGGAATTGCCAGAAGAAGAAGAGGATTTTGCTGCATTGCGTGTTCAGGTGCGAAATAATGCCAAGGCGCGCGTTGATGAATTCTTTAAGCAGTTTGAACAAGATATGACGATTGCCGCATGTCAGGATGCAAAAAAACCTGCAGATCGTAAGAGTTTGGGTAGTAATGTGTTTAGTACCGCGAAAATTATTGCTGAAATTGGTGCAGAAAATCGTGCAATGCGTGAACTGGAAGACAAGATTGCAGAGCTGTCACGCAAGCAGGATTTAGAAGAGGCAGAACAGAATTGCTATAATACATATAAGGTGGAAACGCCGGAAGAAGGCAAAAAGAATTATAGTTATATCCGCAGTGTTTCTTTCGAGCCGTCGTTGCGTAATTGTCATATTTGTCGTATGCAGCAGGTTTGTGAAGTTGGTGGAGAATCCAAAGGGGCCGGAATTGCAAAAGGTGCGGCTGGTGGTATATCGGCGGGCGCGGCTGCGGGAACAATGGTTACTCCGGGTTGGGGTACTGCAATTGGTGGCTTAATTGGTGGTATCGGTGGGGCTATCTTGGGTGGCAGTGCCGCGGATGAAAAAGAATACTGTCAGGAAATTGAATCTTGTGAAGATGTGAATATGTAAAATTTTTTGGGTGGAGAGAGTTATGAAAAAAATATCTTTGTTGTCTTGTATAGTTTGTGCCATGGCATTTATGCCAGGGCACGATGCGTTTGCACTGACTAAAAAAACGACTGCGCCGAAAAAGCAGGCTGCCATTCAAAAAGGAACCAAGGTCAGTACCAAGACAGAAGCCACAGGCTTGTATGATCAGGAATGTTATGATATTTATTACAGTTGTATGGATCAGTTTTGTATCACTGATAATGACAGTGGTGGTACATGTGCGTGCAGTGATTTAAGTATTGAATATGACAAACAGTTTAATGAAATCAAAGAAATGATGGCCGAGGCAGAACGCATTTCAACAGTAGAGGTTGAAAAGGTCAAATTGGGAGCAAATGCTGATATCGTATTTACAGGTACGCGTGAGTATGATGAAGATGGAAATTTGAAAGAAATTGAGGATATCGGCAAAGATAAGAAAAAGGATATGTTGGCCTTGTGGGATACACTGTATGATGAAGAATAGGAAGAAGAAGAAGAATCTGTTATTGACTTCTCGTCATTAAAGGGGGGGGCACTGTATTCTGCTGCCAAAGAAATGTGCATGGAACAGGTTCCAGAAGAATGTGCAGGAGATTTTGCACTGATTGAAAATATGTATTCGCGTCGTATTACATCAGATTGTAAGGGATATGAAAATAGTTTGGCCGAAAAAAAGCAACAAGCAGAAATGGCGGTTGCTAGTGCTGAGGGTGATGTGCGTAAGGCATTGAAAGAATCCTTTGAGGAATCTAATAAATATGACCTGGGGCAATGTATGGTTGAATTTAAAAAGTGTATGCAGACCGAAGATGCCTGTGGTGAAGACTGGGGTAATTGTGTTTCTACGATTGCAATGGAAAATATGCAAAACAACGAAGCAAAAAGTACCGCTGGTTCCAAGGTTGTGACCGTTGATAAATACGAATTTACACCATCAACAATGGAAATCTTGAATAACAAACGCATTATTTGCGAAAATGTATTATCCAGTTGCGTGGCAGTTCGTGACATGGTTTGGCCGGCATTTTTGAAAGAAGCAGCACCAACATTGAAATTGGCTGAATTGGATGTGGAATCAAAATTCCGTCAGTCTTGTTTGACAGATATTTCAGAATGTATTCAAAAAGCGTGCAAGGACGATATCGTTGGTAAGGGTAAAGACACAATGGATGCATGTTTGTCACGTCCAGACATGGTGCGCAGTTTCTGCAAGGTTGAAATTGATCCTTGTGAACGCATGGAGCCATTGATTTGGGGTTATGTTAAAGATAAATTGGCTGCAATGCGTGTTGATGCATGTACCCAGGAAGTAAAAGATTGCTTTACCGCGGAAACACGTTGTGGCGAAAATTTCCAGAATTGTATCGGTATGGATTATGACTATATCCACGACATTTGTCCAATTGACAGTTTGGTTGTTTGCAAGGCAAATAATGAAAACTTTTCAATGGAAGATTTGGATTCAATGCTGATGGGATTGTATCTGAATATTGATAATGCAGCGATGGAACAGTGTCAAAATCTGGTTGATGCAAAAATGGAAGAAGTTTGTGGTAGTACAACTGATTGTAATCGTTTCGCTGCTGATGATACGATGGGATCGGGCAGTATTCGTTCACAAAAGATTGGGACATCATATCGTGTGACAGGAATGATTTCATTTGGTTCAATCAAGATGGGTGATGCATCAGGGCGCACCAAAGATTCTGATGGTGACGACAGTGATATCTTGGGGCCGGGTGAATTGGGCGTCAAAGAATATCTGGCCAAGGTGCGTTCAACAAATATGGGCAAGGTTGAAAATGCAGAAGGTATCATCGCATCGGTTGAAGAAGAATTGAATAATATCGTTGGTACAATCAATCGTACAATTGAAATGATTGAACAAGATCCAAAGATTCAGTTCTGTGTGACGGGGCGTAATTTGGAACAGATTACAGGGAAAAAGAAAGATAAAACGACCGCGCGTTTCCCGAATTTGTTGAATCAGGTTAAAATGCAGATTGCAATGTCTGCATTGCGTCAGGCACATGATAATTATAACAAGAAATTAAATTCTGAAATTTCAAAGGCAACCAAAGATGCATCTGCGGATTTGGCACAATATATGTGTCAAAAGATTGCCCAGAACAGTGGTGGCAGTATCGGTGCAACACATGTTGATACACCGCTGACCCCACCATATGCAATTTCGTACGATGTTGGATCGGGGCTGACAACCGAAGAGTTGATGCAGGGTGGAAAATCTGAGTCAAAGTTCCAAAGTTCAAATGGCAGTGGAACAACAACAGAAACGACAGCTTTGTTTAGTCGTGAAAACAGAAATTGTCATGTATGTAAGACAATTTCAAGTTTAAGTTGTTCAACGACTAAGAAGGGAGGCTTCCTGGGAATTGGTAAGAAAAATAGTACTGATTGCAAGACCGAGGTTATTGGTCCAGATTGTCAGGATATAGCAATGTAAAAAAATTCCCCATTTGGGGAATTTTTTTTCTTGTCGATTCGTTTAAATGTGTATGCATGTTATTTAGATTAAGCAAGTAAAAATAGGATGTTTTTTCTATTGAATATTTAAATTTATGTGGTACGAATTAATTCATAGGATTTATTTGAAAAATTCAATCATAAAAAAGGAGTGGCTATGTCCAATAACAAACACTTTGCGGATTTATTAAAAGTCTGCAGTATTTTGCCAGCCTTGGCGATTATGCCGGCAATGGCAGAAGAGTATACTTCTGGTGATATTGAAAAATATCCTTATACAGTTAAGGCGGGGGATTCCTTGTTGGTCACAGAGGGGTATTCAAATGCAGAAAATGGGGTTTTTCATAATAATGGAAATTTGATAATTAATGACGGTCTGACTTTTGCAGATAATAATACGCAGAAATATGGTGCAACAATTTATATATATAATACAAACGCAACATATACTAATATAGGAAACAATGTGGTGTTTTCTGGTGGCACTGCTTTAGAAGGAACGAAAGATTATCCTGGCATGGGCGGCGCAATTTATACTTGGTCTGATGGCGAAGCCAGTGGTGCAAATGTTATTGAGATGGGTGACAATGTAGCATTTCGTGGCAATTCATCCGTGGATGGTGGCAGTGTTATGTATACCTATGGATACAATACAATAACTATCGGGGATAATTTAGTTGTGGAAGATAATACTTCATCAGATGGTTATGGTGCGATTGTATTGAATGGTTATGATGCGTTTCATGGTAAGGATTTTATAAACACAATGAACGTTGGTAAAAATGCTGTGTTTAAAAATAACAGCGCTTTGTTGCGTTCCGGCGCGGTTTATATCGGTGGTGACGCTAATGACAAGGCTGTTTTTGATGATGGTGCACAGTTTATAGGGAACCAATCTTCCTATGGTGGGGCGATTGCTGGATTTGGTACATTTGAATTTGGTGATGTTTCTTTTGTATCAAATAAATCAGTTAATGCCAATATAGAATCAGATACAAATCACGTTGGTAATGGTGGTGCTGTTCTTAACAGGGGGGATTTTGTTGTAAATGGTAATGCCAGCTTCCTGGATAATTATGCAGAAGGTTTGGGTGGTGCCATTTATAATGGTGGCAATATGACTCTTGCCAAGACAGATTTTAAAGATAATATCTCGGAAAAAAATGGCGGGGCGATTTATAACTATGGTACAATAGATTTGACCGGTGCGGAATCAACATTTGTTGGTAATTCTGCGGGTAATGATGGTGGCGCAATTTATAATGAAGGTACATTGGATATTGAAGATGCCGAATTTGTAGTGAACAGTGCCAAAAGGTATGGTGGCGGGATTGCCAATTATTCAAAATTAGTGTTGAATGATGTTGATTTTGAAAAGAATAATGCTTATGTCGGTGGGGCAATGTTCTTGGCATCGGGGTCAGATACAATAATTTCAAATTCTGTGTTTGATAACAATACCGCAGATTATGGTGGTGCGGTTTACACAGCGACAGGAATTAAAAATGTTAGTGTTTCTGATTCAAAGTTTACAAATAATTCAGCCAAGGGAACAGGTGCCTTTGGATTATTTAACAAGGGTACTTTGACCAATGTCTTGTTTGAAAACAACAAGTCAACAGATGCGACCAGCAGTGCAGGTGCATTATTCTTGGGCGCGTTGGCACAGGCGCAATTGGATTCAGTGCAGTTTGTAAAAAATACTTCGGCCAGCGCGGGTGGTGCAATTGCAATGCGTTCAACAGACCAAGGAAACAACAAGGATGCAAAATTAGACATTGTTAATTCCAGTTTTGTTGGAAATGTTGCAGCAACAAATGGTGGTGCGATTTATTCTACCTTCTATAACAGTGAAAATGCCGTAGATAATGTTTATTTATCAAACTCTTCGTTTGTAAATAACAAGGCTGCCAATGGTGGTGCAATTTACAATGAAGGTTTGGCGGATCAAGGTGAAAATTTTGCATCAGTAAAATTGCAGGATTTGACATTTGCCAATAATATTGCATCGGACAAAGGTGGTGCAATCTTTAATGGTGAAAATGCAACCATCTATATGTCGGGTACCAACGCGTTTATAAATAACACTGCGAACAAAGGCGCAAATGATATTTATAATGCCGGCACACTGAACATCACAGGCGGTGAAACAACAATCGGTGGTGGTATCTTGGGTAATGGTACACTGACATTGGCAGAAGGTGCGGTGTTGAATATCGGTAACGCGACAATTCGTCAGAATAACCTGGATATTGATGGTATTGTTAAAGTGTCTGTATTAAGCGACCGTTCATATGGACGACTGATTGCGGCAGAAAAACTGGATGTTGCAGAGTCAGCAGAACTGCATCTGTCGTTGGGTTCGGTTGGTGAATACGATATGTTCGGTGGAAAAGATGCCGGATTTAGTACCATAAAATATGGTGACACATATAATGTGACCGAATTAGGTGGTGGTATTATCAAGGTTGAAACTAAGTCTGTTGAACAACTGGCACAGGACACAGGGTTGACAACCCAGGCGGCGGGGGTTGTTGCAGGATTGGCGAATTCACATGATTCGACCTTGCAGCATATATCATTGGTGGCACAGCAGGCATTGAATGCAGGGGACAAGGCATTGGTTGAACAAGAAACCAAAAAACTGAACCCAGAAGAAAAACCAGTGGTTCAGGCAGTGGCTTCTGCCGTTCAGAACCAGGTATTGTCGCTGGCCAGTGGACGTATGGCCGGTGGTGTGGCAATGGGACGCGCCGGTGGTGACAGCAGTCAGGAAAATGGTTTCTGGATGCATGGGTTGTTTAACAAATCTAAACTGGATGGTCAATTCCATGGATATACACGCGGGGTTGCGTTCGGTATGGATACAATTATTGATGGCAAATACATCTTGGGTGGTGGTTTGGCATTCAATAACTCAGATGTTCATTCCAGTGGCCGTGGCGATATAGATATCGACAGTAAAACATTGTTCCTGTATGGTCAGTATAAACCAAACAACTGGTTTGCAAATATGACACTGACATACAATATGTCTGAATATGACGAAACCAAGTCTGTGTTCGGGTATAATATAAACAATATTTATGATGTTGATTCATATGGCGCACAAATCATGGGTGGATATGATTTCAATACAGGTATCACAACCGAAGCCGGTTTGCGTTATCTGCATATTGATCAGGATGCTTATGCCGATATCAGTGCAACAAAAACTGATTTCTTGACCAGTGTTGCGGGTATTAAATACGCGTTCGCAATTGAAAATGATTGGGCAATTGAATTGCGCCCAGAATTGCGTGCAGCGTTGACATATGACATCATCAGCGAAGCAGATGCTGCAACGATTGATATGCCAGGTGTCGCATCGTACAAGGTTGCAGGTGAAAACCTGGATCGCCTGGGCGGTGAATTTGGTATCGGGTTGACTGCAGACTATAAAGGTCTGAAGGTGACATTGATGTATGATTTGGATTTGCATAAAGATTATACATCACAGACCGGTATGATTAAGTTCCGTACCCAGTTCTAAAAGATGTGGTAAAAATAAAAATCCCCCCGTTTGGGGGATTTTTTGTGGCACAATTTTTTACGATTAGGTGTAAAAAAGATACGCCCGAATGGGCGCATGAATCTTTTATTGTTCGGGTGGTAATGGTGGTGTCGGGACGGATAATGAACCGTCAATGGAATAATTACCAGTTAGTGTTTGTTCTTCCCATGTGCCAGATTTTGTTACGCAGTTATTTTTGACATACTGAGGACTTGCCAACTGTACAGTTTCGGCCATTACAGGAATTGTGATAAAAATAGATAAAAATACTGAAAATAATGATTTCATCTAAATTTGCCCACCATACTTGGTTGTGATTATACTTAAATTTCGTATATATTGCAATATTAAAAATCCCCAGATGGGGATTTTTACTTAGTTTTTTGTTGAATTATAATAAAATGTTTATTTCCTGCTTCTTTGATAATTCTGTCACGCTTGATTATCGCTATGCAACGATTTGATAAGGTAAGGTATAAGCCATCGTCACGTTCAGTAATATTGTTGGCATGGATATTGTATCCGCTGAATTTTTGTTTCTGTAATGATATTCTTGATTTTAAATTTGTGTCATAAATTTGCCATATCGGCTTTTTAGGAAAATCACGGTTGTCGGTTATGATGCCATGAATCGCCAACAGGGTGTCGTTAAACAATAATTTTATATTTGTGTTATAGTGGTTGGTCAGTATGCGTTTGCCATTTAAGTATACATTATTGTATGCGCCATGCAGGTCAGATTTAACATATTCTATGTATACAGATATTTCATTTGGATTTTGTGATTTTGTTTCAGGGACTGTTTGTGCAATTACCTGTTCTGTTGTTTTTTCAATTGGTTGATTCGCAGTGACGGTGCTGGTTTTGTGGGGGCGTTTGCCTGTAAACTTTTGCGCTGTGGCATCATATCCAGGGAATGCGGCCGATAAAGCGGTATTTAATTCCGGTTCAATTGGTAAATTATGTTTCTTGCGATGATAATATGCAGCACGAAGATTTACAGCAGGTGTTTGTGACCAATCGGTTTTTTTTGATGGCTTTTTTGTGTCGTCGCATTCTGCCAGTGCGGATGTTATTTCTGCAGGTATTTCCAGACCACGTGAAGTACGATAGGCAATTGCGGTTTGCAGTGCTTTTTTAGATTTTTTTGACCAATCTGTTTTTTTGCGCACAAATGTCATTGTTGTGGGATCAAAATTAGGGAAACGTTTTTGTAACTCGATAATTAATGCAGGTTCAATATGTACCCCGTTTGTGCGACGATTATTTAGTGCTGTATGCAGTTGTTGATTAGTGGCATTTGCCCAATCTGTAATTCTGGTGCTGCGACGGGTAATAGTGCATGTTTTTGGATCGTATGTTGGGAAACGCTTTTGCAATTCTGCATCTAATTCTTGTTCGATTTCTTTACCTGCTTTTCTGCGACTGTTTAATGCGCTGTAGAGTGCATAATCTGATTTTTCTGCCCAGTTTATGGTTCGTTTACGATATTTTGTTTTTTTCTTGGGCTGGGTTGGGGCAGGTTGTTCCTGGGGAATAGCAGACAAATTCTTTTGGATAATATCATAAATGACTTTTTCTGATATCGCAGTGGTCAGGTCGTTTATGCAACACTTTAAATTTTTTATTGCTTGTTCTATTCTTTCTTCTGCGGTTAGTTGTGAATTTGCTTTGCGTGCCATTTGATTTGTCCTCTTTATCTTATATCCTGATTATCCCCCCCCTATAGTATTTTTATTTTTTGTTTTTGTCTGTTTTGAACTGAATATCACGCAGTTTTTTGTATTCGCCATTCAGTTTACATAATTCAGCATCAGTGCCCATTTCAACAATTTCACCATTTTTAATAACGCAGATTATGTCCGCATCCAGAATTGTTGACAGGCGGTGCGCAATAACAAATGTTGTGCGCCCCTGCATTAATTCATTCAGGGCAGATTGGATTAGCTTTTCACTTTCTGTGTCCAGTGCGGATGTTGCTTCATCCAGTAACAGGATTGGCGCGTCTTTTAATATTGCGCGGGCGATTGCAATGCGTTGTTTTTGCCCACCGGACAACATGCCACCGCCTTCGCCGACAGAAGTGTTGTATCCGTCTGGAAATTCGTTGATAAATTTATCTGCATTTGCAGCACGGGCTGCTGCAACAACCATTTCATGGGTTGCATCTGGATTGCCGTATTTTATGTTATCTTCGATGGATCCGTTGAACAGGAATACGGATTGTGAAACTTCGGCAATGTTTTGGCGCAGAGATTTTAATGTGTACTTGCGAATGTCTGTTTTATTGATTGTTACTTTGCCCAGTTGTGGATCATAGAAACGTTCCAACAGGTTGAACAGTGTTGTTTTTCCGCCACCCGATGGACCAACCAGTGCGCATACTTTGCCCGCCGGTACATTCAGGTTCAGATTTTTGATAACGGGTTCATTTGGATTATATGCAAATGATACATCGTGAAAACCGACAGATATATTTTTTGCTGTTAATTCACGTGCATCAGGTGCATCTGTGATATCGGGTTTGCTGTCCAGGAATTCAAACAGAATTTCTGCCGCCAACAGGCCGTGTTGTAATGTGTCTCCAGTGCCAGTAATACTTTTTGCGGGTTTGTATGCCGCCGTCAGTGCCAACAAGAATGCAGTAAAATCACCGGTTGTGATTGCGCCGCTGGAAATAAAGTGTCCCCCCATAATCATTGCGATACACAGCCCGATTGAAATCATAAATTCCATCAGTGGGGAACGCAGGGCATTGGCCTGGGTGCTTTTATACGCATTAATAACAGAAGAGTTTAATACGTGTGCAAAGTTTTTTTCTTCGCGTTCTTCGGCTGCAAATGCCTGGATGGTTTTTATGCCATGCAAGGTTTGATTTAACTGTTGTGATACATTGTTTGCAATGCCGAATGATTGACGTGATAATTTGCGGCGTTTGCGCATAATTGCAACCATTGGAATCATAATTGCAGGTGCCAGGAACATTAATACAATGCACATTTGGTGGGCATAATAGAACATTAATGCCAATGTCATAATAAGTGTCGCGATATTTTGTACAACCTTAATTACGGTGCCTGTCACTAGGTTTAATACCGCACCTGCTTGAACCCCGAAATAGTTCAGATTCTTCCCGATGCCATCGCCATAGAAACGCGCCAGATTCATGTGGGTCATATGACGGTAAATCTTTTTTTGCAGATTTGCGCTGGCTAGCAGCCCCCCCTTGGACATAATTAATGCTTTGGCATATGTAAATGTACCTTTGGCTCCAAAAGCGATGATAACCTGAATCCCCAACCAATAGATAGCGTTCATGCTTTTTTCGATAAATGCCTTGTCCACAACCTGTTGTACCAGGGTGATAGTATAAGCCTCGGCCCCAGCGGCCAGGATGGTAAATATTATGCCGGCCGCCAGCCATTTCCAATATGGTGCGCCAATTTCGCGCCAGACACGTCCATAAAGTGACCATTTAATACGACCGTTTGATTCATCGCCTTTGATGAAAGACTTTATTTTATTTGATATCTTTTTCATAATGCACATATTATAAAGTGTGTCCGGGGGCGTGTAAAGCCTTAAAATTTACTTGCTGTGTTTTAATGCAAATCGTTTTTGTGATTGAATTAATCGTAGAATTGCACCCCAGTCTTTGTATTGGTCTATGAAACTGTGGCGTGATTCTTTGAATACTACATATTTCCACAAATGGCCGTTTTTGCCATTGCGTAAAATATTGTATTTTTTTCGTAGTTCTTCTGGTGGGGATTTTTTATCGCGGCCGCCTGCAACTAATGTGATAGGTATGTTGTATTTATCCATTAACTCTGGACAAAATTCAACTGAATCCATGTCATTATAAAAAGTTGGCAGTACGGAAATTTTTGTATATCTTCCACAGTCAAGGCGTGGTTCATGTGGGCTGTTCAGGCCGATTACAGATTTTTTAAATGTTTCGTCGTCTATTTTATCTTGATACGAAAAGTGTTTATAGAATTTTTGGATGTATGTTGTGAAGCAGGGGTCCATGTACGGGGCAAACATTACAGATGCGCTGAAACGCAATTTTTTGCGTTCGCGAATACGTTTGTTATAGATTTCAAATGTGCCGGTTGCGCCTGCGCTGTGTCCAATTAAACAAGAATAATCATATTTTTTTGCTTTGACGTCTTTTTCGATTACATCCAGGCCAGTATCAATTAAATCAATGTATTCTGCAAAAGTATGTTTGTCTGCCAGTTCTTGTGATGTGTCAGGTAGAAAATCACCTAAAAATGTATCTAGACAGTAAATATCGTGTTTGTTCATTAAGGCCCAGTATTCAATAACTTTCATTAATGGTTCTGTACGCGTGTTAGATGCAAGCCCGGGGATTAAAATCAGACAGTTTGCCGATGGCGTGTCGCCAATGGCATAGTGTGTAATATGTCCGATGGTCTTGTTTTCGGTGCGTGAACTAAAATTCATTTCCCAAACAAAATGTTTGCCCTTTAATTCGGTCAGTGCATCCGAATAGTTGTCAGGTATAAATGCGTATCTGTGTGTTTTTTGCATGTTAAAATCTTTTTTTGTTATGATGTATTTTATACAAAATAATCTTATTGTCAACAAAATGTTGAGAATGTAAATTTTTTATTGACATTTGGTTAAATAATTTATAGAATGCGTTCGCTTTCATTACGAAAGTGCAAAGTTTTGGGGTTGTAGCTCAGTTGGTAGAGCACCTGCTTTGCAAGCAGGGGGTCGTCAGTTCGAGCCTGATCAGCTCCACCAAAACAAAAGGGAAGGGGACGAAAGTCCCTTTCTTTGGTTAATAATCAAGATAATGCGTTAAAGGGGGTGAATACATATGGTTAAAGTTCTGGTTCGCGATAACAACGTTGAACAGGCACTGCGCGTTGCAAAACGTAAATCGCAGAAAGAAGGTCTGTACCGCGAAATGAAAGAACGTCAGCGTTATGAAAAACCAACAACAAAACGCAAGCGTTTGAAAGAAGAAGCCGTTCGCAACGAAAAGAAACGTCAATCTAAACAGCGTATGGTTTTCGGATTCTAAAAATGAAAAACCTGCCGATTGGCAGGTTTTTTTAGTTTTATAATGATTTTATTTTAGAAATGATTTAAATCATCATTCTGTCTGCAATTTGTTGCTGAACATATTCATCTTCGCTGTTGTAAAGCGGCCAATTACCATGCGCCAATTCTTCCATTGATGTCAATGGTTGGCCTAATCTGGCACGGTACAACCACAGATTTGACATTACGCGTTTTATATAACTGCGTGTTTCATATGCCGGGAAGCTTTCAATGTATAATAATGGATCGTATGTATAGAACGACTTTTCAAATTTTACCATTGTGCCCATGCCTGCATTATATGCTGCTAACATTTTAATAATGCTGTTTTCTACATTTGGGTGCGATAATAAGTCAACAATGTATTGCTGTCCCAGGAACATGTTGTGTTCAGGGTTGGACATATCTATTTGCGATATATCAACCTTGTTTGCACGGGCAACACGTTTGGCTGTACTGGGCATTAATTGCATAACTCCATTTGCGCCCGCACCCGATTTGGCAGATACGCGGAAATTGCTTTCCTGTTTAGTAATCGCCAACAGTAATGCGCGGTCAATTGACCAACCGCCCAATGGTTCCCAATCAGGCAATGGGTATTGTGCAGAATATATAATATCGTCATCAATTTCCAAGATGCCACGGTCTTTAATAACGCTGGCTGATTGGACGGACAGGCGCGGCATGCTAAATTCAGTCGCAACAGAATTTACCGCATGCAGGATTCGGTCTGATACCTTGGGGGTTATTAGATATTTTAGGTATTCTTCGGCACGGTCTTTGCGTCCAATCTGAATTAGTGCCAGGGCGATTCGGCCGTATTTTGTGTTTGCCAGTTCTGCATAGTCTTCGTCTGTTGCATTATTTTCAAAAAATTCGTATTCTGGTTGTTGTCCCAACATTACTGCAGATAATGCACCATAAAATGCCATTGGGTGCGTAGCGGCAATGTGCCAATATTTTTTTGCCATGTCGCGTCGGCCCGCCCAATCGGCGGCGCGGCCCGCCCAGAAAGCAGCTTCGGTCTTTCTGGCATTATTTATTTGTGGTAAATCCAAAATTCGACTGAAATATTTTTGTGATTCTGCATATTTTTCTTCTTTGAAATATAGCAGTCCCATTGCCCACAGGCCATATTCAGAATCTGCATCAGATGCGACAAAACCCCATTTTTTTGCCAGTTCCATTTCGCCGTTTGTATAATATATATATGACAAACGCCCTGACAGACGGCCATAGTCGGATTCGGTTAAATTGCTTTTAAATTTTTTGTCTTCTAAGATTTGGCGGGCAACCTTGGTAGAGCCGGTTCGAATTGCGTGTTTGAATTTATTTATATTTTTTTCGGTTGCGCCAGAATATTTTTTTGCTGTCCAGGTTTCTGATTGGGCGGTTTCGATTGATTCTGAACCGGTGATAATATTTGGTGTGCGTGCTTTGCGAACGGTGGCTTGTTTTATCTTGGCCAGTTTTTCCATACGCGTAGCACCCGGCATATCGTTATATTTTTCCATCCATGCTGCAATTTCCGCGCCGCGTGTGTGATATGTGTCCGAAATATATCGTTGATATAAAACTTCGTTCATTAATAATTTATCTGCAATTTGATTTTGAACGTTAATTGCGGTGTTGATTTTTTCTTTGTCTTGTAATGCAAAGATTTGCTGATACAAACTGGCATCAACATCTGATAAAATTTGTGGAACGCCGACTGCTAATAGATTTAGCGGTATAAACAAGGTTGTCAAAAATGTGAAAACTTTTTTCATGATTATATTATCAGAACAAAGAAGTTTTGGGTAATTTGCATACGACTGCACCTTCATCATCTTCTGGAATTTGGGCAATTATTTTCTTGAAATCGGAAATTCTTGAAAACTTTTGATAAACAGACGCAAAGCGCACAAACGCAATCGGGTCCAAATTCAATAAAGAATCAGATACCATCTGACCGACCAGTGCACTGGTCACTGTATCATCGGCGGTTTCTGTTTCCAGTCTGCGATGAATTGATGTCACCAATTTTTCTATTTGTTCATCTCCTACATCCCTGTTCCTGCATGCCAATTTAATGCTGCGGCGCAGTTTTTCGCGGTCAAACGCCTCTAACTTACCGCTGTTTTTTCGGACCATTAAATCACGCATTTGTACGCGTTCAACCGTTGTGAATTTTGCACCGCATTGTTCACAAACACGACGACGGCGAATAATCGCGTCTTCTATATCGGGGCGAGAATCAGTGACCCTGCTATCCGTAGAATTGCAATATGGACATCTCATGAGCATATACGGTAGCAATCAAATCATCTTTTCGCAAGCAATTTTATTTTTTGTAAAAAATACACTTTTATAAAAAATCAAGCCATTTATTTAAAAAACACAACGGCTGTACAAAAAAAATAACCCCGAAATATGATAAAATGTATACCAGCGGAGAAAACAGAGAGATGAATAAATACCTGAACCAAATTTTATTGGGGGATTGTCTGGAACTGATGCGAGGAATACCAGATGGTTCAGTTGATGCTGTTTTCGCAGATCCACCATATAATTTACAATTGGGCGCAAAAACACTGTATCGCCCAGAAGATCAAACAGCTGCCCGTGCAGTGCGTGATGAATGGGATTCTTTTGCATCAAATGCAGAGTATGATGAATTTACACGCGCATGGTTGGCTGAATGTAAACGCGTGTTAAAACCAAATGGCGCAATGTGGACGATTGGCAGTTATCATAATATCTTTCGCGTTGGGGCAATTTTGCAGGATATGGGATTTTGGATTTTGAATGATGTTGTTTGGGTCAAGACAAATCCAATGCCAAATTTTCGTGGTACTCGCTTTACCAATGCGCATGAGACATTAATTTGGGCCACACCAACCAAAACAGGAAAGTACACATTTAACTATGAAACAATGAAAAAGTTAAATGGTGGTAAACAGATGCGTTCAGATTGGGATTTAAATATTTGTCTGGGTGAAGAACGTATCAAAGGCAATGATGGTAAAAGCCTGCATAATACACAAAAGCCATTGGATTTGTTGCATCGTGTTATTTTGGCGTCAACTAAACCTGGGGATGTTATTCTGGATCCGTTTATGGGGTCAGGAACAACGGCAGCTGCAGCACGTGAACTGGGGCGTCAATTTATTGGGATTGAACGCGAACCTGAATATGTTAAAGCTGCGCGCGCACGTGTTGCAAACGTAACACCGATAGATTTATCTGATATCGAAGTTACTAAGCAAAAACGCGATGAAGTTCGTGTCGCGTTCAAAGAATTGATTGAGGCTGGTTTGCTGTATGTTGGTCAGACCTTGGTAAGTCCGCGTGGTGAACGTGTTATGATAACGCACGACGGTCAATTGACGCATCAGTTGTATGGCAAAGCATCTATCCATGTTATGGCGGCAAAACTGCAACGCAGTGTCAGTTTTAATGGGTGGGATTATTGGTCTGCCCAGAAACAAGATGGGACATTGGTTGCAATCGATGAACTGCGTAAGTATATACGCCAAATCAAATCTGATATGAAAAAAGTTGCATAAAAACCGGCGAAATGCCGGTTTGAATTTTCTGGTCGGAGTAGCGGGGTTCGAACCCACGACCTCTACGTCCCGAACGTAGCGCTCTACCAGGCTGAGCTATACTCCGCAAACTGCCGACCGATTATGCGACCTTTTATATAAAAAATCAATTGTTAAATTTCATTTTTTATTTGTAATTTGGAATCTGTGCATTATATTTATTTTGCACAAAATAAAGGAAGAAAGATGTTTGCAACACGTTTCTTGAACAAAGATGTATTTGAAAATTATGATGATTATGTTCAAAACGCCAAACCAAATATCCCTGAAAACTTTAACTTTGCATACGATGTTGTGGATGTTATTGCGTGTGAAACACCAGATAAAGTTGCGGTTTTATGGGTAAACGATAGTGGCGAAAGAAAAGAAATAACTTTTAAAATGCTGGCAGAAATGTCGAATGCTACGGCAAATTTTTTGACAGCACGCGGTTTGACACGTGGTGATACTGTATTATTGTTTATGCGCCGCCGGTGGGAATACTGGGTTTTGATGATGGCGATGCATAAGATGGGGGTTATTCCGATCCCTTCAACCAATCAGTTAAAAACAGAAGATATTAAGTTCCGACTGAAAGCGGCTGATGCGCATACTGTGATTGCCTTTGATGATGGCGCGATTGTAACAGAAATCAAGAGTGCAATTGGTGATGCGAACGATATTCAATTGATTGATAGCTCTGAAATCGTTAATGCGTGTGAAACGTATCCGAAAACGTTTGAACGTGTACCAAATGATAATAATGATACAATGGTTGTGTATTTTACCAGTGGTACAACAGACATGCCAAAGATGGTTGCACATAATTTTGCATACCCGTTGGGGCATATAAATACTGCTGTATTCTGGCAACAATTGGGCGATAATGATATTCACTTTACATTGTCTGAATCTGGGTGGGCCAAGTGTTCATGGGGTAAAATGTATGGCCAGTGGCTGGCGGGTGCAACAGTGTTTGTGTTTGATTTTGCGCGTGTGTTTACAGCGCATGATTTGTTGACCGCAATATCAGAAAACAAGATTACATCATTTTGTGCACCGCCAACCGCATACAAGATGATGATTCATGCAGATATGGCACACTATGATTTGTCCAGCCTGCGCAAGGCAGAAATCGCAGGCGAGGCGTTAAATCCAGAGGTGTATGAACGGTTCTTTGATATTACTGGTATCAAACTGCGCGAAGGTTTTGGGCAAACAGAAACATGTGTTTTACTGTTTAACAATCAATGGATTGAACCAAAACCGGGGTCTATGGGTATGCCGGCTGCCGGATGGGATATACAAATTTTGGATGAACGCGGTCGTCAGATTACTGAACCGGATACCGTTGGTGAAATTTGTATTTCGTTAAAGGCGGGCTGGCCATTGGGCTTGTTCAAGGGGTATCATAAAAATGAAAAGCTGACAGCAACGGTATCGCGTGATGGGTATTATCATACGGGTGACGTGGCATATCGTGATTCGGACGGATATTATTGGTTTGTTGGTCGTAATGATGACCTGATTAAAACCAGTGGATATCGTGTCAGCCCGTTCGAAGTCGAAAGTGTTTTGTTGGAACATCCGTCTGTTCGTGAGGTTGCAGTCACTGGAGTTTTAGATGCCGCGCGAGGTCAGGCGGTCAAGGCGACAATTGTTCTGAATAAATACTTTCAGGCAACGGATAACCTGACCCGTCAATTGCAAAATCATGTAAAGTCCCGTACGGCACACTATAAATGTCCACGTATAATTGAATATGTAGACAGTTTGCCCATGACAATCAGTGGTAAAATTCGTCGGGCCCTGATACGTACACTGGACAGTGCCAAAGAAACAATTGTTGAGCCAATAAAAAATACCATTGGTTTTGGTGAAGATAAGTAAGAGATAGGTCTTTTATAAAATCCCCCACGCGTTTAATGTGTGGGGGTGCAATTTATTTATCGAACATTTTTTTATTGCATTCTGTTTTTTTATTGTAACCGCCATCGTGTGTGTTTGAGCAGTTTTTACACTTTCCATTTTTGTTTTCAGATTTTGACATTTTTGTTTCCTTTGTTTTATTATTATTATTTGTCCGGACAAGTAAATGGTACCTTATCGTCGTTGGTACGACAATACGAGCGTTTTCCCATAATATTAGCTGATTATAACAGTTAGAATTTATTTTCTTGTTAATACAAAAACTGAAAAAAATTGCTGGTAGCAGTGGCGTGATGTTCAAATATAAATGTTTGAATAAAAAATTATTGTAATTTTTTTCTGGCTGGGTTAATATCGATGCATTGTTCGGGGTGTAGCTCAGCCTGGTAGAGTACTTGCATGGGGTGCAAGGGGTCGCAGGTTCGAATCCTGTCACCCCGACCATAAAAATTCAAACCGGCATTTCGCCGGTTTAAATTTTTATCAGTGGGTATAACGGTTCGGTACATCGTATTTTTAAATACGCAGGTTCGGGCCCGCAGGGCGAAAGGGGCCCTTGGAGTGTAAACGAACATGGGAATTACAATCCTGTCTACGGCGACCATAAAAATAAAAACCGGTATTTCACCGGTTTTTATTTTTACATGTATTAGCGACTGCCTTTGGATGTGTCTAAATACAGGCTAAAATCATTCTCTTTGTGGCCGTGACTAATATTTATTCGGCCTGCATAAACTTGTGTTCTGGATATATCAATGCCGTATTTTTTTGATAAATCTAGTAACAGTTCGTAGGTTTTATTTGCGCGTTCGCCTGAATGTGCTGGGTCGCGATAGCGAAATTCTTTTTCTTGCTCGCCTAAAAGTGTTGCAATTATCCCTGTTTCATAACCTGGCATGTTTTTGTAGGATAGTGCAAAATCAATTGCCCATGTGCCAAGAGATATTATTGTTTCAAGCCATCTTTTTGTGCTTTCTTCATCTTGTGGGATAATGTTCCCAATGTCTTCAATTTTTTTGATGTGCTCAACAAGTTTTGCGGTACGTAATGCGCTATGAAAGCTGTCTGAGTATTCGTGTTCGATTTCTTGGTTTTCTTTTTCGCAACCGTTTAGTTTTGCTGTAAGCCCATTGTAGGTTTTGACAGGGGTGTCAAGATTGCCTTCTAATGTTTTCTTTAGGATGCGGCCGACATATATTTCGGGGGCATCTAATTTTATATTTTTGGAAATAGATTTTGCTTGTTTTAATAAATCTTCGGAACCAAATTCCTGTATCAGCGGGATGTATAATTTGTCTATTATTGCAAATAGGGTATTATATCGCTCTGAAAGTGATAACTTGGTACTGTCTTTTGGAGCTGGTATTTTTGAAATTTCTGCTTTAAATGTTTCTATTATTTTTTTTACGGTATAGTACAGTTCAGAATCGTTTTTTGTGGCAAAATCGCCTGTGTTTGTGGCATTTTGTTTTAGCAGATTTATTTCTGCCTGCATTCTCGCTTTTTCTTGTGCGTTGGCGGCCAATTGCTTTTTTAGGGCTTGTTTTTCTTGTTCCGCGGCCTTTAATTTGGCTTTTAAATCTGCAATTTCGGATGCTGTAGCATGTTCATCTGTTTGTATTATCTTCTTTATCCCATCCATGAATGACATGTTTTCTTACCTTTTGTGTATTGTTTTTGCTTTTCTTATTGATTTTATCATAAAGTTTTTGTATTTTGTATAAAAAAATAATATGTCAACAATTTTGAGTTTTTGATTATGATAAAAGAAGAATATTTGAATCCTGAGTTTATGTATAAATTTATAAATTCTAGGTGCAAGGAAGATAATTGGATTTTGTATGATTTTACATTTGGCAAGTTGAAGTACAAGGGGCGTATTAGACCTGCGGTTTTTAGAAATCAGCATGGGTATAATATGGTGTACAGATTTAAAATTTATAAGTTGGCAGATGGTGTCAGTATGCCAGCATGTGTCCGAGATCAGGATTTGGAAGATAATATGACTTGGGGAGAGGTTTATTTTGATATCATGAATGAAACCCTTGTGGAACATGATGAGCGTGTTTTGTCTTTTCGTGAATTTCCTGAATCTTTTAAACTGGGGGACAGGCAATTTTATGCTGTCTATGGTCAACCCAGGGTTTTGAAACATCATTACAGTAATGCGCGCGATTGTAAAAATCAGGTTGATTATATGCGTGCAATGGATATAAAAGCACAGAATTTGTTTGATATAAATAGTTTGTTTTGTAATGTTTTGCCAAAAAATCAACAAGAATTGTTTCCGTTGCGTTTCTTTTTTAAGTCAGGGCAAGTCGCAACAAAAAGTGTTAAAGCAATTTTATCTAAGTCATATGATTGCAGGGATTTTGTGCGTATTGAACGTGTTTGGTCTGCGTATAAAATTCATAAGCAAGATAATGATTTCTTTAGATTGCGTATTCATAATCCGGAATTTCCAGTCTTTTATACAGATAATTCAATTGAGATTAGTGATTCGGCAAATAATTTAACGAAATTGTCATTGGACGGTGCGATGAATATATCTGATTATTTTAAGTCTTTATCAAAAAAAAGATAGGGCAGATGTTTTTGAACGGGATTTAAGTTTGTGATGGGGGTGTCGTATGATTCAGAATGGCGATTTGTTTACAGTAAATGATTTAAAAGAATCTGTGCGTCAGGTGACAGACGCGCGATATCCAGGCTGTGTGGAGTTGCCTGTGCAATATGCGGACAGACAGATTGGCCTGTATGCAGATATAAAATCCAGCGCAATTAATTTGGATTCCAGTATTCGCGAAGCGGGATTTAAAACAACATATCGGTTTTCATATGATTATAATATTCCAGGATTGACGCATGATGAAATTGTAAAAGATGCATATAAGTTAGAATACTTTTATCAAATAGAATGTGACTTTCTTCGTAGAAATAAGATATTATTTCATAATAAACGATTAGATGATGCGGCGCGTGTATCTTATTACTATGCGCAATATATTTGGGCGGCCAATCCGACGGCGCGATTTGATTATGTTAAAAAATTAGATATGTACATGGATTGGGGGCGGGTGTTGTGTTTCTTGTTGGGGGTTGGTTTTAAATTTCATCCGCGTGATGTTTATGAATTTGTAATGAATTTTAATAATCCGAATTTGAATGATGCGGAAATGCGCGCAGAGCGTCAAAAACAACAGGTATTCAAGGACTGGTGTGCGCGACATAATATTGATACGGGGTGTTTGGTTTTGTCGGATGTGAATCGCGAAAAATTACGTAAAATTATTACAAAAACGGATACGCCATATTTTTTACAGTTGTTAATGCAACCGTTTAAGAAACGTTAATCTTGTTGCGAGGCGGTGGCGCAGTTGCCTTGAATCAGGTCCGAAATTTGAATTTGCATTGCGTGGTCTCGGGCGGCAGGAACGGCACATGGGTTGCAGTCGCGCATAGTTTGACCCACGTGGCATGTGTATGCAACATCTTCACAGATGCCGTATGTTCGTGTTGTTATTGTTTGATTTAGATAGTCGTTTGCGATTTTCCAATATTTTTGCGGGATGGCATCTGGGTTAAATGCCCACATTTTTGTGACGATTTCGTTTATGCGCTGGACACATGGGTCGGTGTTTTTTATATGTATTACCGTTTGTGGCGATTGGTTATTGTTGCGGCTTATCATTATCCAGGCAATTATTGAGATACAAAGGCCGGTGACAAGGAACAGTAAAATATAGTGGGCGATTGTAAATGCGCTGGTGTTGTGTTGTGTTTTCTTTGCGGTGTTCGCTGTCATTGTTTTTGCCTTGGTTAATGTTTGTTTGGATTTTATCATGGGGTGTGGTGAAAAAAATATGGTTTTGTTATCCTAGGATTATGTTGATTTTTTTGTTTTTTGGTTTTAAACTGGTGGCGATAAAACCAAAGGAGAATGCCAATGTTTGTAACGGAAAAATTAAAGACATTCTCGTGGGTTAATGTGGGAAATCCTGATCACGAAGATTTTGAAAAATTGCAGATAGAATACAAAATTGACGAAGATACGATATCTGACATTTTGGACCCTGATGAACAGCCACGTTTGGAAATAGAAGATGATTATAAGGTTATTATCGTTCGTTTCCCCATTATTAATCGCGAATCGGATACGTTGTGGCATACAGAGCCGCTGTCTATTATTTATTCGTCCAGTCGTGTTATTACCGTTTGTCGCAAGCGTTGTGATTTGCTGGACAGAATAAAGAAGTCTGAAAAGACTTCGCGAGAAGAATTTATTTTGAACATTATTTACTATATTGCCGAATCGTATTTGCGGATGTTAAAGGAATTGAACAAGCGTGTTTTGGCGTCAAAGCGTGTGTTGTTGGAACGGATTCGTAAAAAAGAATTGATGGATTTGTTAGAAGTTGAAAACAGTTATACGTTGTATATGGCGGGTATTCGCGGTAATGTGGCGGTGCTGGATAAATTAGAAAAAGTTCGTGGATTTGTTAAAACAGACGAGGCACAAGAACTGGCAGAAGATGCCAGGATTGAGTTGGCCCAGGCGACCGAGGTTGTTACTTCATACAGTAAGATGTTGAAATCTATTAAGGAAACGTTTGAAAGCGTTATTAATATGGATTCAAATACGAATATTAATCGATTGACTATGTGGAATATTATCTTGGTGGTACCAACAGTTATTGTGGGCTATTACGGGATGAATATGAAATTGCCATTTGCAGAATATGACCAGGCGGCAACGGCAATATTTATTTTTATAATGGTATTGCTGTTGGGGTTTGCGTTGTTTGGTGCGATACGGCGCAGAATTGTTTAAAAAAAAGCCCTGTTGGGCTTTTTTATCTGGACTTAGTTTTTGATTTAAAGAATTCTTTGATTTTATCAAATTTGTCGATGACTGAAAAAATAAAACTGGGGGCGTTTAGACGTTCTTCTTCGCGAACGCGTGAATATTCCATTTTGTCTTCGTAGTATTTGTCCAGACGTTCTTCCATTGTGGTGCCGGGAATTTCGGTGTATGGGTCTGATATTATTGGTCTGTTATTCTTTGTCATGATTTTTACCTTTTTATTAAACTACTTCGGTGACTGCGCGTAATGCGCCATCGCGTGACAATTGTATAACACGAATTTTCTTTTTCATTTCCGCAATTAAATCTGTGCGATTATAGGCTGGTTGTGTGTGTAAAATTCGGTCGGCAAATGCAGCATAGGCAGCTTCGGCATTTTCAGCGTGAATCGTTGTATAGAAATGGTCGTGGCCGGTGCCTAACATTTCCCATAAAATTGCAGCGTTATCAGTTGATATTTCGCCACCAATAATGACATCAGGTGTCATACGAACAACCAAATCCAGCAGACGTGCATAGTTCATGTCGTTGGATTGTTCGGTTCGTGATAATACCAGATGTACCCGATTCGATTGAGGCACACGAATTTCACGCGTGTCTTCTACTGTTATAACACGACTGTTTTTATTAATCAATGTTAACATGTGATTTAAAAATGTCGTTTTACCTGTTGCGGTTGCACCAGATATTAAGATAGGGCTGCCGTCATTAATCGCACTCATTAACCGTTCGTATGGGTCGTCTGGGCGAACATTTTCGCGCGGTTTTACTTTTAATAATTCTTGGCCAC
This sequence comes from Alphaproteobacteria bacterium, assembly GCA_017629245.1. GTDB lineage: Bacteria > Pseudomonadota > Alphaproteobacteria > Rs-D84 > Rs-D84 > Enterousia. The sequence goes on along the minus strand of JAGBXO010000004.1, from coordinate 68,473 downwards.
GTTTTAGGTGATAGTTTTCAAAACTGGTTTCATGTGCGCTGCCCCCGCGAATGTTTAGTGCAACGCCGCCGGTCAGATCGCGTTCGTCATATTGAACATTTGGGCCTGCGATTGCTGTGAAACGGTGGTTGCCAGGCAGGGTGGCGTATACCACTGGCATGCCATGAATCGGATCAAATGGGCGTTCGTATATATTTGCAATTGTGTGTATCAGGTCAACCAAATATTGCTTGCTTAATACTTCGGCTTGGTATGATACCCATGGAACGCGTGCGCCATGCAGACGCATCCATACTTCGCCTGCGTGGTTGATGGCAATTTCTTCTACAAATGATGGTTTGTAGAATTCTTCTAGTGGTTTTAATAAAGATTCCAATACTATATTTGACATCAAGGTAATTTTACCATAAATCCTGACTTGAATCAAAAAAGTTTATTTGTTAAAATCAAAAAAAAGAGAGAAAAAGAAATGAAGAAAAGTTTGCTGTTTATGTTGCTTGGTGGATTGATTCTGGCGGGGTGTGCCGGTACGGATGCGCCATATAATGAACAAGATTTTGCCCAGGGCGGTGAAGATGCACCGTTGTATAATGAACGTACCAGTGACTTTATGCAGGCTGATAATCAGTATGCAAATATTGATTCGTATAAGCCAAAGTCTGCAGCAGATAAAGAAAGAAATTCTAATCGTTGGAATACATCGCGAATGGAGACGCGTTGGCAAGAATACAAGGGGGCAATGGTGCGTGTGCAGATATTGCTGGGGAATACTGATTTGCGTGAAATGCGCCTGCGCTTGATGCAAAATGCGGACGGTATGGATGTTGATGGCGATTCGCGTACAATATTGGCGGCGGTTGCAGATTATGAAATGAAACGCGTTTGTGGGCGCAATGCAGATAGTATAGTTATGGTGTATGATCAGCCGTCTTTTGATGTGATGCGTCCAACGCCATATTTTGATTATAGGATTGAGGCCGAAGGCGCAACGATGCGTGAGTATGGTTTCAGGTGTGTTTACAACAATTAACATAAACAAAAGGTGAAAAAATGAAAAAAATAGTATCAATTATGGGGGTATGTGCAGTGTTAGGTTTGACAGGTTGTGGTGAAAAAGCTCAGGTTGCAGAAAATGGTGATACGGTTGTTATCAACTTTGCTGGGTATCTGGATGGCGTTCAGTTTGCAGGTGGTACAGCGGAAAATTTCCCATTGAAATTGGGTAGTGGTCAGTTTGTGCCAGGTTTTGAAGAACAGGTTGTTGGTATGGCAGAAGGTGAAGAACGCGATATCAATATTACTTTCCCGACAGAATATGTTCCGGATTTGGCGGGCAAATCAGTTGTGTTTAAAGTAAAAGTTGTTGATATTGTAGAAGAATAATAAATTAACAGTTTATTAAACGCCCCGTTTGGGGTGTTTTTTTATTGGTTTTGCTAATAAAAAACCGCCGGTTGGCGGTGTTGTTATTGTAAAAATTGGGTTAGGTTTCCGCCGATAGATTTTAGTGCGTCCATTGGGCCGCTGTTTGCAGAGCCTTGTACGACCTGCATAATGTTGCCGGTGTTTGTGGTGCTGCCAAGATTTCCGATTGATCCGACCAGGAATTCACTCCACATTGCACGCTTTCTGGCGTTCAGTTTGGCATAAGAGCAATTTTCTATCTTTGCGGTCAGTTTGCCTGCCATTGCTGCTTCTTGTTTTGTAAAGTCTGCTTCTGTAAAGTCTATCAGGTTAAATATATCATACATGTTTGTGACATATTCTTTATTTTTTTCGTTGCAACTGGGGTTGCTGGGGTCGTCGGTGCAATAATACGCCTTTTGTGCACGTGGAAACTCGTGCCAGACCATTTCTTTGTCGCCAGATTCATCAAAATAGTCATAGCATATCATGCTGTCTTCTTGGGTGGCGGCGGCGATTTGTACGGATGTTTGATATCCCCCACTGGCGGTTTGACATTTTCGTATTCCGCCCAGTGCGCTTTCTACGTCAGATATTGTTGCAGCGCCAGTTTTTAGCCATTCTTTGAATGTAGTGTTCACAAAATCCAGTTCCTGGGATGTTGGTACGCATTCAGCAGTCAGGGCTTTTTGTTTTTTTGAAATTTCTTGGAATCCAGTGACCAAAGACATTACGGTTGGTACCAGAGAGGCCCCAGTTTGTTTGATGTCGTTTTGTTTGGTGGCAACGGATGCAGCTTTTTTAATTGTGATGGCATTTGCAGGCACGATTTGCGCCAGGCATGCAATAAGTGAAAAAAATAGTGTTTTTTTATTCATCTCTCTTGTAGAGTGATTATATCATAAAAATATTTGCAGATAAATATAAAAATTGCTTTTTGGTTATTTGCGCGCTAAACTGCGTGTGTGCAGAAAGATAGACGTAATTTTATTATCCTGACAAAACATAAACGCTTAAAGCGTTTGTGGCAGTTCTTTTTTACAGGCTGGGGGCTGGTTATGGTGGCGGCGTTGGTCGCGGGTACTTTGTTTACTAAGCAGTTGTTATGGACCCCGATTTCTGTTATTAATATGACGGATATCGTCACAAATCAATTTAAGATGTCTAATGCTGCATTTGTGGGTACAGATAAAAACGGTGAACCATTTAAGCTGCGTGCCCAGACGGGCTATCAGGAATATGATAATCCGGATGTTGTTTTTATGGGGGGGGTCTCGGGAACGATCAGTCGTGTGTATGGTGGTGCCAGGATTATTGATAATATTGTCGCTAATAAGGGGCAATATAATCGTAAGAATAAGACGATATCATTAACAGGTAATGTTCGTGTTGATTCTAGTAATGGTGATAAGTTAAGAACAGATGAATTGGTGATAAAATTATGAAGCAGTCTATATTGCGTGTTCAGCATTTGTCAAAGTCATATGGTAAGCGTATGGTAATCAAGGATGTTTCGCTGGAGGCGAGACAGGGCGAGTCTGTTGGTCTTTTGGGACCAAATGGTGCGGGAAAGACGACGGCGTTTTATTGTATCACGGGGCAGTTGGCAGCAACTGGTGGTCAGATTTTCTTGAATTCTCAGGATATTACACACTTGCCATTTTATCAGCGGGCTCGTTTACATATTGGATATTTGCCCCAGGAAAACAGTGTGTTTCGTGGTCTGACGGTTGAGCAGAATATAATGGCTATTCTAGAGGTTGTGGAGCCTGATAAGAAAAAACGCAAGAAGAAATTGGATTCCCTGCTGGAAGAATTTTCAATTGCCAGTTTGCGTAACAGTCCGGCGACAGCGTTATCTGGTGGGGAACGCAGACGTGTAGAAATTGCCCGTGCGTTGGCAAATGATCCAAAGTTCATTCTGTTGGATGAACCGTTTGCAGGTATCGATCCAATCGCTGTTAATGAAATTCGTGGACTGGTATCTCAGTTAAAGAATCGTGGTCTGGGGGTTATTATAACGGATCATAATGTTCGTGAAACACTTGGAATTACAGATCGCAGTTATGTTTTGCATGATGGTAGAATCTTGAAACATGGAACAACATCTGAAATTGTCCAAGATGAAATGGTCAAGAAAGTGTATCTGGGTGAAGATTTTGTAATGTAAAAAAACGGGGTGTTCCCCGTTTTATCTTTTAAATTGTTGTTCTAATTCGGTTATATGTTTTATTTGTTCGCGCATAAATGCGACTTTGTTTTCGTTGTTATCAATACTTTTTTGATTGGTTGGATTATTGCGCAGGTCATCAGAAGCCTTGATAAATCGTTTTAGTAGCGCGACCATAATGCGGTATTTCATAATTTCGCGTAGGTTTGAATTTTGTATACTAGGCATAGTGTATTCTGAGCTGTTATGCAGTTTGCAATATGTTTCGTATACGGGTCTGAAAATTTTTAACTCTATTTGCAGTGGTGCAAAAATATCGCGATATATAAAGCGATAGCCCGCTTCGGCAAAATCGATGAATGACAGTGTGTTGGTGTCTGCATCGTATAATACATTGCCTGAATTAAGGTCGCAATGTGACCATGCGGGTCGTGTATCATATTCAAATGTGCCAATTTGATCGCGAATTTTTGCCATGTGTATGACTTCGTCTGGTGTAAACCATTTGGACATTCTGTTGGTGATGAAATTGTCTAGTCGATTAAATTTTAATTCAGATGCGATTTTATGTTTTTGCAGTGGCTGAACAGGTTTTAATTCGTTCATGTCAACCAAGAAAGCCGCGATTCCATCAATAATTTCATAGCGTTGACGGCGCGAAACTTGGCTGAATAATTCGTGGGTTAGATGTTGGCCGTGGGCGCGTTCTTCCAGTAATTGGTATTCATCGTCTTTTATAAACAGCATGCGTGGAATGTTATAGCGCGGATTGCCAACATTATAAATGTCGTCAATAATTTCTTTGGTTCTATGTTGTTTCGCCAGCCATTCGTTGCGCGCATCTTCGCCCAGTGTTGGCAGGGGGCGTTTCATAACGAAGTCTGCCCCAAAATCTGCGATATATGTTTCGCGACCGTGGATAAGATTGTTTATTTTATCTGCCATTTGTGTTTTATATAGTTCTTGATTTGGTTAGCAGTTTGATGATGTCTTCTTGGGTTCGTACCATACATGATTGCATATATGAATAATACGCGCGCTTGTTGCCATTGGCATAGTTTGCAATGGCGTCTTTGTATTTCTGTTTGTCGCCACGTCGGTTGAATACGATTGGACGATAGCCGCCTTGGACCAGAATCCAGTTCATAATCAAACGGGCGGTACGTTTGTTAAAGTCATCAAATGGTTGCAAAGCGATTAATTCATAATGAATTTTAAAGGCGCGGTGCAATACGTCATCTTTGCTGTTTTTATAGGTATAGAAAATTTCATTTAGTCTTTGTGGTACTTCGTATACTTTTGGGGTGCTCATACGCATTCCGTTTACCTTGATTTCAAGGAATTTTTCAGTTGTGCGATAATGTGCACCGTCTATATGTGTGTTTGTGCATAGTATACTGTGAATGTTTAATAGTGCTTTTTCGTCGATTTCTTCGTTCGGATTTTGCAGGATGTAATCGTATGCTAATCCTAGGTTGCGCATACAGTTAAAATCCAAGTATGGTTGCTGTTCTTTGTTTGGTATATAGAATAATGTGCGCGGTTCTGTGTACGAAATTTCGTGTCGTAACCAGTTAACGTTGTTTAGGCGTTTTGTGCTTTCTGTGCCAGAAAGCATGTATGTTATAATTTCGCGATTATATTCGATTCTGTTTTTTAATTTTGGTGTCTTGGTCATAGGTTGTCCCCCTTTGACATATTGTTGTTTTGTGTACAATATAGTACAGTTAATTGTATTTGTCAAGTTTTTGTGTGTTTTTTTATATTGTTTAATTTTGGTATTGAAATTTTGGTCTGATTTGTTTTATGCTGTGTTTTGCAATAGTTAAGGGGTAGTGTATGTTAAAATATTTATTAGTATTATCAATAATGTTTACGCCAATGATGGCTGATGCCGCCAAAAAGAAAAAAAAGGAAGAACCGGTTGTTCATTTGACGGATTCGCAGATTTATGAAGAATTGAAAAAATTGGCCTTGGTTTTTGAGGTGGCGCGTGAAAATTTTGTAGAAGAAGCAGATGAAAAAAAGATGTTGGAAGCAGCGATGAATGGTATGTTGGGGGCGTTGGATCCGCATTCTTCGTATTTGTCGGCCGACGATTTCAAAGAATTTAGTGAAAAATCACATGGTGAATTTGGGGGGCTGGGGATTCAGATTACCAGTGATCGTGGTGCGGTGCGTGTAATTTCACCAATTGATGATACGCCTGCGGATAAGGCAGGGATAAAGGCGGGGGATTACATAACGCACATTGATGGTGAGCAGGTATTTGATTTAACCTTGAATCAGGCAGTAAAAAAAATGAAAGGTCGTCCAGGAACTAAGGTGAAATTAACTGTTATATCTGATGATGGCGAACCAAAGGAAATGACACTGAAACGTGCAATTATCAAAGTGGAATCGGTTAAATCATCTGAAAAAATGTTGGCAGATGCGGATCCAGAAGATAAGGAAACGCCACGCGTTGGGTATATTCGTATTTCTGATTTTGGAGCAACGACTGCGCGCGACTTGAAAAAGGCGTTGGAAAAATTAGAAAAGAAGGATGTTCTTGGCTATGTTTTGGATGTGCGTAATAATCCAGGGGGCTATTTGACCGCGGCAATTGATGTGTCAGATGCATTTTTGGATGCAGGCGAAATTGTGTCAACGCGTGGAAAGGAGAAAACAGATATTGAACGTGTTCATGCCAAGGCTGGTGATTTAGCCAATGGTAAACCGGTTGTTGTGCTGATTAATCATGGGTCGGCATCGGCATCGGAAATTGTTGCAGGTGCGTTACAAGATAATGGGCGTGCAATTATTATGGGGTCGCAGTCCTTTGGTAAGGGCAGTGTGCAACAGCAAAAGCCGTTGGGTGACGGGACAGCAATTCATATAACAATTGCGCGGTATTATACACCGTCGGGGCGTTCAATTCAGAACGAAGGTATTACCCCAGATGTGGAGGTTTTACAATCCAAGATAGAAGTAATAGAAAAGAAAGAGAGTATGTATTCCGAAGCATCCTTTAAAAATTCTTTGAAAAATGACAAGTCCAAGAAAAAAGATAAAAAGAAATCGGATAAAGATGATTCTGACGCAGATGAAGATACACCATTTGCAGAATTGTCAGATGAAGAAAAAGATGCACGTGACTATCAATTGCAACGTGCATTGGGCATGGTTATTGCAATGGGTAAAATGCAATCGCGTGGCTATGTTGTCGCAGATGCGTTGGATGCAGAAACAGAAACTGTTGAAGAAACCACGGAAAATTGAAAAAAAACGCCCGTTTGGGCGTTTTTTTATGGAAAATTACGGGCTTAAATAATTGCAATTAGAAAATATTATGATATTATTTTGTCAACAAATTAAGAGGATTATTATGACATTAGAAGAAATTTCACCGGGTAAATTACCGCCAAAGCGCATGAATGCGATTATCGAAGTGCCTGAAAATGGCTATGTTAAATATGAAATTAATAAAGAAACAGGTCTGTTAAAGGTGGATCGAATTTTGCATGCGCCAATGGCGTATCCGGCAAACTATGGTTATTTTCCGGGCACATTGGGCGATGACGGCGACCCATTAGATTGTGTGGTTGTGTGTAATGCGCCACTGCGTCCAGGTGTGTTGATTGAAGTGCGCCCGATTGGTGTGCTGTTGATGGAAGATCAGGCCGGTGGTGATGAAAAGATTATCTGTGTGCCGTTGGATAAAATTGACCCATATTATACAAACACAGAATTTGTGGAACAGTTGCCGTCGATTTTGCGTTCAAAGATTGAATATTTCTTTCAGCATTACAAGGATTTGCAGCCGAATGCATGGTCTAAAATCTTGGGCTGGGCAGATAGAGAGGCTGCTGATAAGTTGATTATGGATAGCATTGATCGTTATTGGACGCATAAGCGTGAGATGCAATAATTTATGTAAATTTTACATTTAAATAAAACAAAAAAGGAAAAGAAAATGGCTTCTTATATTGCAAATGATATGCGTGTTGGTTGGGTGATTTCACATAATGGTAAACGTTATTCTGTTACATCAATAACCAAAGTTAAACCAGGTAAAGGTGGTGCGTTTGTTCAGGCAGACCTGCGTGACATTGATTCGGGGAACAAGGGTGGTGACCGCTGGCGTGCAGAAGACAAGGTTGAAAAACTGATGGTGGAAGACTTTGATTGCCAGTATTTGTATGCCGATGGTACGGATGCATTTTTTATGAATCTGTCGGATTATGAACAGTTTACAATGCCGGTTGAAACGATGGGCGATGCAATGAAATTCTTGGCGCCGGAAATGATTGTTAAGGCAAACTTTGTAGAAGGTCAGCCTGTGTCAATTTCCTTGCCAAAGACAGTAATCGCAACCGTTGAAGAAACAGAACCTGCGTTAAAGGGACAAACAGTCTCGGGCAGTGGTGGAAAACCTGCTATCTTGGATAACGGTGTTCGTGTTCAGGTTCCTGTATTTATTGAACAAGGTGAAAAGATTGTTGTGAATACGGAAACTTTGGAATACGTAGAACGTGCAAAATAAAATCTAATGGCATATCTAAAGCAAATGGGGGAATCTCATGTAGCGTTTGTACACTACGATTCCCCCATTCACTTTATCTACGCCATTATCTTTTATTTTGTTCCCAGTGCAAGGGGCGGGCTCATGTAGCGTTTGTACACTTCGTTGTCAGTATTGTCCGTATCTAAATCATTCTATTTAATTTTTTTCGTCGCAAGGTGGGGGAATCTCATGTAGCGTTTGTACACTACGATTCCCCCATTCACTTTATCTACGCCGTTATCTTTTATTTTGTTCCCAGTGCAAGGGGGCTTATGTAGAATTCGTACACTGTGATGTTCGATTTTTATCTAAAAAAACGGGAATCGTGTTTTGATTCCCGTTTTTGTTATTTTGTTTTTTGCTTTATATCGGCCATGCTGATTAATTTGCCGCGTTCACTGATAATCCAATCGCATAACCCGTATTCTATACATTCGTTGGCGGTCAGATATCCCGATTCGCAACGCATCATTTTATCCAGTTTCTTTTGTGGAATCTTGGCATAAATTTTATATTTATCTAGTACGATTTTTTTATGCGCAGCGACCTGTTGGGTGCGAATGTCCAAATCGTCAGGATTTGATATGGAAAAACTGGCGCTGCCAAAATGTATTAGGTTACGTGCATCATGTGCCATTATGCGAAAACCTGGTGTGCCCTGGATTGCCAGCAGACTGCCACAACTGAATGCGCGTGACAATACGGTGGTGCGGATGATTGCACCACGGGATTTTGCAATGTTTAACAGTGTTGATAGGTTTTGCAGTTCGCTTGATGAACCGCCGGCCGAATCAATAAAGATATCAATAATTGGGTTTTTGATATTCCTTGTGTCGTATGGCGATGTTAGTTTGCCTGACATTCTGTATATAGGATGTTCTGGCAGGCTGAATATTAAATTGCCCAGATTTCCAGTCAGTTCATTCATTTCCTTGGAACAGAAGTCGCTAAGGATATATACTTGGGTGCCACAGATATAACTGTTACTGCGGGAATTGTTGATTATGTCGCCAGATGCCATTTGTTTGCCTTTTGATTTATTATTTAGATTGATGGTATACTAAACTGTTTGTTTGTCAATATAAAAAATATTTATAAATCTTGCCTTGGGGGGAAAATGGGGGTATTATTTGGGCAATGTTTTTATTTTTTGAAAAAGGAAAAGGTAATTATGTCAAATAAATTAATTGTTGATGGAAACTGGGCGGCGGCGGATGTGGCGTACAGATGTGTTGATTTTGCGGCGATTTATCCAATTACACCCAGCAGTACTATGGGTGAATTGGCGGATGAATGGTCTTTTCAGCATAAGAAAAATATTTGGGGTGCAATCCCACAGATTATTGAAATGCAGTCCGAAGCGGGCGCGGCGGGCGCAATGCATGGTGCATTGCAGATGGGCAGTTTGGCAACAACCTTTACTGCGTCACAGGGATTGCTGTTGATGATTCCAAATATGTACAAGATTGCAGGTGAACAAACCCCATTTGTTATGCATGTGGCGGCGCGCGCATTGGCAACGCATGCGTTGTCAATCTTTGGCGATCACAGTGATGTTATGTCGGTGCGTTCGGTTGGGTTTGCAATGCTGTCATCGCACAATGTGCAACAGGCGCATGATATGGCGGCAATAGCGCATGCGGCAACGTTGCGTTCGCGTGTACCATTCTTGCACTTTTTTGATGGATTTCGTACCAGTCACGAAGAATCACGATTAATTCGCATCCCGGACGATATTTTGGAAAAATTGATTCCGAATGATTTGGTTTTGGCGAATCGGGCGCGTGGTATGACACCTGATAATCCTGTAATTCGTGGCACTGCGCAAAATCCAGATGTTTATTTCCAAGGACGCGAAGCGGCAAATCCATTGTATGCAAAAACCCCAGAAATTGTTCAGCAGTGTATGGATGAATTTGCCGAATTGACTGGGCGCAGGTACAATCTGGTTGATTATGTTGGAGATGAAAACGCAGAAAATGTTATAGTTGCCATGGGCAGTGCGGTTGATACAATTGAAGAAACTTTGGCGCATTTGCCGGCAGGATTGGGAGTATTAAAGGTGCATTTGTATCGTCCGTTCCCAACCGAAGCATTTTTGGCGGCAATGCCCAAGACAGTGAAACGAATCGCAGTTCTGGACAGAACCAAGGAACCGGGTAGTATCGGTGAACCATTGTATCAGGATGTTAAATCAATTGTTCCAGATGGCATTGCGGTCTTTGGTGGACGGTATGGTTTGGGTTCAAAAGAATTTAAACCAAGGGATGTCAAGGCGATATATGAAAACCTGATGCGTGATACATTACACCATAACTTTACAGTTGGAATTGATGATGATTTGATGGGGCTGTCATTGAAGACAGATCCGGCGTTCTCGGTTGAAGATCCAAATTTCAAAACAGCTATTTTATACGGTATTGGCAGTGATGGTACTGTTGGTGCGGTTAAGAATATTGTGAAAATTGTTGGGGAAAATTCTGATTTATATCCGCAATCATATGCGGTATATGATTCCAAGAAATCGGGTGGGCTGACCGCGTCCCATATTCGTTTTTCAGATGCGCCGATTAAAAGTCAATATTTGGTAGAAGTTGCAGACTTTATCAGTGTTTCGAACTTTATGATTGCACAGCGGTTTGATGTGTTCCGTGGCTTGCGTGCGGGGGGGACGGTTATGATTAATACATCACTGGCACCAGATGTGGCGTTTGCCAATCTGCCGCGTGATACCCAGGAACATTTAATCAGAATTCGTGCGAATGTTTATTTCTTGGATGCGAATCGTGCAGCAGCAGAATTGGGGTTGGGAAATCGTATTAATACATTTATTATGTTGAACTTCTTTAATCTGACAAATGTAATTGATCCGGCCCAGGCTGCAATCAGTGCCAAGGCGGCGATTGAGAAAACTTATAAAAAGAAGGGAATGGAGGTTGTTCAAGCGAACTGGGCTGCGGTAGATAAGGCAGTAGAATATCTGCATAAATATAATGTGCCATCTTCCATTTCAAATTTTGCGCCTGATTTTATCCCGGCGATGACACTGGATACGCCGGCGGAAATTGCGGGTACCTTGGGGGAAATGGCGGCGCAACGTGGGGATGCAATACCTGTATCACGTTTTCGTGTTGATGGGCAATTTGGGGCAGGGCAATACCCAGTCGGTACATCAAAATATGAAAAACGCGCAATATCAGACCGTGTCGCAACCGTTGACATAGATAAATGTATCCAATGTGGCAAGTGTTCTATGTTGTGCCCACATGCGGTTATTCGTATCAAGGCATTGACTGAGGCTCAGGCAGAAGAGTTGCGCGCCAAAGGTGTGCGTGTCGTTCCAATGAAGACACCTGAACTGGGGGCGAATATGTATTTCACAATTAATATTTCGCCGGCGGATTGTACGGGGTGCAATATTTGTGTGAAAAACTGTCCGGTTGGTGCGATATCTATGGTGCCTGCGCGCGATGTTATGGCGGATAATCAGGCGGCATTTAATGCAGCAGAACAGGTGCCAGATATTGAACGCGAAAAATTAAATCTAAATATTCCAAAGCATGTGGAATTGTTGCCACATTACTTTGAGTTCCCAGGTGCATGTGCAGGGTGTGGTGAAACACCATATGTGAAACTGCTGTCGCATCTGTTTGGGGACAGAATGATTGTTGCAAATGCAACGGGATGTTCGTCGATTTATGGTGCGAATTTGCCAACAACACCATGGACCAAGGATAAAACGGGTCGTGGTCCGGCGTGGTCTAATTCTTTGTTCGAAGATAATGCGGAATACGGTTTGGGGATGCGCCTGGCATTGAATCAAAAACGACATTCGTTAAAGGGGCTGTTGTTTGAATTGGGGATTGAAAATGTTGAAGATTTGTTTGATGAAAAGAATTCTGATAAACAACGCGAAATAGAACAAAGCCTGCGTCAGCAGTTGGCAAAAATTGACGGGCCACGTGCAAGATTAGCGGAAAGTCAGATTGGTGAAATTGTTGATAAATCAGTTTGGATTGTCGGTGGTGATGGTTGGGCGTATGATATTGGATATGGTGGTGTTGACCATATATTGCACAGCGGTGAAAATGTGAATATCTTGGTTTTGGATACCGAAGGATATTCAAACACAGGTGGGCAACAGTCAAAATCTACGCCGTTTGGTGCCAGTATGAAGTTCGCAATCGGTGGTAAAGATCATGCCAAGAAAGATTTGGGTATGATTGCGATGATGTCGGGTGCATATGTTGCGCAGATTGCGCTGGGGGCGAACCAGGTTCAGGCGATTCGTGCATTCCGCGAGGCAGAATCGTTCAACGGTCCATCAATCATATTGGCGTATGCGCCATGTATTGCGCATGGATTTGCATTGCAAAATGGTGCAGAACACCAGATGCAGATGGTACAGACGGGGGCATGGCCACTGTTCCGATTCGATCCGCGTTTGATTGAAAATGGCCAAAATCCATTGACAATGGATTCAACCTTAGATAATCCGTTGCCGTTGGAAGATTTCTTGAAAACAGAAAGCCGATTCGGGGCAGCGCGTGCAGCGAATCCACAGTTTAATAAATTGGTTGATTTGGCCAAGGCAAATAATGCGTATAAAAGTGAACTGAAAAAGCATATTGCGCAGTTTGCAATGCTTAATAAACCAGTTGCCAAAGAAAATGGCGAGGGATAAAGATGAAAAAAGTAATATTGATGTCTTTGATATTGGTCTGTGTTGGTGCGTGCACCTTTCAGACCAAGCATAGGGGGTATGTGTTTCCGGCTGATCTGGAATCGCAGGTGGCGGATATCAAGACGACGGATGCGCTGGTTGAAAAAATTGGCGCGCCGTTGGTGAAAACCGTTCATGGTGACCAGGTTTGGATTTATTTTGGGGCAGATGAAAACTATCGTGGGCCATTGGCGCCAACATTTACTGATGAAACGGTATTGTTGGCATGGGTGCGGGGGAATCGTGTCTTGAAAACCCAGGTTTTGCGTGATGCGGAATTACCGGATGTAACATTGGCAGATGGCGAAACAGAAATTCCGGCGGCAATTGAATTGAATGCGCTGGAAGAATTGTTCAATAATATAGGACGCTTTAGTCCTGCGGGATTGGGGCAGTGATGAATGAAAGTGCGCCATGTGGTGCACTTTTTTGTCTTGTTAAAGATTGATAAATAATGTAAAATATATGTCATGAGAAGAAGAAATTTAATTTTTGTGGTGTTGGCTGTTTTATGTCCGTTGGTTGCGGATGCAGCATTTACATCGTGTGGGCCGGGGTATGTCTTGGCAGAAAATAACAAGAAAATTGACGGTGTGCCGGCGGCAGAATGTCAGAAGTTGTGGTGTCGTGATCTGGAAAATGGTAAAATGATGGGCAGCGGAAATAAGCCAAATGCCGGGTATCAGGCTACAGATAGTGCAAATGAACTGTGTGATGCAGCGGGCAATTGCTTGGAATGTTGGGGTGCACGTAAGTGGTGCGCAGGTGAGGCGCGCGGTGAATGGTATCCGGATTATGGCGCATATACCCGTGGTGGCGATAATGCAACATATCAATCATATCAAAAAGGCAGTTGTTTTGCGTGGCGTCTGGAAAAGCCGGAATGCGAATCGGGTGAAACAGCGGTTTTGGAAAATGGTAAATGGGTTTGTGCAACATCAGCTGGCACGACCGAGGCCAGTCGTGCATCAGGTGTGCGACGTACGGGAACATTGCGCAGAATATCAAAATAAAAAAAATTCCGGGTGTTTCCGGGATTTTTTTATGTCAATTATTTGTTTTTCGGCTTTTTTTGTGATATAATAATCGTGACGAGAGAATGGCAACCGTAAAAGGGTATCCATAATGCCAAGTAAAAAGTTAGATTTTAAAACAGGACAATATGTTGTTTATCCAACCCAGGGGGTGGGTAAACTGTTACGTATAGAAGAACAAACTGTCGCAGGACAAAAGGTCAAAATGTTGGTGATTGATTTTGAACGCAATCACATGACATTACGTGTGCCTGTTGAACGTGCGGAAATTTCAGGGTTGCGTCCATTGACGACATCCAAGAAAATGGACGAAGCAATCGCGTCTGCCAAGGGCAAGGCGGGTGCAAAACGTATGATTTGGGCGCGGCGTGCGGCGCAGTACGAGGAAAATATTAATTCGGGCGATCCTATGAAATTGGCTGAGGTTGTACGCGACCTGCAACGGCGCAGTGCTGCTGATACTATGACTTTTTCTGCGCGCCAGTTGTATTTGCGTGCGTTGGAACGTATGGCCCAGGAATTCGCAGTATTGCATAAAATTGATTTAGATGCAGCGTCGGATAAAATAGAAGATATCTTGGGGATTCCAAAGGAAATTGATTTGAACGCCGTTGATGTTGAAGATGAAGACGAAGTAGATGAAGATGATTCATAAAAAAAACCGCCGGTTTGGCGGTTTTTTTTATTTGGTTTTTTGTTGCGATATTTCATGAATTAATTCGTAAATTTGTTTTGTATTGTCGCGTAGGACAACTTTGCCCTGATTGCGCATTTGGGCCATTTCTGTTAATTTAAAGAAATTGCGATTACAGAATTTGCGTATCTCTTTTTGGAATATATTGTCTTGGGTTGTTGAAACGGGCGCAACTGGATATTTAGAACGATAATGTAATAATAAATCCTTTTCGCGATAAAGGCATATTTCGCCCAGTGGACCATGTTTTTTTGCATGGGTAAATCGTGTTGACGTTGAAGGAACAGAATTTTTGATGATATAATCTTCGCTGTCTTTTGGCGCGCTGATGGTTAGTGTATAGGTTTTGCCGAAAATAACCTGGCGCAGTCTGAAAAAGTTCTGGCTGATGTTGTCTGTGTCTGTATTTTTGTCAGTAATAAATGCCATTGAAATATTATATGCCTGATCGAATTTAGTGTTTCTCATTTTTATCACCTTGCCATAAATGTAAAATACCCCCAATGGGGATATTTTCACTGTTTTATCTGGTGGCCCTGGTCGGACTCGAACCGACACTCATTGCTGAACTTGATTTTGAGTCAAGCGCGTCTACCAATTCCGCCACGGGGCCAAAAGCACAAGCCGTTATTATGCAGCCTGTTTTGCTTCAACTTTTTTTACCAGGCGAGCACTGCGATTTGCCTTATGTACAGGCTTCTTTGCAGGGGCCGCAGGTTTGCCGACCTTTTTTTCAATGGCTTTCTTAATCGCAGCCATTTCTTCGGTCAAACGTGATACCGGCTTTGATGTTACATATGCGTCCAGACCGCCATGCTTGGTCAATGTGCGCAAGCCAGCAGTTGAAATACGTAATGAAAAATCGCGTCCCAAAATATCACTGTGGAACTTTAATGTTTGCAGATTCGGCAAGAATGTGCGTTTTGTACGACGATGAGAGTGGGAAACATTCATCCCAACTTCTGTTTTCTTACCTGTAACTTTACATACACGTGGCATAATACTTAACCTTTAATTAATAGCGACGCTAAATTTATAACAAAAATAAGGAAAAGTCAAGCAATCTTTTCATTTTTTTGTTTGTTTTATTTATGTGATGGCTTTATCAGGTCAGTTATAACCTTTACTGGGGTAAATGTTGATGATGGAGTCTCAACAAAGATTGTGTTCCATTTTGCCATTGCGCCATTCCAAAGACCGGGACGTTCCATCGCGCGCAGAGGACGGCCATTTTTAGACTTTTCGGATATAAAACCGGTCGTTTCGTCAATGAATTTGCGCAGGTCGAATTTGTTGCCGTCTTTATCGTATGGCATGCAGACAATGTCAGTTGGACTGAAAAATTCACCGTCGTGTAAAATATGTTTCTGGGCTGGTGAAATTTGTCCGGGTTCGACAATTTGCAAACTGATACGGCCATCTGTGTCGCGTGTCCAGAATGGGCCGCCACCAGGTTCGCCGGTGTTTTTTATAATGCCGCATACGCGTAATGGGCGATTTAATATTTCACGCAGGTTGTCATTTTCTGAAATTTGTATCCCCAGATTTTTGTTTATGTATTCGCGAATTTCTTCTGTGTTTGCGGTATTGTTGTCCAGTGCACGGATGTATTCAAAAATCTGTTTTTGCGTTTTTATTGCCAGGCCGGCCAACGCTTGTTTATGGGTAATTGTTTCGCCGCGTGCGTGTTCGGGGCATACATTGTCGATGTTTTTTATAAATATTATGTCTGCATTTGTATCGTTTAGGTTTTCAATTAATGCGCCATGACCCGCCGGCCGGAATAGCAATGTGTTGTCGTCGTTTCTGAATGGTGTGTTGTCCAGGTTGACAGCAATTGTGTCTGTTTCTGGTTTTTGTGTTGATATAGAAATGTTGTATTTTATGCCAAATTGCGATTCGTATTCTGGGATAATTTTGTTAAATAAATCTTGGAATCCGGATACATGTTCAGGGGACACTGTGAAATGCAGGTTGACGGTATTGTTTGTGCGGGCGTATTGTGCGCCTTCGATCAGGTGTTCGGCCGCTGCAGTGCGATTGAATGTGGTATATTTATGGAATTGTATTAATCCCTTGGGGGCGTTGCCGTAATTAAGCCCGCGGTCCGTGACCAGGCATTCAATTATGTCGCGATTTGTTGCGTTTTCTGGTAAATGTTGCATTAAATCGTCATAAAATGCGAAATCGGTCAGGTTGTCCAGAACCGTTTGTGTTGTCGTGTTCATTGTGTCGGTTGATAGGTATTCAAATAAATCTTTGAACATGCGTGTTGCCGCGCCAGATGCAGGGACAAACTTTACAATTTTGTATTTGTCGCAATTTGCCAGATAATATTTAGCATATGTTTCATCCAGCATTGGTAATACACCATTTCCAATGGTTGCGGGTGATATAATGTCTGTGTATGGAAAACCTGATTTAAATGTGGCGATCTGTTTTTCGATTTCTGTTGGTTTAAGACCATGCGATTGAATTTGCTGAATGTCTGATGCGATAAAATCTGACATATTTGTGTCCTTTTTTTTGATGATAAACCAAAAAGTATGTTTGTGCAAGTGGGGCGGGGGATTCGTTCCTGTGTCTTGAAAGGGGGATTTGTGGCACTATATATGGGATAACAATAACACAAGGAGTTGTTAGATGAATCCAGATGATTTACAAGAAACACCGGCCCAGGCAATTGAAAAATATACAACTGATTTTACAAAACTGGCGGCGGATGGAAAATTAGACCCTGTGATTGGGCGTGATGAAGAAATTCGCCGTGCAATTCAGGTGTTAAGTCGTCGTACAAAAAATAATCCGGTTTTGATTGGTAATCCGGGGGTGGGAAAAACTGCAATTGTCGAAGGGTTAGCGAATCGTATTATTTCAGGTGATGTGCCAGAAAATTTATTGAAAAAACAGTTGTTAAGCCTGGATATGGGGGCATTGATGGCAGGGGCTTCGTTTCGTGGCCAGTTTGAAGGGCGATTAAAGGCGATATTGAAAGCTGTTAAGGAAGCGGATGGGAAAATAATATTATTTATTGATGAATTGCATACCTTGGTTGGGGCAGGCAAAGGTGAAGGCAGTATGGATGCGGCGAATTTATTAAAGCCTATGTTGGCGCGTGGTGAATTGCACTGTTTGGGGGCAACAACATTAGATGAATATCGTCAATATATTGAAAAAGACCCAGCATTGGCGCGTCGTTTCCAACCAGTGTATGTGGACGAGCCGACTGTTGATGATACGATTTCAATATTGCGTGGGTTGAAAGAAAAATACGAAGGACATCATGGTGTGCGAATCGCAGATGCTGCGCTGGTGTCGGCGGTAAAGTTATCGAATCGGTATATCACAGACAGATTCCTGCCGGATAAGGCTATTGACCTGATTGACGAGGCGGCCGCCCGTGTCAGGATTGAGATTGCGTCTAAGCCAGATAGGTTGGATGAAGTAGACAGGCATTTGATGCAACTGAAAATTGAACAGCAGGCGTTGAAAAAAGAAAAAGACGAAGAGTCGAAAAAACGTTTGAAAGATTTAGAAAATATTATAGCTGGAGTCGAGGCGGAATCAAAAACACTGACCGCAGATTGGCAGGCGGAACAACAGAAAATGCGTGGGCTGTCTGATGCGATGGCGGCATTAGATGCGGCCAAGGCAGAGGTTGCAACTGCAATGCGAAATGGCGACTATGAAAAGGCGTCCGCCTTGCAATATGGCAAGATTCCAGAATTGGAAGAGAAAATTGCCAAGATGAATGCAGATGCGCGTGAATATAAAACAGTATTGCCGGAACATATTGCCGCAGTTGTTAGTAAATGGACAGGTGTTCCTGCCGACAGGTTGAATGCAGAAGAGCAATCAAAACTGATGAATATAGAAGATGAACTGCGCAAACGTGTTGTCGGTCAGGATCATGCACTGGGGGTAATTGCGCGTGCGATACGTCGCAGTCGTGCAGGTTTATCTGACCCGCGCAGACCAATGGGCAGTTTTATGTTCCTGGGGCCAACGGGGGTTGGTAAAACCGAAGTTGCTAAAGCTTTGGCAGAATATCTGTTTAATGATGATGCGGCCATGACACGAATTGATATGAGTGAATATATGGAACCGCATTCTGTGTCGCGATTGATTGGCAGTCCTCCGGGGTATGTTGGATATGAACAGGGTGGGGTGCTGACGGAAAGTGTTCGTCGCAGACCATATCAAGTTTTGTTGTTTGATGAAATTGAAAAGGCAAATCCGGATGTGTTTAATGTGTTCTTGCAGATTCTGGACGATGGTCGATTAACAGACGGTCAGGGGCATGTTGTGAACTTTACAAACACAATTATTATCATGACCAGTAATTTGCCAGATATGGATGCGGTGAAAAAGAATTTCAGACCAGAATTTGTGAACCGTATTGATGAAATTGTATTCTTTAATCCTTTGGGCAAGGATGTTATGGCCGGAATCGTTAAGATTCAATTGGGCGGTTTGCAAAAGCGCTTGAATGAACGCCGGATTGATATGAATATCACGGACAAGGCAATTAAATGGTTGGGTGATAATGGATATGATGCAGTATTTGGTGCGCGCCCATTGAAACGTTTAATTGTGTCGGCGGTTGAAGATAAAATTGCAGACCTGATTTTAACTGGTGCAATTGGAGAAGGTAATACTGTTTACATAGATGTCAAAGGCAAGGATTTGACAGTCGGTTAAAAAAAACGCCCGTTTGGGCGTTTTTTTTTGGGGTCTTATTTCCATACGGTTGGCATGGTTGCATAGTCGGTCAGCAGCGTGTCACCCGCGAATGTGTTGTTCGCCTGGGCGGTTGTAGCGTCGGGCCAAATTTCATACAAGAACTTGTAGCCGTCGTCTGTTAATGCCTTGGGCGAATATCCGGTTAATGCCTTGCAACCATTAAATGTGTCCGCAAAGGAATACGAATTAAGTGTGCCTGATATTTTTCCAAATAATTTTTCGCCAACGCTGGTTAGCGCAGTACAGTTTTGGAATGTGCCATAGAACATTTGTTGGGCGGGGGGACCGTATATGCTTCCAAACAGGTTTTCAGGTACAGCTGTTAGCTGTTTGCATGTGGCAAAGGTGGCCGTGAACATTGCGCGTGCTGGTTCGCCACTGATTGTTGCAAACAGTTCACTGGGTATTGATGTTATGCCGGTGCTGGCGAATGTACGTTCGAACATCCATGGCGCGGGTGGGCCATAAATCCCAGCAAACAGATTTCCTGGGATTGTGTTTAATGCTGAGCAGTTGCTGAATGTGTAGTAAAACATTTTTTCGGCTGCTGGCCCGTTGATGCCGGCAAACAGGTCGCCAGGAATTTCGGTTATGCCAGTGTTTTTATTGAATGTGTATGCAAACATATTTGTGGCAGGGGCACCGGTTATGCTGGCAAAAAGACCGTCTGGAATTTTTGTGATGCCATAATTTTGATAAAAAGTGTACATAAACATGGCTTCTGCCGGTTCGCCTGTTATGTTCGCGAACAGATTGCCGGGGATTTCTGTTAACCCTTGGCAATTATAGAAGGTGGAATCAAACATGTGTGGGGCAGGGTCACCATATAATCCGGCGAACAGGTTGGCGGGTATCGCGCCTGTTAAATTACGCAGACCGTTAAATGTGCGATAGAACATGTATTCTGCGGGTTCGCCATCCAGGGTGCCGAACAGTTTGTCTGGGATTGTGCCGGTAAGTGCGGTGCACCCATTAAATGTGTTTGCAAACATGTATGGCTGTGGTGTGCCGTTAATTCCGGCAAACAGGTTTTCTGGGATGGTGCCGGTGATACCGCTGCAACCATTAAAGGTGCCATGGAACATGTATGGTTGCGGGGCACCTGATATTTCGCTGAACAGGTTTTCTGGGATTTGGCTGGTTATTTTGTTGCAGTTGCCAAATGTGTTGTAAAACATATAACTGACGGGGGCGCCTGATATTCCGCTGAACAGGTTGCCCGGGATTGATGGGATACTTTTGCAGTTATAAAATGTTTGATAAAAGCGTGGCTGTGTGCCGTCGGATAATGTTGGGAATATTTTACCTAAACTGCCTGAAATCCCGGTGATTATGTTATAGTCTGTGTAACTGCTGGGGGAAAAACTGATGGTGGCGGTTGTTTCGTTGGTGTTGTATGCAGTTGCCTGGCCACCGATTTTTATGTTGTATGATGCAGCGGTGTTATAGGGGTGGGAGTATGTAGTGCTGACGGTGTCGGGTTTTGAAATGGTTTCTACATTACCGTCGCCCCAATTAATGATAAAGTCGCCGGCGGCAGCGATACTGAATGAAAATTTTGTTATTTCTGCGGTGGTTATTTGAAAACTGTACGGGCCAGGTTTTATTAAGGTGCTGACTGCGTTGTTTACGGCAATTGTATCAACCGCTGCGGTTGTGGCGTAAAAGGTTTCGCTGTATGATGTAATTGGTTCGCCGTGCAGAATTTGATTGGCGCGGTCAACAGCCGTTAATAAATATTCCATATTGGCCGCAACAGTTTTGTCCGTTAATTGTTCATTGTATGGAACGGTTATAAAATGTTTGTTTTGTATCGCGTTATGGATGTATTCTACATTGGCAATTTGTGCCGCATACATGGATGTAGTTAATAATAGACCAAAAAATATTGTTAAAAATTTTTTCATGTTTTTGCTCTCTCTGGCATCCTTGGTTGTACTATATAAAAAAAGTCTTTGTGATTGCAATCAGTTTGTTTGGTTGTTTTTCTGCTTTACTAATTTTGTGAAAAATCGTATAATAATAAAGATTAAAAGAAAGAAGGGAATTTCAAATGAAAAGTAAATCTTGTGTGGCAACATGGGTTATTTCACGTATGCTAATGGTGGCGGGTGTTGTTGTGGCGGCTTGTACGCATCAGAATACCAATATGGCGCAATATGATGGGCCGGTTGTGACACCGACGGTTGATTATGTGGAATCATTGGATGTTTATTCTGCACCACACCAGGATTCTTTCTTGAATCAGTTGGCTATGAATTATCGTTCGTATGCGATATATAATGCGCGTACCAGTGGGTATGCTGATATGGGTGAACTGTTCGCAAACAAGGCGGTTGCTGCTTTTAGTGGCGAAGTGCCGTTCCCAGAAACATTGGAAAATTGGCCAATCGAAAATGAACAGGAATCTTTTGAGTTGTATACTGCATATAATGAATTGATGGATCAGTTGAAAAATGATGCGTCTTACGCAAATCCAGAATTGGCAGCCGAAGCGCAGGCGAAATTTGATTGCTGGCTATCTGCCAGTGCCAGTGGGCAGGTTGCAACCGCACAACAATGTCGTGACAGATTTAATAAAACAATGGATGTCTTGCGCAATTGTGACAAGGGTAAGGTTGTGCAAAAATCGGCAACGGATATGACAGAAACGATTGTTGATTCGGAAACTGTTATTGAACAATTTACAACGGATATGAATGGTTCGGTAGTTGAGTCCAGTAAGCGCAGTGTTGGGGAATATTATCCAGAAACGCGTTCATTGAAGTCTATGAACAAAGGTGTGAAAAACCGTGAAGGCGTTATTATCGTTAATAATGTAAATGTTCCAGAACATTTGATAAAGCCTGTCCCGGTTGAACCTGTGCAACCAATTGTATTTAATCAAAATATCTATGGTGGTGATAAGTCTATTACAAAAAGCAAGGCAGATAACAGTGTTCGTAACAGTAATAACAGTCTGAACGCAACAATGGAAAGTGCCGAAGTACAGCCTGCAGATCCAGCGGTTGCAGTTGTTATTACAGAAAAACAACAACAGGAATGTCCAACGTGTGCGCCAGCTGAAATCCCAATGATTGGTGATGAATTGGTGTCACGTGAAGAATTTGTCAATATGATGATGGCAATGCGTGAAGAATTAAAGGCGATTAATGCGCGTCTGGATATGATTCAGGCTGCCCAGGGTGAAAAGACCATGATTAAGGTTCAGCAAATACCACTGGAACCAACGCAGCATGTCATGGAAGAAGTGTTTGAGGTGCGCTTTGACTTTAACAAGGCAAATATTAAGCCGGAATATCAGGAATTGATTAAAAAGTTGGCAACCGCAACACAAGAAAACAAGAATATTAAGGTTTCGGTTGTTGGTCATACAGATACAATGGGTACCAGTAACTATAATTATGCTTTGGGTGGTCGTCGTGCCGAAGCGGTCCAGAAAATGTTGATTAAATATGGTATCCCGGCCAGTCAGATTGTTGCGGTATCTGCGGGCGAAGAAGATTTAGCGGTGCCAACACCTGATAATACACCGAATGCGGAAAACCGCCGTGTTCGCGTTGTCAAAGAAATTCACTATACAGAAGATCCAAAACCTGTGCCGATGGAAATCCAGGTGGAAGAGGTTGCGGTTGATTCATGTGGTGAATATGGTTGCGAACAGTAAAATATTTATACAAGATACTTGACAAAAAGTTTTTTGTGGTATATATTGACTGCCGTCAGAGAGATGTTTTGATAAAGGGCATTAAAATGACTGATATGGTAAAAAATTTTAGAGAAGGCGCAGAATCCCTGGGACAGGGGATGCAGGCGCACGGTTTTAGAAAAGGGGCCGAGGCAATCAATCTGGCCGAGATTTTTCTGAAACGCAATATTCGTTTTGATGATTCTGACGAAAAATAAGTGCATTTTGCGTAAAGTTTTTATCGCGTGGGTTTTCCGCGCGATTTTTTTATGATTACAGCGATAAATAAAAGTTTAGTTAAGTATTTTAGATAAAAAATTAAGCACCATTGTCATTCCCGCGCAGGCGGGAACAGGGACAAAAAAAATTGAAATATTTATTTAGTGCGCTTTGCGCACGGTTTCAAAGTCCCATTCCTGCCTGCGCAGGAATGACAAATATGATGAATTATTTAGTGCGATAAACTTTTATTTGTCTAATTACTCTATCCAAAGCGAACCATATGTATTGGCGCCTTCGCCACCAACCGGCACCATACCAACAACACCTGCGGTTTTATCAATCGTCACTGCGCCGTTGGCAATACCCACAGAAGAAACCTGTCCCCATTCGGTCACATACGAAGCTCGCCCACTGGAGTCGACATGTTTTTGAGAAACCAAAGCCATCCCATTTTCGTCCGCTGAAACAATACCAGAAGGCAATATTGTTCCAGGCCCAGCAGTCATCCCCGTAGTGTTATTTTTCCATTCAATTACTAGTGGCATCCCAGCTTTAACTTCATGAAAAAGGTAAAGCTTATCCGCTGTTATCGCACCTTTGGCAATCTTATCACTTGTCACCGCACCATCAGAAATATGTTCATTATCAATCTTACCCCACGCCATATGGGCGGAAATCCCCGTCGACCGCACAAGCAAAACACTAGCATCTTCACCCCTTTTTATCTTATCCAGCGTCACTGCATTGTCGTCAATCATATCATTTGTAATATACCCCGGGTAAACCGTCCCTTTATCATCCGTCACCATGGCCTTATTAGATGCACCCTGGTCAATATTAACTTTATCTGCCAGAACTTTGTGTGCTTCATCTGCGGATTGGGCGGCACTTAACGCATGTGCGCCCGCGGCGGCGGCGTGTGCTTCGGCCGCATCGGCGGCATTGCCCGCCGCATTTACCATACGATTTACATAACTGACACCCGCAATACCATTCGTTGCCTGATTTAATGTTGATTCAACATATACATCATGCGTTGTGCCCAATTCTTCATCATTTGTTGGTGCGGTTGCCAATACCGGATTTGCCGCCAACATGGCACACAGTGAAACGGAAAATATAAAACGCTTTACATCGTATGGCATACGAATCTCTCCCTTTTCATTTCAATCTTGGTGGTGATGCGGAATTGAATAGAATGTATTTTAACAACCACACGGGTCAGCAAAATGGGTCGCATCACCACAACAAAAAAACCACCAGAATTAAATTCAAAGTGGTCAGGAGGTTGGAAACAATCACGAAGAATTGTGCCGCTTATTCATTATATTCGCATGCCCTCCTGACCATAAAGATCAGGAGTATTTTCATTCCAGATATAAAAAAACGCGTAATAACGCGTTGAAATTTTTATTCCAGACGCTTCGTGTACGGGTTTCCACACCCCATCATGACAAATTCATCATGACACAGGTATTTTAACAGAATTTTGAAATGAATGTCAATTGCAAAGAATTATTTAGTAAAAAAATCCCCCAAATTGGGGGATTGATTTAATTGCCAAATACACGATTGTATATTTTTTCATTTATCTCTATTGGGTATTCGCGTTTCAGATATGAATCGTAATCGTCCGCGATACTTTTATCCATGGTTGATTGCATTTCGTTTTGCAAATCTGCCATTTTCTTGGTATCCAGGGCAGGTGCAATAGAACGCGTGACACTTAATACATAAAATGCGTCTGCACCAGGGACGATTGTATTCTTTTCGGTATCATTGCGGAATGCCGCAGTCAGTACTTCGACCGGTGCGCCAGATGTGCGTGACACGGTTGCGGTCTTTTTCCCTTGTAATGTGCCGTCTTGATTCAAATCCACCAGCAATTCATTTGCACGAACATAGGCCTGTTTTTTCTGTTCGGATTTTTTCCAATCTGAAATCAGTGAATTTTTGACGGTCGCAAATTCTGCGGTGTGTGATGGATTGATTTTATCAACACGCAGGAACAAGAATCCGTCCTTGGTTTCAATCATTTCACTTTCCAGACCTTCGTCCATATCAAAGATTTTTGCAATCATGATATCTGTTAATTGTTTGTCGGCTGGCTTTTCAGTTTGTGCGAATGCATTAATTGCAACATATTTTGCACCGTGTTTTTTTGCGGCGTCTTGCATTGTTTCGCCTGCGATAATATCATCTTCAATTTTTATTGCGGTTGCGTATCCGGCATCGTATTTGTCGGGCTGGGCCATATCGGTTTCAACAAATACATATGACACAGCGCGTGTTTCCGGTACGGTTTGTGGATTTTGTTGATAGTACAATTCTAATTGCTCATCTGTTGGGGTGGCAACATTAAAATCTGAATATTTTACGGTTGCGTATTCAATTTCCCGTTTACCATATCGGGCATTGTATGTCGCCAGGGTCACAAAGGCAGGTACCTTTATCTGTTGTGCAACAGGTGACAATACCATTGAACGCAGGGTTTGGGCACGCAGTGCGTTGGCAAATTCGGCCTCGTCCATGCCAGAGTTGCTTAATAATCTGTCAAAGGCCAATGTAGAAAATTCGCCATTAACCTGAAATTCAGGTGTTTCACGAATGGTTTGTGCGATTCGTTTATCTGTGACGACATAGCCCAAATCTTCGGCACGATTTTCAACCAATTGGTTTATTGTGATTTTTTTCAAAACATCTTGGTTAAAAGCATTTTGTGCGGTTGCATCTGTATAGATCGCGCGTTGTTGTTCGCGTGTCATTGCGGCCAGATCGCTGGACTTCTGTGCGTTAAATTGTTGAATTGATACAGAATTTTTTCCAACATTTACCAATGATGTATCTGTGTTGGTACTGCCAAAAATCCATTCTGCTACGCCCCATCCGACAAAGGAAAAAGACAATAACCAAATTAAAACCTTTGCAATTGGTTTTTCTGATGCGTTTCTTAAATATTCTAGCATTTGTTCCCCTTTTGCGCTACCATAGCAAAACGAAATGACAAAACGCAATAAAAAAAAGGGAAATTACAATGAAAATTATTGCAGGTAATTGGAAAATGAATGGCACGCGTGCCAATTTAGAACAAATGGTACATGATTTATCATCTGTTGAAACAGAAAATACTGTAATATTGTGTGTTCCATATACAATGTTGGGGGTGAAATCTGATAAGGTTGCCATTGGTGCCCAGGATCTTAGTGCGCAAACACATGGCGCGTATACTGGCGAAGTGTCAGCGCAAATGGTTGCGGACACAGGGGCCAAATATGTTATTGTTGGTCACAGTGAATGCCGTCAATATCATGGTGATACAAATTCGGTTGTGCGCCAGAAAGCCGCGTTAGCATTGGCAAACGGACTGATTCCGATTATTTGTGTTGGTGAAACAATGGATGAAAAGCAGGCTGGGAAAACAATGGCTGTGATAGAGGCAGGGGTTCGTGAATGCGTGCCGATGGATGTCAGTACG
This sequence comes from Alphaproteobacteria bacterium, assembly GCA_017629245.1. GTDB lineage: Bacteria > Pseudomonadota > Alphaproteobacteria > Rs-D84 > Rs-D84 > Enterousia. The sequence continues at coordinate 41,774 of JAGBXO010000004.1, read as the reverse complement.
CCAATAATTATCGCCTATGAACCACGTTGGGCAATTGGGGCTGGGCTGACCCCAACTGCGACAGAAATCGCCGAAGCGCATACCTTGATTGCAAATACTTTGGCCGAGATGGGACTGAATGGCACGCCTGTTCTGTATGGAGCATCTGTCAAAGGCAATAACGCTGCGGAAATTATGTCGATTGCAAATGTTGATGGTGTGTTGGTTGGTGGAGCGTCCTTGAAAAGCGATGACTTCATACCTATAATAACCAGTGTTAAATAAGTGTATAGTATATATAAAATGGAAAATGTTATGAGTGATAATAAAGAAGTAAAGGTTGAGCCTGTATCAATTGATGATGCGGTTGATGCGACAGAGGCAGGTACGGACAAGGTACTAAATCCAGATGTTGAACGATTGACTGCGCAATTGGCGGAAATGAATGACAAATATTTACGCATGGCGGCCGAGTTGGAAAATACCCGTCGACGCAGTGCGTTGGATGCGGAATCACGCGCACGCAATCGTGCAATGGGTATGGCAGAAAAAATATTACCTGTGATGGATGCGGTTGAAGCGGCATTAAAACATAATCCAGATGATGAGGGTATTCAATCAATGGCACGCGCATTGGAATCTGCGTTTGAACAGATTGGTATTGTGCGTATAAAATCTGTGGGTGAAATATTGAATCCAATGTATCACAATGCAATCCAGGTTATAGATGTGTCAGATGTGCCGACAAATACAGTTGTTGATGAAATGCAGCCAGGCTATATGTATGGTGATGCAATATTGCGTACGGCAATGGTAATTGTTGCGAAATAAAAAAATCCCCGTTTGGGGATTTTTTTTATTTGTTTGTTAATTGTAATTCTATGCGACGGTTTTTCTGTAATGCGTCCCGCGTGTTGCCCAGTTCGACTGGATGTAAATCACCAAAACCGCTGGGGACCAGGCGACGCTTTGATACGCCTGCGTTTGCCAATTCGTCGGCCACCGCCGTTGCACGTAACAGGGACAATTCTGTATTATTTTTATAACCATGTGTGCCGGAAATAACTTGTTTTTTATCTGTGTGGCCGTCAACGCGGATAATCCAATCAATATCAGTTGGAATTTTATTTTCCATGTCTTTGATGACATTAGCAATCAGGTGTAATTGTTTTTTTCCATCCGCAGATAATTTATATGAACCGCTGGGGAACAAAATATCGCTGTTGACGATAAAACGGTCGCCATCAGACTGAATTGTTGTGCGGTCGCCAATTGCCAACTTTACCGCGCGATAAAATGCAGATTGGTATTTTGACATATCATTTAATTCTGCAACCTTGTCCGCCAGGGCCTTGTTTAGGCGTGTTGACATTTCGACATACTGAATTTCTTGGGCGCGGGATTTTTCTTCTGCGGCATCCAGTGCAGATTGCAATTTTGCCAACTGATCTGCCAGGTTTGCGCGCTGAACATCCATTGCTTCTTGCAATTTTTTGCGTTCCTGTTCCAGTTCGGCTGTTTTTTCTTTGTCCAGGGTTGTTTGATTTAATTGCTGGGTCAGGTCGTCCACCTTTGTCTGCAATTCAATTCCGCGTGATTGTAATTGGGCAACCTGGGATTCGTATGCTGTAATTAATTCTTCGACACTTAAATCCATTTCGTTCAATTCATTGACCAGTTCTGCATTGCTTTGCTCTAAATCAATTTTATTTTGTTCCAAATTAATCAATTCGTTGCGGGCCAAGATTAACAGACGTTTGGCTTCTTGCTCGTCCATTGTCATTTGTTGAATCTTTTCGGCCTGTTCGGCGTTGACTGTTTTTAATTCCGCAACGGTTTTTGCCCCAGTTGCGCGGTTAAAGACACTGGTCGTTGTCCATAAGAACACAAATACAATCATCAGAAATATTAATATAATCACCAGATTCGAAAATAAATCTACGAATCCGGGCCATGCGCTGGTTGATGTGCGATAACGAATGTTCATCATGGTGTTATGCTCTCTCTCTGTTTTATTGCTTGCTATTCTATTGAGTCCGATAATTTTTGGACGGTTTTGCTTAATTCACGTGTTGTTAGGTTTATTTGTGGTAATATACGCGCCACTTCGTCTGCAGATGAAACATGCGTGTGTGCGGATAAATAGTCTTCTAGTTCATGATAGATTGCATTTTGTGCAGATTGAACCTGCAGACTTAAAAATCCAATTGTTAAACTGCCCCCCAGTCCCAGTAATGAACTGGTAAATGCGGTTGCCATGCCCGCCAGTGGGCGTGATAGCCCAGCCTGCATAGAGTTCAAGACAGTTTCATCCGCAAAATTTAAGTTCCCAATTAATTCTGCAAAACCACCAACGGTTAGAATTAATCCCCAGAAAGTTCCCAGCAATCCCAAAAATATCAGCGTGTTTGTTATATAGCGAACCGATTCGCGTGCATCTTCGAATCGCATTAATATCATATCCATAAAACCATTCAGGGTTGTGGCCGATATACGCCGTGGGCGCGTGGCCAGCATTGTTGCCACCGGACGCAATAAATATGGTGGTAATTCCATGCCACGACGACCAGTCACATAGGCGTGCAACCATCTGTATTCGGGCAGTAATTGGAAAATCTGAACAAAACACAGCCCAATCCCAAACAAAGATGTGCCAATTATTACGCCATTCAGCCAAATGTTCGCGATTGAAATTTCAATGAATTCGGCCCAGAAATACAAAACACCCACAACCAACAGTGCGGTAAACAATGCCATACGATTAAGTGCGTTGTGAAAATATCCTTTCATAATATATTCCCTGCCTTATGGTATAAGGTTAGTAAATTTTTGAAATCTGTGTCAACAGGTTTTCTGGGATAAAAAAATCCCCAGGTTTGGGGATGGTTTATGCGGCGCGTTGGTTCATATTGCGTATCGCAAAGATGTTTATTTGTCGTTTTAATTGTGTTTGTGCCTGGGCGAATTTTGTTGCCTGGATGGTAGATTGCTTTGCAAATGGATTATCGCGTACGGACACGGTTGGTTTTTCATATGTACGGCGTTGTGTGTTCTGTTTAATGGTCGCAGTTGGTGCCATATATGGTTTTTTTGCAACTGCCTTTGTGGCCTGGGGTAATTCAACGGTTTTTACTGCAGGCTTTGCCACCGTTTCGCGTGCAGGGATTGCAGTTGTCGTTTTTTTTGCCTGGGGCAATTCAACTGTTTTTACCGCAGGCTTTGCCACAACTTTGCGCGCCGGAATTTCGGTTGCCAATTTTTTTGCCTGGGGCAATTCAACTGTTTTTACTGCAGGTTTTGCCACTGCTTTGCGCGCCGGAATTTCGATTGCCAATTTTTGTGCCTGGGGCAATTCAACTGTTTTTACCGCAGGTTTTGCCATAACTTCGCGTGCCGGAATTTCGGCTGCCAATTTTTGCGCTTGGGGCGCTTCTTTTTGTTCGCTTGCGGTCGCTATTTGGTTTTGTGTTGGTTGTACAGCCGGTGCCGCCATCGGGGCAGTGCGCGCAGGTTGCAGGGCCGATTCTGGTGCCGGCTGTGGTGTGGATTGTGCGTGGTTTTGTGTGGCCTGTGTTTGGGTTGCGGCTTCTTGTTGCGCCTGTTGCGACATGCTGATATCCAGTGAGTATTCGTTATAGCGCGCCAAGATTAAATTTATTTGGTCAATTGCTGTACGAATCATGCGTTTGCCATGTTCGCGCAGTGCCAAAACACGTGGGTCGGATGGATTAATTGTATTTTCGCGATTTTTGTGTGTCATTATAACCCCAGACCAGTATTTCTTGTGGCCTTTGGCGGCGGCTTTTAGGTATTTTGCAGCGGGGTTTTTGTCGTTCTTGGTATCGCAAAATGCGCCACATTGGGATAATGCTGTTTGCCATGCGCGTCCCAGTGAATGACCACTTGTCCAATTTACCCATGAAAAACCAGAAAACAGTTTCAGCATGCATTTAACCAATTCAGCGCGGTCAAATGGTTTGATGCGTTGTAATGTCTTGGAATCGATTTGAATCACAAACTGTTGTTGTGCGGTTGCAATATTTTGTTGGTTTGTCATAGTGAACTCCCTTGGTTAATCTGCTTTGAAGTTCTGTGGCATCCCCCACAGCAAATATATATAGGTAACGCGCGATACATTTTCAAGGGGCGTCTGTCAAGAAAAAAGATTTTTTGACATATGTCCTAAATTCAGTCACAATTATCTTGTTCATATCGCAAAAACATACTGTTGCCAAGAATGGGCGGTGTGGATATGAACCCGGCTCTTGCCAATAATGGGGGGCACGGCATTTCATCGAAAACAAGGAGTTAAATGATGAAAAAAACTTTGAGTGCAGCAGTTGCATTGTCGGTATTATCTGCGTCTGCGATTGCGGCCAATCTGGAAAATCCACTGTATATGCCAAAACAGGGCAGTGTGTATTCCAAAACATCTGCGGGTGTTATGTATAAGGTCGCAGATGACACAAACGCCATGATCAGAAAAAATCACGATGGCGCAACAGAATTTCCAATCTGGCGTATACACGAAGAATTGGGATATGGTATCTTGGACAACCTGGAAGCCTATGTTAAGGTTGGATATACCCACGACGGTGATATTGACCGCAAGGGTATGCACCTGGGACGCGCAGGTTTAAAGTACCGTGCAATTGATACGACAGATGGTTGGATGTGGGATTTGTATGCCGATGCACAGTTGGGCGGTATAAGCGAAATGTCCGGTGCATACAAAGAAACCGGATTTGATTATGATAACTATTCAAATGGCCGTTGGGGATTCCATGTTGGGACCCAGGTTGGCAAGGCATGGTCAAATTTCAGCATGGCTGGATTTGTTGAAGCATTGCGCACATTCGGCAACGACAATAACAGCATTGATGTGACACAATATAAGGTTGGCGGTGTGTTGCCAGTCACTAAACTGGGGTTGCCAGATGAAATTTCAGTTGATTTGAAATCAACAACGGAAATTAATGCCGGGTTAAAGATGTTCTATCAGTTGAATGACCGTTGGTCATTTGGTGGCGGTTTGACATTTAAACACCATTCAGACAATGGTGTAGAAGGTCTGGCGTCTAAGGTCGGCAGTGTTGCAGCAGATGCACAGGGAACGGCAGCAGCGATTGCGCTTAAAATGCAAAATCCAACTTTGACAGATGTGCAAATTGGGACACAATTAAACAATGCGCCAGAAATGGTGCCGATGTTGGCAACGGGTTTGCAACAAAGTGTAATAAACGGCTTGTTGGACAAGGTTGAAGATATGGAAGACGGGTTTGATGAATATGTATTAAACCTGACGGCGGCATATCAGATGACCGACACAATGCAGGTCGCAGTTTATGGCGAATACACATTTGATGATGCACACGCAGAATCACAAAACGGCACAGATGTTAAGGCCGAATTGGGTGTACGCTTGAATGTTCAGTTCTAAATAAACAGAACGAAACAAAAAATAAAACTAACATATATTGGACAAAATCCCCGGCGTGCCGGGGATTTTTTTATCTGGTTTTATCGTTGTTGTTATTTCTATTTTTTCTGTCTCGGTTTACTTCGTATACGCGTTGGGCGGAATAAACAACCAACAATAACCACAACAACATTGCAATCACTGTTTCGCGGTCATAGCCATTATTTATCATATGGTTAGCATTGCGAATAACACTGCCGGTGGCAATGCCATTAATGGTCAGGTACAGCATTATAAATGCATGATATCCGCCATTGTTTGGTGTTTTGTTCTGTTGTTGGTTGTTATTCATGTTTATTGTGCTCATGTTCGCAATTGTTGACCGGTAAGATATGTTTGTCAACAAAAAAAGACTTTTGTTTGTTAGAGATTTCTTTTATGCTGGATTCATGGTTAAAGATATTCCTGATTTTAGTTTAGAGATTGCGTCTGGCACTAATTTGGTTGCAGGTGTGGACGAAGCGGGGCGTGGGCCCTTGTGTGGGCCGGTTGTTGCCGCTGCAGTGGTGTTTCCGCGTTTTGATATTGAAATACCGGTTGTTATTCGTGATTCAAAACAGATGACTGCGCGTCAACGGGCGGTGGCGTATGAATGGATAATTGCAAATACAACCTGGGCGGTGGCACAGTGCAGCCCGGCCGAGATTGATGAAATGAATATTTTATGGGCATCGATGTGCGCAATGGAGCGTGCCGTTGAAAAATTGGAATGTAATCCTGTGTTTTGTCTGGTGGACGGGAACAGGTTGCCGCAAAAATTGCATGGTTTGACAGTGGTCAAGGGGGATGCGCGATCGCTGTCGATTGCAGCAGCATCCATATTGGCCAAGGAAACGCGTGATAAAATTATGAGTGATTTGGCGCAACAGTTCCCAGAATATGGGTGGGATAAAAATGCGGGATATCCGACAAAATCCCATTTGCAGGCGATTGAAAAATATGGTATTAATTCGCATTATCGTAAAAGTTTTGGACCTGTTAAGGAAAGGATAAAAAATGAAATTAAGAACGATTGAAAATCTGGATGTGCAGGGTAAGTATGTACTGTTGCGCGATGACTTTAATGTTCAGATTGTGGATAATAAAATTACCGACCCGTTTCGTATTGAACAAAGTATGCCGACAATAAATGCGTTGCGCAGTGCGGGGGCGCGTATCGCAATTGTTGCACATCGTGGTCGCCCAAAGGGGGAACGCAATATGGAATATTCCCTGCAGCCAATTGCGGACTATATGGGAATTAAGTTAATTCCAGATTGTTTGGATAAAGATTTTCTGGGGGATATGCGTGATGGTGATGTTGTATTGTTGGAAAATGTGCGGTTTTATGCGGGTGAAGAAAAAAACGATCCGGCATTTGCAGCGGATTTAGCGCGTGGATTTGATGTGTTTGTAAATGATGCGTTTGCGGTATCACATCGTGCACATGCCAGTACGGTTGGTGTGGCGGAAATTTTGCCGTCGTATGCAGGTAAACTGTTAGCGTCCGAAATTGAACATCTGTCAGCAGTTATGGAAAATCCGGCGCGCCCATTGTTATCAATTGTTGCAGGCAGCAAGGTTTCAACAAAAATTGGTGTTCTGAAAGCATTGGCAAAATTGTCCGATACCTTGATTATTGGTGGGGCGTTGGGTACAACATTTAACTATGCGATGGGCGGGCGTGTTGGAAATTCGCTGTATGAAGCGGACCAGAAAGAAACTGCGTTGGAAATCTTGGATTTTGCAGAAAAGAATAATTGTCGTGTCTTGTTGCCATTGGATAAAGGTGTGGCCAAAGAATTTGCCCGTGATGCCGCGCGTATGAACAAGGATTTTACCGAAATAGAAGAAGATGATGTAATTATTGATGCAGGGCTTAAAACCACAGAACGTGATGTCGCGGAAATACGCAAGGCCAAGACAGTAATTTGGAATGGTACGGTTGGCATGGCAGAATGGCAGCCGACGTGGTCATATGGTTCGTTTGCAATCGCAAATGCAATCGCCGAACAAACACGTGCTGGAAATTTGGAAAGTATTATTGGGGGCGGGGATACAGTTGCCGCGTTGGAGGCATGTGGTGTCAAAGAAGATATTACATATGTTTCAACCGGGGGTGGGGCATTCCTGGAATTTATCGAAGGACGCATATTGCCCGGTGTTGCAATATTAGAAGATGAATAAAAAATCCCCCTGGTGGGGGATTTTTTTGGGTGTGGAAAGGCAGGGGTTAGTCGATTGTGACGGGCATAATTGTCTGGCGCTTGGCTGTGTCCAGTGAATGATACTGGAATGGGACCGTCGCAAAATCAATTGATTTCATATCCAGACTGCGAATCGTTCTGTTGTACATTGTGTGATAGTATATCGTCATGTTTTTCAGGTCGGTCGCAACCGTCCACTGGGTTGCAGATGGCATGTTGTTTGGTGCGCCACCAACAGCGAATTGAACACCCAATGGTACATCAAAGTTGTTCAGGATATGAAATGCCTGGTCAACGGTGGCGGGGCCGGTGTCTTGTTCCAGAGAATATGTTTTCAGGAATGCCGCACGAACGAATCGCGATACAGGTGTAAAGTCACCTGGCAAGCCCAAGAATCCTGAGCCTGAGCCAAATGAACGCAGGTTTATTGGGCCAAATTTGGTTGGGCCTGCGCCACCGGGATGCAGGTTTACATAATTATTCAGGTTGGTCATTTGCCATGGGAATCCCGGTGCATTGGTCAGAACGCCAATTTCATTTTCATAGAAGTTTGGAACGCCATTGACGATTTCCAGTACAACCTGGCGACCATTTGGTTCAGTTATGCGCCAGTGAACGGTGCCGGCACTGGAATCTACATTAATAATGCGGACGTTGTTGATTGCCTGCTTTACCTGGTCAATGGTGGAAAAGCGTGACAGTATCCATGATACAACCTGGAAATCAGCCAGGGAAATATCTTTGTTGTCTTCGTTATATGGTTGGTATTTGCCGTATTCTGGGAAATAGAACAGGGCGGCTGACAGGCCGGCTTCGTTGGTGCCGTCTATTATAAATTCGGGTTCGGCGGCGGCCAGGCCGGCGTATCCATACAATGATACAAATTCCAGACCATTCATTGTGCCGTCAGGTAATAAAGATTGATGATTGTATCCGCGTGGCACGATTACATACATGCTGTTGTTTTCGGTACGTGACCAATCCATAGTGCGTGCAACGACGGTTGCGCCATCGGTGGATTTTAATGTTATGCCGGTGCATGCGTTGGCCGACTGAATCAGCCCCAGGCACGCAGTCAATGTTGCAAAGAATTTTATTTTGTGCATTTTTCTCTCCCTTGGGTTGTGTTAATTATTTCTGTTTTAGGGACAAAAAGCACTAGGGGTGTTTTCACATAAGATTTTATTTGCAATTTATAAATCAAGGGTATATAATACGCGTCGCATTGGGGCATAGTTTAATGGTAGAACTCCGGACTCTGACTCCGTCAGTGTTGGTTCGAATCCAGCTGCCCCAACCAAGATTCAAACGCCCCGTGTGGGCGTTTTAATTTTGGTCTGAGGTGCGATGGTTTGTATCATGCAACAATTTGTTGCGCTGGTTCGACAATGAGTAAACGAGAACAAACGAAGTGCAGTTCGAGTGCTAACGAATGCCCCACAGGCATTTTTATGCCGAGGGAATCAGCTGCCCCAACCAAGATTCAAACGCCCCGTGTGGGCGTTTTAATTTTGGTCTGAGGTGCGATTGTTGAATTTTCGAACTTTTTATCTTTTGGGTAATACAAAATATATTTCTGCTTTTCTTATCGGTAAATGTTGGTTGCCAGAATCGTAGAACCAATTGCCGTTTTTAGTTGTTATTTCTATTTCGCCGAAACCTATACCAGTTTCATTATCTGTTCTGGTGTCATTTTTATGTGGGTGCCGGGTTGAATCTATGATATGTAAACATAATTTGTTTTTATTATTGCTAATAATATCATCAACAAACATACAATGGCCATTACCATCAGGAAATACAACAACCATAATAGAACCAGAAATAGGGCTGTCTATGAATTGCCAATAGTTTAATTTATTTTTATGTTCATGAATAAATGCAAAATCTTTACAAAAAAATCGATTTATTTTTATAAAATCGTTTTGTCTTAAGAAACTTCTTAATTCAACCAGAGCTCGTTTATAACCCATTTGTGCCAAGCACCAATGAACGAAACCACTGCAATCCATATGAAAGAAATTTTTACCACCAATTTTATCAATATAATTAGAATGATTGTATTCAGAAACAAAATCCTGTTTGGATAAATTGTAAAAAAAATCTATGTTTGTTTGCATGTTTTGATTATATCATAAATTTGTTTTTAAAATCTATTGCTTTAATTCTTGTTCGATTTCAATTAAATCGGCTCGCAAATTGCACAGATAGCACAACCAAGATTCAAACGCCCCATGTGGGCGTTTTATGGATTGAAAAAATACTTGCTTTTATAAAAATGTTTTGATACCATTTGCGGTGTAAACAGATAAAAAGGAAGGGAAATGTTATCATACAAATTGAAACATCTATGTTCACGTGTAATTGCATCGCTGTCTGCGGTGGGGTTATTTAGTATTGCACAAACCGGGGAAGCGAACGCGAAAGATCAGGGTTTGGCATCTTCTGGTTTTCAATATGCTCAGCCAGGTGACACATTCAAATTTGACGTTGCTACTGGGTTGACCTTGGGTGCAGATTATATAGAAACGCCATCGGGTTGTTCTATGCAGTTGACGGATGGTAGTGATGGTAATTTTGAATCGTTTGTATATACTTCAGGTACAACTGGGGCAAGTGGCAAGGCACCGTCATGTAATTATACGTGTAAGGCGGGGTATGTATGGGCTAATACAACATATACAACCGGTATTATTGAAGGTTCGACAGGGGTTAAGGATGCATATCTGACGCCGGGTACAGGTTGTGTGGAGGATACCAGAGCGAACTGTTTGATTAGTAGTAGTCATACTTCGACGATTAGCAGAGCGGAATTTGTTTCGGGTGCGACGGGTACTTCTACTTCAGGATATTGTGTGTGGTATTGTAAGGACGGATACTCTGTTGAAGGTGGTCGTGATACTACAACTGGAATTACGGGTGCGACTGGTATGACAGGTGATGTCTATTCGTCCGCTGGTTGTAAGGCGCGCTTGTACGATGTTAAATTTGATTGTGGTGCCAGTGGTTATTATAAAGGGGTCGAGGGTATGACAAGTGGTATTTACTCGGGCCTCTATGGTCAGACATTTACTATTCCAGAAGATGCGACATGTACCAGGGATGGATATGCGTTTTCAGGATGGTCGTTGTAATATTGTTCGTTTGCAATATTGTAAAAAAGAACGGGGCATTGCCCCGTTTTTTTTATTTTAATAATTTTAGTTTTTGTATGTGGGTTGGGAATCTGCTGTGTTATAGTTTTTAATTGGGAATTAAAAATTGTTGTTATTCCTGTATAGGCAGGAATAGATGCAAAAAAATTAGAATGCTTTATTTGGCGCGCGTTGCGCACGGTGATAAAGTCCCTGTTCCCGCCTGCGCGGGAATGACAAAAAGGGGGGCAAGGTGGGGGTATGGTCAATGGGGGTGCGGTTTGTTGTTCCTGTCTGCGTGGGAATGACAAAAAGATGATATATGATGGAATGATTTGTGCCCAGGGTGACAAAAAAATCCCGCAATTGCGGGATTTTTTTATTAAGTTTTTTATTAAAACGGAATGTCGTCGCCGATGTCTGCCACAGATATTTCTTCGCGTGGGGCAGATGTTGGGGCGGCGGCTGTGTATTCAGAACCTGCGCCATCCATTGTCTTGGCACCTGACAGGATTACCATTTGGCCACCAAATGGATTCAGGACAACTTCGGTTGTGAAAACATCTGCGCCACTTTGGTTTTGCCATTTGCGTGTACGTAATGAACCTTCGAGATATAATTTTGTGCCTTTTTGCAGCATGCGTTCTGCAACCTCTACCAGATTGGGGTTAAAGATTACAACGCGATGCCATTCGGTTTGTTCTTTCTGTTCGCCGGTGCTGCGATCACGCCATCTGTCAGATGTTGCCAGTGAAAAACTGACCACTTTTTGACCGCTGCCCATTGTGCGGACCTGGGGTTCTTGGCCAATGTTACCGACCAAGATGACCTTGTTAATACTTCCTGCCATGTCACTTTCCTTTTTTTGTTTTATTTATCTATGTTTGGATTTGACCAATAAAGTATTAAAAAAGCAAGGTGTTTTTATTGAATTTCAATTAAAAAATTATTTTGCCGTGGGCAATGGCGTAAAATTCATCGGTGCCATATGGGTTGTCAACAAAACCGGTGGTTAAAAATTTATATGATGCGTTGATTTCAAATGCCGGTGTATCGCCCAAGTGGATTGTTTGTTGTGTAAAGATGTATTCGCCGTTGTTGCGACGGCCATTTGGTGTGTCCAGGTACATGTTGCCGGAAATTATTGTTTCGGGTGTGCCGATGGACAGGCTGAAATCTTGGTATCTTGCACCGATTTTAGCAGATGCGGTTGTTATGTTGGAAAAGCCGCTTATCATTGATTCGGCAGATGCGGTTGGATGTGTGAATCCAATTTTTGCATCGTGGAACAGGTTCAATTTACCGATATTAATATCGTTCTTGAATCCGATAAAACCGGTCAGGCTGTCTGTGTTGTTGGCCAAGAATCCGGTGCCGTGAAACAGGCTTGATTGTTTAAAGCCAAATTCAATATTTCCGATTTGTACGCCCATTGCGTTGTTATCAGACAGGTATTCATGCGCAATACCACGATTCTTTACACGAATGTTGTCATTTAATTTTGTGTCAAAGGCACGGCCAAAACTGTCAACAAATGAAAATTTAATGTTTGCAGATTTAATTTTATGTCCGACCGGGCCGACAACGTGTGCGGTGCGCAGGGCGACAGGGGCGCCGTTGGTTAATGGTACCAGTGCTGTGCCCACAGGGCGTGTGGCCCGTTCCAGGTCCAACATGCCGTGTCCATATACCCGGTCAATACCTGTGTCGCCCAGGTCGCGTGCGGTTGTGAATAACAGTTGTGTGATTTCGGGTGAACGCATGTATGGGAATGCTTCGCGAATTACGGCAATGGCGGCGGATACGATTGGGGCGGCAAAACTGGTGCCGTCCAGTAATGTATCTGTTTTTGGTGTGTCCAGTGCGACCCCAGGTGCCGTTATGCAATAGTTCTGGGTGATGCCACATTCGTTGCTGAAATCTGCCAGGGACTGGGTCGTGCTGTCCCAGGCAACAACATTTACAAAGTGTCCCGCCAATTCATTTACATGCAGGGGCAGGGCAGACAGGGCATTTGATTCGGAATTATATCCATTGCCGGCCGCCCAGACAAAAATTGCATCGTTTTGTTGACTGGCACTGATTAAAGAGTTTACAAAGCTGTGGCTGGTGATGTTTATCATATGCTGGCGATTTTTGATTTGCGCGGCAGATATGTTTGTGATTTCCCAACTGAAATTATATATGTTTGCATCTTGGTGGGTGGCGGTGCTTATTGTTTCGCCGATTTGGCTGAATGAATAAAAGTTCTTGTCGCGATCCGCAACCTGGTATGATGTCACAGATGCGTTTGGCGCAATCAGCCCAGATGACAGGTATGCAACATTGCCACCGTGCCATGTGTTTTTGCCAAAATCAAATACTGCAATGTTTGAACCTGCGCCGGTATAGCCACGCGCCAGGGAATATGCAACGCGTATATCATTGTACTGGTTCCCGTTGCGAATGTATTCAGTGTTGTTGAATTGGGTTTCTAGTGCGGACAGGTCAACATCTGCGCCGACCATATTATAATGCGTTTGTACGGTTGGCATTGTTTGGTTTGTTGGGGCGGGCTGTGAAGATGTGTCGCCATCGGATGATGCTAGGCCCAATACTGCAACCGTGCCGCCGACCAATGCGGCAATGCCACCGGTAATTGTTGCGGCAGATGCAAAAGATAATTTGTTGTCTGTTTGTGTTGTGCACTTGTCAGGGTTATAGCGACGATACATTTCGTTGTCGCAATTGTTTGCCATGGCAGGCATTGCACTAATCAGTGCGCAAGATAAAAGCGATAAAAATCTGTTGTATGCCTTCATGGTTTCCCCTGTGTGCGTGACACACAATATGCCCACACACTATTAATATAGTACAAATGAATGGTTTGTCAATCGTTTAGGGTAAAATGTGTTGTTGATTTGTGCGTGTGGAATTTTATAATTGGTTTGATATGAAAATAGAAACATCTGGTGTTTTAATTGCGCTGCATCCGTTTAATGAACGGGATTGTGTTGCGCGCATATTTACGCCTGATTGTGGTGTGTTGGTTGGGATGATGCGCGGGGCGGCAGTTGCCAGGAAAAATCGCCCAATGATTGGTCAATATGGAAATCTTTCTTGGGGGGCGCGTTTGGATTCTCAACTGGGGGTGTTCCACTGGGAAGCAGAAAAAAACCTGACGGCACAGATAATAATGAATCCACGGGCGCTGTTATGTATGAATACTGCGTTTGAAATTTTGCAAAATCTGTTGCCTGAACGCGAAGCTTATCCGATTCTTTATTCTGAAACATTGGGATTGTTGAATAATTTATCCGTTGGTGATGTTAATGCGTATCTGAAATGGGAAATCATTTTATTACGGGAATTGGGGTACGCGTTGGATTTGTCATCTTGTGCAGGGTGTGGTGCGGTAAATGATTTGGCGTATATATCCCCACGGACAGGACGGGCGGTTTGCATAGCGTGTGGTGCACCATATGCAGATAAACTTTATAAATTGCCAATAAATCTGGGGGTGACGGGGCGTTTCTTGGAAAGTGTTTGTGTGGCACAGGGCGGGCAAATGCCGCCAATGCGAAAAATGTTAAAGATTGATTGAGATTTTGCATATTTATTCCTTGCCATTTTTTTTAAATTTGCTATTGTAAAATTCGTTCAACATAAGAAGGAGAAAATCATGACTTGGACAATTTTGGTACTGGTACTGGGTATCGCATTGTACATGTTCGGTGGCATGATGCTGAAGCATGATGCAAAAAAACCGGCGATGGGTGCGAAATTGGTAAAAAAAGCAATCAAAGTTATTGCAATTATTATGGTCGCAGGCAGTGTTTGCCGTCTGTATATGCCATATTATTTGACAAGTGTAAATCCTGCAATCATTCAGGAAATGGTTGAAGCAATGCAGGCACAGATGAACGAACAAAAAAATAAGGCAGTTCGTGAATATGTGCGTGATCATGCTGAAGAAATGATGGCAGATGCACCAGTCTTGGGTAATCCAGAAGCAAAGAAGACAATCTATGTATGGACAGCGGCTTCTTGTGGTTATTGCCGTCGTGTTCATGGCGAATTGTCCAGCGTATTGGCAGAACGTGATGATGTTCGCGTTGTGTTGAAAAACTTTTCTATCCATGGTGTGATGTCTGATGGCCCAGCACGCGCGATGATTGCTGCAAAAATGCAGGATCCAGCCAAGGCGGCAAAGTTTGCAGATATCGTGTTCACACGTGAATATCGCCCAGAAGGCAAAATCGAAGATCAGGATAAATTGGCAGCAGCAATTGAAAAGAACCTGATGAAATTTGCGGCAGAGGCAGGTTTGGATACAGCAAAACTGAAAGAAGATATGAAAAGCGCAACAGTTGCCCGTGAATTGGTTAATGTTCGTGAATTGGCGAATCGTTTTGAAATCACAGGTACACCTTTCTTGATTATCGGCGAAGAAGCATTCCCAGGTGCAATCCCAGCTGAACAGATTAAGGCAGCGTTGGATAAATAATTATTCAGTTATCAGTAATAAAAGAACGCCCGGTTGGGCGTTCTTTTTTTTGTTTAAAAGTTTATTTTATTAATGTTCTTAATCTTTCAAGCAGTTTTGTTTGTCTTTTCGTTTTTTGGATTTGATAGGCGATTGTTTCTGCGCGGTCAATCTTGCTCTGTTCCGGGTAGTTGATGTTTTGCACAGTGTTCATTCTGTCAAATGTTATGTTGCAACAAAAATCTGAATTGTTGGTATTGTTTGATGTATGGTTGCGAACAATATCGTACAATCTCTTGCAACGGTATTCTTCTATTATATAAAATCCAGGTGTGTGTTGATTATTCATAGCCAGGTTATATTAACGAGAATTTTTTATTTGTCAAATCTTGTATTTTTATTGTTTTTATCTATATATATGATAAATTCGCGAATCGGGTTTTAGTATGGTATAATTACGGGTAAAATAAGGGGTTTTTACGATGGCTTTAATTCCAATGGTTATAGAAGAGTCGCCACGCGGTGAACGTTCGTTTGATATTTATTCACGTTTGTTGCGCGATAGAATTATTATGGTTAATGGACAGATTGAACCAACAATGGCAAACAGTATTGTGGCGCAATTGTTGTTCTTGGAATCTGAAAATCCAAATGCGGATATTTCAATGTATATTAATAGTCCAGGCGGGGATGTGTCGGCAGGTTGGGCAATTATGGATACTATGCAGTATATCAAGGCGCCCGTGTCAACAATTGGTATGGGATTGGTCGCATCAATGGGGTCTGTTTTATTGGCTGCTGGTGAAAAGGGAAAACGATTCGTTTTGCCAAATACGCAAATTATGATTCATCAGCCGTTGGCAGGTGCACAGGGGCAAATTACAGATATGGAAATTCAGATGAATCAATATCAGAAAAATAAAAAAACATTGATTAAACAGATGTCTGAATTTACAGGTAAGAAAGAAAAAGAACTGTTTGATGCAATGGAACGGGATAATTGGATGTGTCCATCCGAGGCCAAAGATTTTGGTTTAATAGATGGAATCTTGGAACGAAAAAGCAATTAATTTTCCAATCTTGGGGATGTAAGATGAGTGACGATAAAACGCCAAAAACAGATGGTAGCAATCAACAGTTTTGCAGTTTTTGTGGCAAGGCTGTGTATGAAGTAAAGAAACTGGTCAGCGGTCGTAATGTCTGCATTTGTGATGAATGTATTAATCTGTGTAATGATATTATGGCGGATGATAACCGGCGCGAGGTTAGTCAAGATGCCAAGAAATTGCCAACGCCATCACAGATTTATAATTTTTTGAATGAATATATTATTGGTCAGGATACGGCAAAGCGTACCCTGGCGGTAGCTGTTTATAACCATTACAAACGTCATAATGTTGCGGTTACATCTAATGTTGAAATTCAAAAGTCTAATGTTTTGTTGATTGGGTCAACGGGTACAGGTAAAACATTGTTTGCCCAGACCTTGGCACGTATATTGGATGTGCCTTTTGCAATCGCAGATGCGACAACCTTGACCGAAGCAGGTTATGTTGGCGATGATGTTGAAAGTGTTTTGACGCGTTTGCTGCAAAATGCAAACTTTGATGTTGAACGTGCGACTCGTGGTATAATATACATAGACGAGATTGACAAGATTTCGCGTAAGTCTGAAAATCCTTCTTTGACCCGTGATGTGTCGGGCGAAGGGGTTCAGCAGGCTTTGTTAAAATTAATAGAAGGTACAGTTGCAAATGTGCCAGCTGGTGGTGCGGGACGTAAGCATCCAGGCGAAGCAACAGTACAGTTGGATACTAGCAAGATTTTATTTATCTGTGGTGGTGCGTTTGATGGTCTGAACAAGATTATTGGTAATCGTACATGCGAACGGCGTGGGATTGGTTTTGGTGCGCATGTGGAATCGGCCGAAGAACGCAAGAATAAGAATTTCTTGAAAGATGTTGAGCCAGAAGATTTGGTAAAGTTTGGAATTATTCCAGAACTGATCGGGCGTTTGCCGGTTATTACAACCTTGCAAGAATTAGATGAAGATGCGTTGGTCAAGATTTTGACTGAACCAAAAAATGCGGTTGTAAAGCAGTTTGCAGCTATGTTGGAAATGGATAATGTAAAGTTAAATATTACCGAAGATGGTCTGCGCGAGGTTGCAAAAATGGCTGTGGCACGCAAAACGGGTGCTCGTGGTTTGCGCAGTATTCTGGAACGGGTATTAATGCAGCCGATGTTTGATGCGCCCGATAAGGATGATTTGGCAGAAATCTTGGTTGATGCAGATGTTGTGTCAGGTAAAAAACCAGCTGTTGAAATATTGGCAGATGCAAAAAAAGTTGCATAAAATACCGCCCAAATGGGCGGTTTGTTTTTGGTAATTTTTTCCTGGATACTATATATATACTTTGTGCTATAATGAAACTAGTTAAATGAAACAAAAGGAGATATGTATGAAAAAAATATCGTTTATGGTCTTGGCTGTTGCTTTGGCGGTCGCGCCGGCGTTTGCTGAATTTACAGAACCAACTGTCGCTGTTGTCACAGAAGAAGTGGTTGTGCAAAATAACACCAAGGGTGGTTTTGTTAGTGATAAAGAAACAATCGTCACGGTTAAGCAGGTAAATGAAATGCGCGATGATGTACCTGTTATTGTTCAGGGGCATATTTTACAGCGTATGGGGGATGAAAAATATTTGTTTGAAGATTCTACGGGGTCTATAACTGTAGAGATTGATGATGATGATTGGCGTGGTCAAACAATTTCGCCGTCAGATACAGTTAAATTGTATGGCGAAGTTGACAGGGGAATCTTTAAAACTCAGATTGATGTAGATTATGTGCAGAAAATCTAATGTTAAGCCCCGAAAGGGGCTTTTTTTGTATTGTATAAGAAAAGAATTTTGTTGACAAAGTAAAAATATGTATTATATTATGTCTGGCTAAAACTAATAAAAGGATAAAATTATGTCAGTTTGTGATATGTGTACATATTGTAGTCTGCATCAGGACAGAAAATGTACTTTTTCTGGAAATTGTATTGTAAATACTTATAATTTACATGGAACTGGTACATTGGATGCTTTTGTTAACTCAAAGGTAGAAGAGGTTGCAGAAGAAACACCTGTTGTTGAAAAAGAAGAAATCGTTATTGATCCAAATTTCAATCCATTCCAGCGCGGAAATGGTTGTATGTTGTCAGAATTGGTTAAAACACGATAAATTTTTTTGTGCAATTGTATTTAAAAATTCCCCTGTACAGGGGGATTTTTCTGTACTATGCTGAGGACTTGTTTTTTAAAGGATATTGAACTATGTCTGAAATTTTTAATGATACAGGTGATTTTTCAGCCCGTGTTTCGAATGTTTTAAATAATACCAAGGATTATGATGTTGATTTGCAGTTTTATTTGACGGATACATGTAATCTGGGGTGCAATGGTTGCTATATGAAATCAAAACCAATGTTAAATCGGAATATTATACCGGCTTCTGATATAAATTTTTACTTAGATGAATTCGCAAATGTGCCTGGGTTTTATAATACGGTCGTTTTTACAGGGGGTGAGATTTTTAGTGATTCTGTTATTGCCTTGGAAAGAAATTCACATAATGTTTTGGATCGTGGGTGGCATTTACAATTGAAAACAAATGGTGCATGGGTTATGCAACCAGAATTGCGAACCTCTGTAATTCGTATGTTAGACAGGTTGGATCCAGGACGTGGATTGTTGGCCACCGAAGAAGATATGAAACGTTTTTTATCGCGTATTCCAAAACCTGTGTTAAAAATGTTGGGGCGTGACAGGGTTGTTAAATTATTATTTAAATTTATGCCATCTGCATCATTATTGGATTTGGCGGTGTCTGTTGATGATAAGTTGCATCCTGCTGAATCAGCAGATTGGTTCGCGAATATTGTGAATTTGATATCGCGTGATGGTTATTTAAGAAAAAATTTAAATTTAAAAAGTTTTACAGTTAATGATTCAAAAAAATTCTTTGAGGATAGGGTTTTGCGGCATCCAGAACTAAAGATTAAGAAGCTTGAGTCATATCCAGAGACCGGATGTTTGAAATATAATGTGAATGGTATGCCGGTGGAATCTTTCTTTGGCGACTTTGTTGATGTGGATAATGTGCCACAGTTTAAAAAGATATCAGAGTTTGTTTTGCCGTCTGTTGAAGGAGATACGGCAGGACGCTTGGTCTATTGTTTCCATCCCGATAAAACGGTTGGTTTGGATTCGTGCTATCTGGAATCGGTTGGGCGGGTACCGTATTTGGATGCGGCGGGAAAACGCAAGCCATTTGCACAGATAAATCAAGAAATTGGGCAAAAATTAATTACAGATTATAAACGCGTAAAAACAAAATAATTTTTTCCGTTTCCTTGCATAGCACGCGTTTGCGTGCTATTATTTTTGCGATAAAGGATAAATATTATGCAGAACGAATTATTACAGGAATTACAGGCACGTGGTTTTATTAATCAGACTTCAAATCTGGATGGTTTGAATGATGCGCTGAATGCGGGAAAAATTACGGCGTATCTGGGGTCTGATCCAACAGCTGATTCGTTGCATGTGGGGCATTTGGTGCCGGTTATGATGATGCGTTGGTTGCAAAAATATGGGCATAAACCTATTACTTTGGTTGGTGGCGCAACGGGGCGTATTGGTGACCCGTCGGGGCGCGATTCGGGCCGACCAATGATGACTGAAGAGATTCTGGCACGGAATGTGGCGGGGTTGAAAAAATCTTTTTCTAAATTCTTTAAGTTTGGTGATGGCGCGTCAGATGCGATTATGGTTGATAATTATGATTGGATGAAAAATTACAGCCATTTGGATTTCTTGCGCGATTTTGGAACAGATTTTACAGTGCCACGCATGTTGTCAATGGATTCTGTGAAACGGCGTCTGGATAATGGTATGACATTTTTGGAATTTAATTATATGACATTCCAGGCGGTGGATTTCTTGACATTGTATCGTGAACATGATTGTATTTTGCAGACTTGTGGGGCGGATCAGTGGGGAAATGCCATTATGGGGATTGAACTGATTCGAAAAAAGCTGGGCAAGGAAGCCTTTGTTTTATCTACTTCGTTGATTACAGATGCAAATGGTAACAAGATTGGTAAATCTGCGGGTAATGCGGTTTGGGTTAATGAAGATAAGACCACGCCATATGAATATTATCAGTATTTTCGCAATATTTCAGATGATTTAGTGGAAAAATTCTTGAAAATCTTTACAGAAATTCCGCTGGATGAAATTGCACGACTGTCTGCATTGCAGGGGGCGGAATTAAACCAGGCCAAGAAGATATTGGCGTTTGCTGCAACAGAAATTGCGCATGGGCATGATGCTGCGGTTGCGGCCCAGGAAACGGCGGCGGCTTTGTTCGCAGGTGGGGCAAACCTGGATAATATGCCATCTGTTGATATTGAGATGTTGGGTGATATGCCGGTCTTGGATTTCTTGGTTGCAACGGGGCTGTTCCCATCAAAGTCAGAGGCGCGCCGTATGGTAGAACAGGGTGGAATTCAGATTGATGGTAATAAAATTGCCGACCCGCGTGCGGTTGTTGTGGTGGCGGATGAATTTATGGTGCAAAAAGGTAAAAAGACATTTTTGAAAGTGATTAAAAAATAATGAAGAAGATTATCGCAATTTGTTCTTTGTTATTTGTTTGTGCTGGGCCAGTGATGGGGGCCAGTGAACTGTCAAAAATTAATGCTCAGATTAAGCAGACGGAACAGGAAAATAAAAAGTTAGAACAACGGGTTAAAACATCTGAGCGTGAGGTGTCGCGTACCAAGAAAGATCTGGTTCAGACCGCGGACAAGGTTAGCGTTCTGGAAGAACAACGGGCCGAAATGGCAAAGAAAATTGCAGAATTGGATGCGCAACGCGATAAAATTTCCCAGGAAATGGATGCGAATCGCGGACGTGTTGCAGATGCGGCCGCCAGTATTTTGTTTGTTGCATCGCACCCCAGTTTTGATTCAGAAAGTATGCGAGATTATGTATTAACGTCTGCTGTTTTGTCGGGGGTGGCGGATAATCTGGATGAAGAAATTGAACGTGCCCAGCAACAGATAAAAAAACTGGAAGAAATTCGAAGTGCTCGTGCAATTGAAAAAGAAAAATTAGACAGATCAGCGCAAAAATATACGCGGCAAAGAAATGAATTGGATAAGTTGCTGCAAAAGCGTAGCGCGCAGAATGAAAAATTAAAGGGGCAGCATTTGGCTTTGCAGAAAAAATTGCGTGATTTATCTGCGCGTGCAAAAAGTATTTCAGAATTGTCTGCAGGTGTCGGCAGTTCCGAGATGTCTGCCGATTCGCATTTTTCGCGCCGTAAATTAAATCTGCCGGTGCGTGGGCGTGTGGTTGTTCGATTCGCAGAAAAGACTGCGTTGGGATTGAAATCTGATGGATGGCGTGTGCGTACGCGTGGTGATGCGTTGGTTATGGCGCCGGCAGATGGGGTTGTAAAATTCGCAGACAGTTTCCGTGGCTTTGGCAAGGTGGTGATTATGTCGCATAAAAATGGATATAATACTGTTATGACAAATTTAGGGAATATTGATGTTATGTTGGAACAAGAGGTTTTAGCGGGTGAACCAATTGGGCGTATGAATCCAGATAAACCAGAAATGTATCTGGAGGTGCGACGCGGGAACAAGGCAGTGGATCCTGCGCGGTTATTTAAAGAAAACTAAAAAAATGCCCGTTCGGGCATTTTTTATTTTCCCCAAATGGGGGCAATTACATATTCGGCGACCAATGGAACAGACAGTTGTGCGATATTTTCCATGGCGGACTTTATTTTTTGTGCAAATTCGGTGGCATATTCTGTGCGGCATTCAAATACCATTTCATCATGAACCTGCATAATCATACGGATTTTGTCTGGGTTTGGTTTGATGATATTATTCGCAATTTCAACCATTGCACGACGCATCAGGTCAGCTTCAAATCCTTGGATTGGGGCATTGATTGCAGCGCGTATTGCATAGGCACGTAAGCGTGGATTTTTTATTTCTGGTAATTCAATCCGTCGCCCCCATGGGGTGTAAACGCATGCGTGTTCGGTTGCAAATTTCTTGGTATTTTCAATATATTTTCCAATTTCAGGCAGGCCTGCCATGTATGAATCAATGATTTGTTTTGCCTGGGCGCGTGATACCCCTAGTTGGGATGCCAGACCAAACGATGATATACCATAAATTATTGAAAAGTTTACGGTCTTGGCTGCGCGTCGCATTTCGCGTGGAACAGGCTGGTCAGTGGGGATGTTAAATATTTTACGCGCGGTTTGTTCGTGGATGTCAGCGCCACTGATAAATGTTTCGCGAAATGTTTTTATGTTTGCGATATCTGCCAACAGACGCAATTGAATTTGCGAATAATCAACTGATATTAATGTGTGTTCTGGTGGTGCGATAAAGCACTTTCTGATTTCTTCACCCAGTGTCGTTTTAATTGGAATGTTTTGCAGGTTTGGATCACGACTGGACAGGCGACCGGTATTGGTGCTGGTCTGTAAATATGTGGTGTGAATACGGCCGTCGGAGGCAATTTGGCGCGGCAATGCGTCCGCGTAGGTGCCGGCAAGTTTTGCGATTGAGCGCCAATTTAGTATCTTTTCAACAATTGGGTGTGTGTCAATCAATTCGTTCAGGGAATCTGCATCTGTGGAACGCTTTTTATTCGCGGGCAGTTGCATTTCATCAAATAATATTACCCCCAGTTGCTTAGGACTGGCGATATTAAATTCGTGCCCGGAAAGTTGCCATATTTCATCGGACAGTTTTTGCATTTGTTCATGGAATATGGTGGACAGTTGGTTTAATTTGTTTCGGTCGGCCAGTACCCCATTGCGTTCAATCTGCATCAATATTGGCATCAGTGGTAAATCGCATGTTTCATACAGGTGGCGCAGTTTATCGTCTGAATCCAGTTCTGGTCGCATCATATTATACAGTGCATAACAGATACACGCGTCTTCGATAGCATATGGTGCGGCGTTTTTTATTTCCAGTTGGTCAAAGTGCATGTCTGCATCGCGTGTTTTTGGTGGGAACAGTGATGAAAATTTAATATTTTCGTGTCCCAGGTATTTTAATGCCAATTCGTCCAGTCCATGTCCATGCAGTGCGCCGTGCAGTATATATGACAGTAACATTGTATCGTCAATGGGCGATATTTTTGTGGTGTCCCATCCTTCGTTTGCCATAATATGCAGATCGTATTTTAGGTTGTGACCGATTTTTAGGATGTTTGGATTTGTTAAAATTGGCCACAGATATGTATACACTGTTTCCAGTGTCAATTGATTTGGTGCGGTTGTGTCGCTGCCAAATAGATCGTTTGATTTTATGCGGTGGCGAATCGGTATATATGCGCCATCAATATCGTTGACTGCCAATGATATACCCACGATTTTATCTGATATTTGATTCAGGCCGGTTGTTTCTGTGTCAATTGCCAAAAACCGGTCTATTTTGGTCAGGTAATTTTGCAATTCGTCAATTGTTGTGATTAGTGTGCATTTAATTTCGCGCCGTGGTTGCGGCGTTGGTGTGGGGGGTATATCGGGCACCTCACAGGCATTGCCGGGGAATGTAAATTCGGGGGCAGGGGCAGAAAATTGTTCGGCAGGGAACAGTTTTTCAATTTTCGTGGCCAGTGAATTGCTTTCCACATTTGTGCGAATAAATTCCAGTGCAGATGGTGTGTTAAATACAAATGGGGCAAGATTCAGGTCTGATAAATCAACATCTGTTTTTAATGTGACCAACTGTTTTGATATATATGCCATTTCGCGGTTGTCGCGCAACAGACCACGAATTCGTTCGTTTTTGACATCGGCCAGGTTGGCGTACAGATTATCCAGTGTGCCAAATTGATTTATTAATTCGGCAGCCTTTTTAGGGCCAATGCCGGGAACGCCCGGTACATTATCAGATGAATCGCCCATCAGTGATTGAACGTCAATAACCTGGTCAGGGCGAACACCAAATTTTTCCAATACCTGGGCTTCGCGGATTTCGCGCGATTTCATCCCGTCGTACAGATAAACACAGTCTGAGACCAACTGCATCAGGTCTTTGTCACTGGTGATAATTCTGGTTGCGTTTGTATTTGTGCAGTTTTTGGTGGCCAGGGTGGCAATTACATCGTCTGCTTCGACCCCGGGGACACACAGAACCGGCATACCGATTGCCATCAGGCCTGATTGAATCATTTGTCCTTGGGTAATCAGGTCGGCGGGCGTTTCACTGCGGTTCATTTTGTATTGCGGATATATATCTTGGCGAAAGGTGATGCGAGATGCATCAAATATGCATACAAATTTATCGTCCGGATTTGCCGATGCCAAAATCGGCAAAATCATGTTAAAAAATCCATATACTGCACCAGTTGGTGTGCCATCGCTGCGTGTCAGGCGACTGTGTACGCCATAATAGGCACGAAATAATAACGAATTTCCATCAATTAGTGTCAGCATATGAATTTATCCAATTTTATTAAAATACATAACGCAGCTTTACACGGCCATCATATTGCAACAGGTCAGTGTCATGCGCAGCAATTTCAAATGTGTTTGGGGCGTATAAAACACGACCTTCGATATCAATGTTAAATGGCAGTGCTGGTAAATCCAGTGTTATACCCAGCAGCCCCTGATATGCCGTTGTGTCATCTGTATCGATATGTGGCAGATTTGTTGGTGTATATTTGCCAGAAAATGTCGTTCCAATACCTGCGCCAATGTATGGTTTCAGGACGGGGGTTGGAATTTTAAAATATGCGTTTACCATTGCCAGGTTTGTTTCATTTTTATCAGAGTTTAGATAATTGTATTCTAATTCAATTCTGAACAGTGGGATATCTATCCCCAGTATGGCCCCATAAGATTGGGCAGATTGGGATATGTCGTTATCATCGGCAAACAGTGTATATCCCCCAAAACCGTATGTACCACCGGCGTAAAGATCAAACAAAAGATTTGCATTTGCTGTGCCAGCGGTTAACATAATGGTGGTGGCGGTTAAAATACCAAATGATTTTGGGTTCATGTTTTCTCCTTTGTATGATATTATAATAAAAAAAGGGTATTTGATATGCAAGAAAATAAACCGTTTCTGGTGGTTGGACTGGGGAATCCTGGGGCACAATATGTGAACACACGACATAATGTTGGATTTATGGCGGTGGATGCGCTGGCGGGTGAAAAAGTGTCGTGGAAAAGTGAAAAGAACGCATTAACCGCACGCGCAGAAATCGATGGCAAACGCATTATTTTTGCGAAACCCCAGACATTTATGAATAACAGTGGTGTTGCGGTTGCTGGGCTGATGGCGTTTTACAAGATACCGTTGGAGAATATAGTTGTAATCCATGATGACATGGATATTCCGGTTGGGGATTGCCGCGAAAAAATTGGTGGGGGCAGTGCTGGTCACAACGGAATCAGGTCAATTGATGCGCATGTTGGGCGTGAATATCGCAGGATTAGAATAGGAATTGGGCATCCGCGTGATTTTGATTTACCGATGGACCCGGCGGATTGGGTTTTGGGAAAATTTGGTGCGGTACAGATGGATTTAATAAAAAAATCTATAATCCGTATTTGTTTGTTTGATTAAAGAACGCCCATTTGGGCGTTCTTTATTGATTGCGTAAATGTATTTTTGTGTCGTCGGGTAAATTAAAACAGCTGTCATCTTCGTTTAAGATGCAGAATTTTGTGCCCTGGGTGCCCCCCCAGATAAAGCAATCGGTTATTTCGCCTGATCCGGCATCTGATGTTGTGCCAGTTGGACAATCTTGTTTATCGACTTTGTTTTCTTTGATAGAACAATACTTTCCTGGGTCACAGTTGGTTATGCCACTGCTGCCACGGGGGCAGAATTGATTGTTTTCCCTGTTGCATGGACCGCATTCATAACCGTCCAGGCAACCATCCCCGGTGGCGTTGGGGTGATATTTTGTTCCGCCACCAGATGAATAATAACCTTCATCTGTATATCCGCACTCGCAACCGGTTGTGCAATCAGGATTTCCTTGACCTTGTGGTATTGATGGATTGCGTTTTTTTGCGCCACAGGTGGCATAATGTCCGCCGGTAAGTACACCACATTCGCCGTCAGCAACACAGTTCGTAGGTATTTCTGATGTGGCACCACCGGTGGAATAATAACCGGCTGCGATTGCGCCACATTTATAATTGGCCAGGCAACCATTCCCAGGGCCGGATGGACTGTACAAGGTTCCGCCGCCGGTGGAATAGTGTCCCGGGGCGACATGCCCACAATAGCATTTATTATTTGGGCAATCTGTACTTTGGATACAGCCGGTTCCGCCATTATCTGGTGTTGTATGTGAAGGTGTTGCAGATTTTGCGCCTCCCAGCGAGAAATAGCCTGCGCTAATAACGCCAGATAATCCCAGTGTATCTTGGTAGCCTGAGGGATCGCTGCATTCTCTTGCTTTGTTGTGACCAAGACAGTAGCGTCCAGCGGGACATGGTAATGCTTCGCGATAAATCATCTTGTGCTCGGGGTCATCGCAGTAGGTGTCGCTGTATTTTGTTTTCAAATAATATCCCGCATTAGGGTACATATAATATAGGTCTGCATCGGTAAAATTATCGTATCTTTGGGTGTTGTTAGAATAAAATACTTTATCGTGCAGGAACATACCACGTGGACCGTTAATTACATATTGAACGGCGCAACCTGTTTTTGCTGTCTGGCCACTTAGAGAGGACCAGTCTAGATTTCGTACATTATTTTCGCTGATTAGAATAAGGGTTGGATTTGAACCGTTGACGTTGGACTGATCTTCTACATGCCATTCAGCAGGGTAATTTTCAGGTTCTACACACAGTTCTTGAGGGTTGGCTTTTATTTGTGGACATTGTTCGCAACCGGTTTGTCCAGTTTTGTCATTAAATGTGCCACCCGGGCATAGTGTGCAGCTGATTTGTCCGGTTTTGTCGTTATATTGTCCGGCGGGACACGCTGTTTTTTCCCCGCCTGTGCAGTAATACCCCACGGGACAGGTGGTGCATTCTTCTGTTGTCTCGTCATAATATAAACCATCCGCACACTGGAAGCATTCTGTTACATGGCTTGAACCGGCCAGAGAAAAAGGTTTGTAGTCGGGGCACTGTTTTGGCTCTTCGGATCCTTCAAAACAATAATGATTCTTGGGACATTGTGTTGCGCCATTGTTGTTATAGTAAGTTATACCACCCGAACAATAATTGCCGGCAGGACATTGTGCTTTTGTGTTGTCTTCGCTGATGTATTCCCCCGCTTTTAGAGAAGCATAGCATTTATTAATTGTCGCACCTGAGCCAGCCGATCCATCAGTATATGGTGCAGGACAGTTGCTGCATGCCGATGCGCCTTTGTTACTGTATTTTCCTGCGGGGCAAATGGTGGCCTGTGTTGCGCCAGATGGGCAATAGCTGCCTGCAGGGCATATTTCGCAAGAAATGTCAAGATGCTTATAGTATCCCTGGTTGCATTTAAGCACGCATTCATGGGTGCATGTGCCATTGCTTTCTGTACAGCATGATTCATATTCGCCATTTTCTACGGCTAGTGCGCATGACAGGGGGGTGCTTGTGAGGTTACATGATTGTCTGCCGTCACTGCAAAGAGGACAGTTATATATAGGTTGCGTGACATCAACGGAATTAGCAGGATGCGGATAGATACAAATTATAAAGAATACTGTATATAGCAGTGATAATACTTTGCGCATGTTATTCCTCGGATATTGTGGTGATGGTGGTGTACTGGGGGCGTGGGCCGACCGTCCAACCAATTGGTGATAGGTCACAATTTATTTTTTTGTCTTCGGTTGCTTTTTTTGCGGTCCATTTACATTCTGTTCCTGTACATTCGTATTCGCAATAACCATCAGTATGTTTGGATGGATAGTAATATGATATTATGCTGGCTTCTTTATTTTTGTTGAATGTGTTGAGGGCATCCAAGACAATTCCTGAATTTGTTATAAGCAGATATCGCCCGTTACAGTTTATTGTGGAACCTTGGGGGAATTTGGGATAAGTATGGCCGGTTGGCAGTTGAGCGTTGGAATCGCAAACCAGTGTGAAATTTTGGCCACTATATTCTATTTCCAGTATGGGTTGTGCCGATGATGATATGCCACACAATACATCCGGGATGTTGACAGTATCCATAAATGTATAATGAGTACCGTTTTCTGTAATCTTAAACTCGGCCGAAGGTCGCATTTGGCTATTGATACAGCAATTTTTGATTTCAGAATTGCGTTGGTTTATTAAATTTTTTGCATTTGGTGCGTAATCGTTGTTGGTCATATCTGATGTGTTGCAACAGTTTTTGGCACCACCAGATGTGATGTTGAACATCCAAATCCCATTTGTATCTGTTGGGCAATAGAATCCGTCTGTTGTGTACGCATCTGCTGGTACACAAGTGCCGCTTCTTGAAATAAAGCCAATGCCACAAGATGTGTCACGACAGCTATCGTTGGCGGTTGCGGTACCTGTATTGTATGCAAACCATGACAGCAGGGTTTCATTGTTGCTGTTTTGTGCCATTGTGTATATGCGGTTTGTTTCGCCTGTGGCTAATATTAGTGAGGGAGCTTGTTCGCAATTGCCCCATATTTGTTCTGCAATGCGACATATCTGGCATTCGGGGGTTGGGGTATCGCCACATTTGCCATCTGTTGTACAAATATCATGTATGCCATTATATTTAGGATACAGTTGGGCATATAAATGACCGTCTTTACTTGTTGCGTTTCGGCCTTGTTGGGTCATGATTTGGGCAATTGTTTCTTCGCCGGCATTGGCAACGCAATCATATACTTCGCGCCAGCAGGCGGTACGATTAATAATTGATTTACGGTTAATGGATTTGTCGATATCTTCACACAGGCCAAAATTGCCGGTAATTGATGTGCAGGCCTGGATGATGCAGTTGCGTCCAACCTCGCGACAGGTGGACAGGATTGTTTCATATGATTTTGTTGTGGTTATTTCTGTCATGCCTGATTCCCAATTGTTGGTGGAAGAACCATCGTCAGAATCGAGCCCGGTTGATTGTTGAAACAAGGCAGAGCAAGCCATTTTGACATCTGCGCACATGGCGTTGGCGGTTTTATCCGCACTGATACCAAATATAGACAGGGCACGCGCATCAAATTCTGTGATAGAATCCAATGTTTTATCCAAACATTGTGCCGTCAGCGTGGTGCATGATTGGCGAACCTGTTCCAATTTTTTATCTTGGGCAATTTTAATCTGTGACAGTGCATCTTCGATAAATTGGGACCAGACATAATCGGCAATATCCTGGCATTTTTCCATGGCAGGTTCCAAGAACTTCTTTTTCCCATTTAAAAATGAAACATAACGTGTGTTTGATGTTGCCCAGGTTTGGGTGTCGTTTTGGGGCCGCCGTATCAAATTTGCCAGATTTGCCAGTTGTGGTGATAAAATTGCATCGCCGGTGGTTGGGTCGATGTATTGACCAGATGTATCCAGGCATTTCTCCATGTCGGTGCCACAAACAGTGGAATCTGTTAACATGTTCAACATTTTTGTTTTGCATGTTAAAATATCGTCAGAATTTCTTTTCTGATGTACATCCAGGCGGGACATGTCCAACAGGGCGCCGCTTTCAAAAACCTTGGCACGGGCAGTGTCGGATTGGGCCTGATATGACTTTTTTACGGTGTTGCAATCTTGTTCAATCAGCATTTGGTATCCGCCTTCGGCGATGGACAGTTCGTCGGGCGAACAAACCTCTAGTGCCATTTCACGACATACCGGCAGAGCCGCAGAATACAGTGCTGTGCCAGATTTGGTCATTGTAGATGCGCCAGCTGTTGGGTCAATTGTGTCAAATGCAGCGTCTGTGTTCAATGATAATGATATGGCATTTAGACTTTGGTCAAAATTACTGTCGTTAAAACTGGTGTTTAACTTTTTTGCAATTTCATCCAACATTTGTTTGGACTTTGATGTATCTGCTTGGGCAAAGGCCAGTTCGCCGGCCGTTGCCTGGTTTAAAACTGCGGCATCTTCTTTGTCCATGCTGACGGTTAATAGGTGTTGGCTGAAATCTAGCAGTTTATCTTCGACCATGGTCAGATTTTGTTCCAGGCCTTTGAATTCATTAATGCGTGTGGAACAGGCGCAACGTTTTAATTGGGTGTCTTTGTTCGCGCAAAATTCATCCATACAGCCATAGAATACTTCGCGACATTTTTTTGTGTCGCGCGCCAGGATTTCTTCGCGTGTTGGGGATGTGGGTTGTTCGGTTCCACTGCGTCCACGGTTTATTGCGTGTGTGGCATTGCGTGCGGTTGTGCTGCGCGATGTGGTCTTGATTGTACGTGGCGAAATTGTTGTAGATGTGCGGGTGGATACGACCTGGGTCGGGGTGGCGGCGGTGCGTGTGTGCAGGGCACGGTTAGATATGTTTGTTGCGCGCTGACGAACTGTTTGTGCGGATGATGTGCGTGTTGTTACGGATGCGGCGCCACGTGATGGGGCACTGGTCCGGGTGCGTACAGCGTTTGCAGAGCTTGCCTGGGGGGGGCGACGATTCGCAGTGCGTGATATTGTTTGGGTGTTATCAGCCGCCACCGCCTGGAAAACAAGTGGTGCAAGACATGCGGCAAAAAATAACCTTAATCCCTTCATCCCTTAATCTAATTAAGTATTATTTTATCAGATTTGAAAATACGGGCAAGTGGAAATAATTATTAATCAGGAAGTTTTTGTGTGTTTTTTATGCGCGGTGCATTTGCTTGAAATTTTTTTGGTGCGACCAGGGGGAATCGAACCCCCACAGGTTGCCCCACAGCATCCTTAGTGCTGCGCGTCTACCAGTTCCGCCATGGTCGCATATGAATGTGTGTATATTTTTATCAAGTTGGCATTTGTTTTTCAACCTTTTTTGTGATAAAATCACCAGTAAGGAAAAATAGGAAAGGTATTACCCATGAAAATTATATCAAAAGTTTTGTTGAATTGTTCGTTGTTTGCTTTTGTGCCGGTGTTGGCAAATGCGGCTGGTACATACTATAATGGCAGTGTGTATCAATCCCCACAGACAGCGCGTTATTCGCAACAGTCGTATTCACAACGTGCCAGAACAAGTTCGTATTCACAATCTGGTAATTCATATAATCGTGGTCAGTATTCAGGCTATAGGAATTATGGGTATGGTCAGACAAATCGCAATGTGCGTGGCGTGCAAAATAATGCGCAACCGGAACCAAAGGCTGCGGCAACAGGTTCCAGTAAGAACGGGTTTAGCCTGGGGGCGGGGATCTCGCGCCAGACGTCTATGTGGCAGTTTGAAATGAAAGAATCTGCATCAATTTTGCATTATGATAATGTTGATTGGAATGTGTTTGATGTTAATGCAGGGTATGTGTTTAATGCGGGGAATACTGCAATGCAGGTTGTGGCAGGGTTAAAATATGGTATGCAGGCTGGCGAATCGACCATGAATGACGATGATATTACAAATGGTGGTTATCTCGTGACCGAATGGAGCGAATGTGTTGAAAAAGATGCTCAGGGTAATTGTACGAAGTATAATGTTCTGGGTAATCAGATTGGAAACGCTTTGTCTGTTGGTACATCGAAAAGTGGCAGTATGATGGAATTTAATGCCGGCTTTGGGTTAAAGGATTTCTTTAAGTGGGGAAATATGAAGGTTACACCATCTGTTGGGTGGCGTTATTTAAAGTATGAATTGGAAACACATAATAATCATGGATTGTCGGTCGATATATATGATGGAACGGGTGGTTGTGTAACGGTTCCGGGCAGTGATGAAGTGCAATGTGATCCGGTGTTGATATTTTCTGACAGTGCCGGAAATCAATTCTTGGCAACGCGTGGCGATACAAATGGTGATGGTAATATTGATTTGAATGATGAAATTCAGGTGCCCAGTGGTTATGAGTTTGTAAACACTGGTGGTACATATTACTATGGTCAGCCAGGAATTAGCCATAAGTATGAGGTGGAATGGTCGGGCCCGTATTTGGCATTGGATATGCTGTATGATATTAATCAGAATAATGCAGTTAATGCATTTGTTGAATTAGGTTTGCCGTCATATACTGCAACTGGGGATCAGCCGTATCGTTTTGATTGGGCGCATCCTAAATCTGTTGAAGATACCGCAGGTGTTGGTGGTGCATTACATTTTGGATTGGGGGCGAATTGGTCAACAGCAATTACGGATAGTGTTGCCTTGTCGATTGGGTTGACATATGATTACTATACCGTATCTGATGCGGATGCAGAAACATATTTAAGTGAAGAATATTATATGGGTATTTATAACAGTATTTTGAACAATAAATATGCGGGTGATGAAGCGTTAATGTTGCAAGAAAATGCGATTGCCCAGAATATTGCTGCCTTGGAAGAAGAGTGTCCAGGTTGGGTATGTAAATCGGGCGGTGAAATAGAATCGTTCTATAAATCAATGGGTATTCGTGTTGGGATAAATGCAAAGTTCTGATATGTTTAGATTAAAGACAGTTCTGGGATTATTTGTTGGGATGGTGTTTGCCGTGTCTGCCCATGCGGCACAGTTGCAGGGGCGGGCTTCGGTAAATGTTACCAGTGACACGGCGGCGACGGCGAAAAATATGGCCTTTGACGAGGCGCGTCGCCAGATTCTGGGTGATGTTTTGCGGCAATACGCAGATGTAGATGCGTTGCGCCAACTGATGCAGAATACCAAGAACAGTGAATTGGCAAATTTGATTTCAGCTTCGTCAATTGATGGGGAACAGTTGTCGGATACGACATATTCTGCAAACATAACAATGGAATTAGACGCTGCGGCGGTGCGTAATTGGCTGACAGAAAATTCGGTGCAAAATTGGTTGCCAGACGGCAGTCAGCGCGATGTCTTTATCGTTTCGGTTAATATGTCAGATGCGGTGAATAACTGGGCTGATTTGAATCGAATCGCACGGGCGGAAAAATTTGATCTCGGTACAAAATACATGACGGGTAATACTGCGACATTGGAATTGCCAAC
This sequence comes from Alphaproteobacteria bacterium, assembly GCA_017629245.1. Classification (GTDB taxonomy): domain Bacteria; phylum Pseudomonadota; class Alphaproteobacteria; order Rs-D84; family Rs-D84; genus Enterousia. The sequence goes on along the minus strand of JAGBXO010000004.1, from coordinate 8,413 downwards.
ATCTGCGCGTGGTGCGTTTACCATTGCTGTACGTGAAAGTGGGTGGCGATTCGCAAATCAGGATGGTATTTTGCGTATTTGGAAATAGCTTTTAGATGGGGTGTGAAATGAAAAAGATTTCGTTGTTTTTGTTGGTTGGTTTGTTGCCGGGGCTGGCCGTGGCGGATGAAGCCAAGACGGATTTGGTGCTGAATGTACGTAGAATCGGTTTGGAATGGTCAAAGACCCAGGTTCGTAATTCCGCAGATTATCAGGATTCGCCGGTGTCTGCACTGAAAGCAGACAGCCAGGATTTTATCAAGGGGGTCTTTGATACGGCATTGGAATATAACAAGGACAGATTGCAGTGGGATAATGGTCTGTTTATGGAATATGGTGAAACAAAATTAAAGCCGTATCAGGGGCCCCAGACAGTCAGTGAAAACGCCGATGATATTTTGTTAAGCAGTAATTTATCATACGATTGCTTTGAATTTGCGGGTATTAAGTTTGGGCCGACGGTGCGTGCGGCATATGATACGGAATTCAAGACGGCCGATACCACCCCACGTCAGAATATTGTTCGTACAAATGTGGGTTTGTCACTGTTTGATAACGCGATTATCAAAAGTTTGTATTTAACAGGTGTGTATGAATACGATTTTACATACGCGGAATATAAAACCAGTAAATTGGCCGCCGAATTGGGATGGCGTTTGGAATATCAGGTTCGTGAAGGGGTGAAATTGTCCACAAATGGTTACTATCGTGAATATTTAAGCTATTCTGAATATGTACCAACAGACCTGGAACGCGATTTAAGTGCGGTTGTGCGTATGGATACAAATTTGTGGGGTGATTTGACGATGGGGCCATATGTGCAATATCGTCGTGCCCGCGCCCGTGGTGTTGATGTCTATGGCAGCAGCTTTATCATGGGAATTTCGTTTAACTATATTACTTCATTTGGATTGAGGTAATGGTTTTTATCAGTTCCTTTCTTGGTTGCCCCAAATGGGGCAATTTTTTTAGAAAAAAATTGTAAATAACAAGGATGTTGATCGGGCAATGGATATCGGACGTCGCGTGGATGACGGTGTAAGTGTTGCAGGGAATTTTATTCTTATCGCTGGTTTGGGCGCGGATCGGATAAAATCGTTTCAAATAAATCCAAGGCATTTAAAAACTGTTTATGGGCGGATAAATAACGCATATAGTCTGGATTTTGTTCGTTATATCTGGCACCGGGTTCAATCATATCTAATATTTTGGTTGTTATTCGGTCAATTTGTTCCAGTTTTTTATTTATTGCACCAATTGTTGAATTGCAATTGCGTGGATTGGCGGTTGCGATTTTTATCAGTGCGCAGATTTCGTTTATGCGCATTTGATATTCTGATACATAATTTTGAAATGTGTTTTGCATTTTCATCTCTTATGGTTAATTTTTGTTGTTTTTGGCCCGATTAAACCATTTTACATAGTCAAAGGCGTCATAAAATCGTTTACTTGATTTTGGGGTTGGGTATTCGTATAACATGCCAACGCACCCCATGTGTTTAAAGCCAGGGATGTATACCGCGGACTTTATTTCGGGGTATGGTTTGTGGGTAAATATTACCTTGTTCTTGTATGGCAGGCTGTCAAACTGTAACAGGTTTTCGTATGTGCAACCGTCGCGGTCAGTCATTATGATAAACAGATTATTCATATCTATGCGTTGAGCGCGACGAACCCATTTTTCGCGCGCAGATTGTGCGGATGAAAAATGTTGAAAATAAATTTCAATATCATCTAATCGTCCAACAGGATATTTTATGTTTGGTTTGTCAATAAATTCCAATGGTTGCGCCATATAGTGTTCGGGGCGTGACAGAAATTTGATAAAATCATTTGGGTACAACCACAGATTTACAAATGGTGAACGATATGGCAAATTTAAGTCTTTTAGTATAAACATACCGGTGCAATTTGATGCAATCAGTGAAAATTTTCTGTTTCGCAGACGCAGTCTGTTTTTTAGTTTATACAGTGTGCGACGCCGATCAATAGATAAAAACATATTTATTCTTTTGGCTGTTGTTTGTTTGATTATAAGTTGTTTTTTGGGTTTGTGAATATAAAAATGTCGTACAATGCGACATTCTTTATTAATTCTGGCGCATCCAGAAGGATTCCCTTGATATTTTTGTGAAAAATATCTGCGGGGCATTCGTTAGCACTCAAACTGCGCAGGCTTGTTTTCGTTTACTCATTGTCGAACCCTCTGGTCGGGTTCAAATCTGGGATGTGCAACACAAATTAAAAACCGACCAAAAAGGTCGGTTTTGAATTCGTGGCGCATCCAGAAGGATTCGAACCCTCAGTCTTCTGATCCGTAGTCAGATGCTTTATCCAGTTAAGCTATGGATGCAACGGATTAATATTTTATATCTTTTTATTTAAAATGCAAGCAAAAATTATTATTTTTTTATCGGGTCTTTTGTTTGTTATGGTATAGTTCGTTATAGTGATGACGGCATACTGATTTATAGTTGCTGTCCCCCAGGGCAAACTGATCGCCAGCGTGGATTACTTTGCCATCTGCATCAAAGCGCAGGTGGTGTGTCGCCATCTTCATACAGCCGTTAATCTGACAATTTGATTCCATGCGATGTAATTTTGCACCAACCTCAATCAATCTTTGGGATGCGGGGAATATTTTTTCATTGCTGTCTGTCATCAGGCCATAGCACATCACAATCCTGCCATGGTTGTCGGCAATGTGTACCAGTTTGTCTATGTCTGACGGGCTGAAAAATTGAACCTCGTCAACCAGAATAACGCGTGTGTCGGGGGCAGGGGTATAGGTTTGTAAATTTGGCATTGTCATTGCATCCCATTCCAGACCGATGCGCGATACAATTTTTTGTTTGCCAAAACGCGTGTCGAATGATGGCTTTATAACCTCGGTCTGGGTGCCGTTCTTGGTGAAATTGTGGGCGTTTATAATCAAGGCGGCGGATTTAGAACTGCTCATTACGCCATAGTGAAAATGCAAATTTGCCATTTTTTTGTTTCCCTTTACCTTTCTTTATTTAATATTCATTGATTCCAGACGTTCTATGCGTTTGTCAATTGGTGGGTGTGTCGCCATCAAATCGCCGATAAATTCGCGTGGTGCAGCAGGGTTGGCGATACAGGCAGATGACATTGATTTTATTTTATCCAGGCACTCAACACGTGAATCAGAACTGATTTTTTTCAGGGCGGATGCTAATGCGCCGGGATTTCGTGTTATGTGTGCACCAGTTGCATCGGCTGCGTATTCGCGATTTCTGGATATTGCCATGCGCAGTAAAGGGGTAATAATTCCGTTAAATACCATAAAAGCCAACCATACCATTAATAGCACAGTCGCGCCGTTTCTGTTTTCATGGTCATCAGATGAATGGTGATAATTGCCATATACTATGTTGCGCCATATTATGTCTGCAATAAATACAGTGACCCCAACGCCGGTTATCAACAGCATGTCCAGTCTGATGTCGCGGTTGCCAATGTGTGCCATTTCGTGCGCGATTACACCAGACAGTTCGTTACGATCCAGTTTTTTTATTATGCCTTGGGTCAGCGCAACTGATGCGTCGCGTGGGGTGCGACCTGTGGCAAAGGCGTTTAGTGAATTGTCGTTTATAATATATACCCGTGGTGTTGGCAGACCCGCCGCCAGGGCAACATTTTCAACCATGCGATATATTTCGCGATGTTCGCTGTTGTCAGGGGATATTTCATATGCGTGTGCCGCGCCCAGCATCATAGAGTCACCAAATGCCCATGATATCAGCATCCATACGCCGCATACTATAATTGTTGGTGTGGCCACGGCGATTGTTGTTTCAATTGCAGATTCAATTGGTGATACTATCCATGTAAATAAAAACACCAGGCCAATAAATATTAATGGGAATAACAGTACCAACAATGCTGTCTTGATATTATTGCTGCGTATATGGTCGTAAACTGTTTTTATTTGTGCCATTATGAATTTTTCCTTTGGGGTATTATTAGCAGAAAAAACTGAATGAATGCAAGTGTGGAAAGTTGGTGTTTTTTTATTTTATTTATGTTATTATTATAGCGATGAGGTTTCTTGGGGGATTTATCCTGTGTTTTTGTTCTACCTGTGTTTTTGCAGCGCCAGATGGTGCGGTGGTGCGCGCTGCGAAAAGTTTGATTTCAGTACAAAATTTTCCAAAAACATTCAATGATTTATCTTTTACAAGTCGGATGGCGGTTTTGGCTGAGGGATATGATGAAGTAGCAACAGAGTATGACGAGAACGGAGTTTGTGTTTCTGGATGTGCATATCATGGTATGCGCATTGAAGATGAAGAGCGTATGATAGAACGTGCAACGGTAGAATTAGAAAGGTTGATAGAATTAGAAAATGCTAAGCGTGGCTATGAGCCCCAAAAAAATTCTGTTGTACAGCAATCTGTGCAGACTCAATCAATACAACAACAGCCTGTACAACAACAGGTTGTGGGGGATGTGAAACCGGATGCGCAACAATATGTATATGTTCAACCTGGTGTACAAGTGCAACCAGCTGTATCTGTGCCCCAGCAACCGCAAGTGCAACCGGCTGTATCTGTATCCCAGCAACCTGTGGCAACAGCGGGGGCAGGGGCAACTGGAAATGCAATTGCCGGTAAGCAGTCGTTTCTGGGGCCGCCCGTTCGTGGTGCTGTAAAGGTTGGGTCGGATTTTGGAGAAAGACGCCCCCCCAGCACCAAAGGGGGGAATAAAGGGTCAAGATATCATCGTGGTGTTGATATCAAGGCGACAACAGGTACACCGTTGTATGCGGCTGCAGATGGCAATGTAAATCAGGCTTATTTTTCAAAAACAGGCGGTAATACTGTTGTGATAGCGCATCCTTTTTCTGGCTCAGATAAGGTTGTAGAGACTGTTTATATGCATATGGATAGAATTGATGTTAAAGCAGGACAAAAGGTTTCTAAGGGCCAGCAAATTGGTACAGCAGGGAATACAGGAAATAGTGGTGGAGCGCACTTGCATTATGCGGTGCGTTTTGATGGTGTAAATGTTGATCCATTGGGGTCCAGAATAAAACCTGTTATTGATAAGGGGCAACAGATTGCTGCTTCGACCAAGGGGACGAATTATTTAGGGGAATCGTATTGTATCAAACCTGGTATATCAAGTACCCGGTTAAGGCCATATCAGGGAAATGATGCGGCGTTGCGTCAGAATTTTCCACAGTGTACGGGGTGGTGTAAAAATTATTATAATTAGTTCAAAGTTTCCTGAATTTGACGGCGAAACTGCCATTGTTGATTGGTTTGAATGATATAATGTGGGGGCTTAGTATACTGTCGTGTGCCCATTTCTGAAATTTTATTTTTAATATGCCACTGGCGCCGGTAATGATATTTGCAGTACGTGTACCTGACTGGGCCAGGGTCATAATGGCTGTCCAGGCTTGTTCTTCGGTTAATTGATGTAAATCCAATGTTGCGTGCGCTGGGGGCGTGTTGGGGGTATGTGGTATGCGACGCGATAATTGTAATTCAGAACGAACCGCGTGGCGTGTCTGTGTGTCGTTGGGCACAAAATCTGTGCTAATCATTTGTTCAATATCAGTGTCTGTTAATTGTTTCATTTTTGTGCCAATGTGAATACAAGTACGCGTTCAATACCGGCCAGGTCGCATTGCGTATGTCGCAGATCCCAACCGTTACTAATAAATATATTTTTTATATCTGCACCTTGGTCAATACCAATTTCCAGGTACAATTTTCCGTCATCTGTTATCCATTCTTTTGCATTTTTTGCAATTGATTTATATGCAGCCAATCCATTGTCGGCCGCATATAGTGCAATCTTTGGGTCGTGTAATGCGCCGTCGTCTACGCGCGTGTCATTAATCGCGATATAAGGTGGGTTAGATACAATTATATCAAATTTTTCGCCAAATTTATGCGCGTGTTCAAAAGATGTGCGAATCGTTTTTATTTTTCTGTGCAGATGATGTGTGCGTATGTTTCTGCGTGCAACCCCCAAGGCGCGCCACGATTTATCTATTGCAATGCCAGATGCGCCAAAAATATTTTTTACCAATGCACAGATTATGCAACCAGTTCCTGTTCCCAGGTCCAATATTCGTATCCGCGTGTCGGTCGAGATGTCTGATATAACCGCGGATACCAGTGTTTCTGTGTCGGGACGTGGATCCAGTGTATATTTATTGGTATAGAAACGCATGCCATAGAACCACTTTTGTCCGATTATCTTGGCTACGGGTACGCCGCGCCGTAATTTTCTTGTCATACGCCACAGGGAAAGATAAGAAATTTTCTTAGTATTTTCTGTGATAATACGGGCCGCCCGTATGCCGCCTGCGTTTTGTAGTGCTGTGAATGCTTGATTTATTTTCATATTGCCATTATAATCGTTGACATGAAAAAAGCAAAAAATATTATAAATACTGCTAATCTGACCCGACTGGTTATGGTGTTGGCTGTACTGTTGAGTTTGGTTGCTGTTTTCTTGGTCGCGACCAAGCGAACGCCGGGGCAAATGCGTGCTGCGCGTTTGAATGAGTGTAAATCTGTGGTTATGGTTGCATCGGGCGATACTTTATCTAAGTTGTTGTTAGAGCAGGGGTTAACCCATAACGATGTTAATGAAATTGCCCGCGTGTTAAAGGCGGATGCAGAAATTTCAACCCTGCGTGCTGACAGGGATAAATTAGAATTTGTGCGCCCACATGATGATGCGCCGGTGTCTAAGATTGTTGTTATTCCATCCCCGTGGCGCCAGGTTGAATTAACATGCAATGATGCAGGTGCGTGGGATTGTAAGACGATGGATATTGAACGTGATATTCGTGCGGTCTATAAATCTGGCGAAATATTAGATGGTGACAGTTTCTATTTGGCTGGCCAGCGCGCAGGTATTCCGGCGGGAATCTTGGTTGATGTGTATGATTTGCTGGCATTTGAAATGGACTTTGAACGCGATGTTCGTGCGGGGCAAAAGTTTTCGGTGTTATATGAAGAAAACTTCTCAAACGGTCAAAAAATTGATAATGGGCGTGTTTTGGCGGTTTCCTTTGAGGCGTTGCGCGGCAATGTGAAGATGTATCGGTTCAGAAAATCTGATGGTACAACGGGGTATTATGATGAAAATGGTAATGGTGCAATTAAGTCATTGAAAAGAACACCGATTAATAACGCAAAAATCACCAGCAAGTTTTCGCGTAATCGTAAACATCCGGTGCTGGGGTATACACGCGCGCACAAAGGGGTTGATTTCCGTGCATCAACCGGGACACCAATTCCGGCCGCAGGGGCGGGGCGCGTGATTGCGCGCAGTTATAATCGTGGGCATGGTAATTTTGTAAAGATTCGCCATAATGGTTCGTTTGAAACACTGTATGCGCACATGTCCAAATTTGCCAAGGGGGTAAATGTTGGCACAACCGTACGCCAGGGACAGACAATTGGGTATGTTGGTTCAACCGGGTATTCAACGGGGCCGCATTTGCACTATGAAATTATCAAGGACGGCGTGCATGTAAATCCGATGACGGTGAAGTTGCCTGCAATTAGTAATCTGGGGACGGCGGATAAAAAGAAATTCATAGAATATCGTGAAACATTGGATGAAGGTATGAAACAGTTGGAAAAAAATCCGAATATGTATATTCAGTTATAAAAAATCCCCCGTTTGGGGGATTTTTTTAGTGGTTAGTGTAAGTGGTTTTGTAAGTTGTTAGTGGTAAGTGGTGGCAAAAATATAAACTTTGGCATTCCTGCTTGGGGGCCGGGGACAATTTTTTTTGGGAAAAATTGTAAATGATAAGGAAGTTAATAAGGCAATGAATGGCGGGATTCTTTTTGCTAATACTAACACTAACCGATAACATAAACTTTTGTTTATCAAAGCGATTGACATTCATTTCAATAATCTGTTAAAATGTTTGTGTCGTGATGTATTGTCGCGATGGGGTGTCAAGACCTCGGTACAGGCGTCGGAATACATACTTGTGGCGCATATTATGCGCTTTTTTTATTATGGTTCCGTTGAAAAAAACTCCTGATCATTTTTGGTCAGGAGGGATGTGAATATATTGAATAAGCACACAATTCCTGTAATTGTCTTGAACCTCCTGACCACTTTGAATTTAATTCTGGTGGTTTTTTTATTGTGGTGATGCGCCCCATTTTGATGACCCGTGTGGTTATTAAAATACACTCTATTCAATTCCGCATCACCACCAAGATTTGAAATAGAAAGGAGAGATTCGTATGCCGTTGGAAGCCAGAAAGTTTATATTTACAGTATCACTGTGTGCCATGTTGGCAGCAAATCCGGTATTGGCAACCGCACCAACAAATGATGAAGATTTGGGCACAACGCATGA